>CAWDCQ010000057.1:0-39590 GCA_963800775.1 uncultured Methanomassiliicoccales archaeon | reverse complement strand
CCCCGACACCCAGCGCGGGTTGGCACCCTCGGTGCTGATCGAATGAGGCTTGCGCTCCAGTCGTCAAGGCGCTCGGCAATGTCGCGCAGCTCGCGCACGGCCGCGGTGACGTTTTTACCCGCCGGAACGACCGAGGCCGGGGTGGTCAGCCACATCGGCAGCCGGCTTGGCGGCGGGCTCGTCGTCGCTGATCAAGCGCGACGTGCCAGCAGCCCCGGCCAAAAGCACCGCGGCCAGCAGCAAGAAAAAGAAACGGTGGGATTCGAAACATATTGTGCCCCTCAGGCATGCACTTCGCAGTGCCGCTGTAACGCTGTGCCGTCGTACCGCGGTGCCATTATATCTTGGCGGCTGGGTGCCGGGCAGGATGAATCCGGCGGGGTTCTTTTCGTTATTCACAGCACGATCCCGGGCGGTCTCCAGAAACGGGACCGCTCCTCCCATATCGATACTAGCATATGGGCAGATTTGGGTCGTTTCAGGCCTATCTTTCCTCAATATTCCATGATTTTGTTGACAATTTCCGATATTGTAGGGCAAATATCATTATTAGCAATGAAATTCATCGCCGGGACAATGAGCAAGGCTCTTCAATCATTCCTTTCAGAGATTAAAAAAAACAAGCGGGATTGGTTCAGTTTTTAGAGTGCGAGCCAAGGCAGAACGAGAACCAGCAAACATCCAGCGGCCTCGGGGACAAGGAGTTCCTGAGGTCAATATCAGAGAATTCTCTCGAATCCGAAGATGCGGTGCTTACATCTGATCTGCATCGGTTTATGCGCAGCGATCGAAAAATATTGTTCCACGGTTCACAAAGGGCACGATCGGAAAGGTACCACTATAATCAAGAAATGCCCGCAGTACATTGCCAAATGCAGTGCGGACGGCGAAGAATTCCATGTTATCAAGATAGCGTTTGATCTACGTGACAGTCTGGTCAATGCCACTACCTTACAACGTTCTTACATCGGTCAAAGAAGGACCGCTGGACGTCGTTAGGCAAAAGGTTTTGGTACAGGAATCTGAGAACGAAAGGTATGTCATGATCGGACCGGAAAAGATCAACGATCTGCCTTCAGGATATCAGGCAATTGCCATCCAGCAAAGGGAGGAAGACCGTGTCATTAGACTCAACTTTCCTGGCCAAGGAGGTCATTGACTGCATAACCCGGTATGACGCCACCAAGACCGAGTGCGCGTTCCTGAAGACCCTATCGTGTATTGATATTCGTCCAGTGAAGCCGTACCCCAATCGATCCGCTTCCAGTTCCGTTCTAAATTGCACGGGTCAATATCCAAAGATAGAAAATTGCTGGCTTCCCGTCGATTATCGCATCGATGGTCGTCGCCAGACCAATATTTTACCACGAAGACCAGAGCTCATTTTGCTATGGTCTTCTCATAGTTTTCGAAGAATGACTTCAAGGTCGTCATGGATACGTAGGGTTGGGCCCTCATCCTCATCGCATCGCCCAATGGGCTCACATGTCGAACAATTCCTCCGGAGTCTGCGCATCCACCATCAGGAAACCGCCCCGTTCATCCGAGAAAATTCCGTGGTCTGTTACCCGGCCAGATTCCATAAGTTTGATCCCAGGTGGGCAAAGATCATTTTCTGTACCGGTACTGCGCTCATAGGATCGAAGTTGTCTCTGACGACCATTTCCACGTGGAACTTCAAACAAAGTCACCTTGTCGACTGCTCGGTCCCTCGTATACTTATTACGTCGCACCCTACGATAGCGAAAAAAGGGATACGAAACATCGGAAAAGGCGAAGATATTCCTTGACGGATCCGGAGATATTTCATTCGAATCGATCTTCGTCTTGGGACATGTCGTGCTTGATTTCGGGACCATCTTCATTCACAAATCGCTCGCTGGAGGCGAAAGTTCATTGCAACGGAGTTGCGCTTCTGCTTGGGAAGTGAGATGGAGATGAGAAGGGGCATAAATTACGACGTAGGGACCAACACCCGGGGCAAGGCGTCATCATCCCGGAAAGAATTCGATCTTACAGTGGTGCGAAAGGAACTGGAGATCATCCGGAACGACCTGAAGTGCGATTCGGTAAGGATATCCGGTCAGGACATCGGCCGGCTGGTGCAGGCCTCCGAGTCCGCGCTGCAACTAGGGCTGGAGGTTGTCTTCTCGGCATACGTGGAGGCGACCGAGAAGGAGATGATGGCCTATCTGAAGGAATGCGCCGTGGCCGCGGAAAAGCTAAGGAACATATCGCCGAACATCGTATTTGTGGCCGGATGTGAGCTGACCTTCTTCATGAAAGGCCTGGTGGATGGCAAGACCTCGTTCGATCGGATGGGCACCTTCATGAAACCCTGGCGGTTCTTGGTCGAAGAGCACCCTGGTCAAGGGTTCATACAATCGGCGGCTCAACCATTTCCTTTCCGGAGCGGTCCCCGATATCAGGCAGGTCTTCCATGGCCAGATCACTTATGCCTCGGGCCCCTGGGAAAAGGTGGACTGGTCGCCCTTCGACCTGGTGGGGATCGACTATTATCGGCACGCAGGGAACAAGAGGAAACACGTACCGGGAAAGGCTCAGAGGGTACAAGAAGGGCGGCAAACCGGTCGCGGTCACGGAGTTCGGCTGCTGCACGTACAAGGTGCAGAGGACAAGGGAGGCTACGGATGGGCCATATGGACCGGAGCAAGGACCCTCCTCGGCTCAATGGACGGTTCGTTCGGGACGAGGAGGCCCAGTCAAGATACGGTGCTCGGCTGCTGCAGATATTCGAGGAGGAGGGATCGACGGCGCCTTCGTTTTCACGTTCGTCAGTCCCACTTACCCGTACAGCGATGACCCGATGTTCGATCTTCGACATGGCCAGCTACAGCATCGTGAAGACCTACTCGGACCGCCAGGGAACGGCATATCCGGGACTGCCCTGGGACCCGAAGAGGTCGTTCGCTTCCTTGGGAGAGCATTACGGCAGGCACTGAGAATTTGTACCGCTTGAAAGAGAGCATTCGACCAAGGGATTCAGAACGTCAGAACAGCCTCGCCCTCCCTGCGCACCAGCTTCACCGTGTCGTCGCCGTCTGAGACCTCCACGCCCTCGTTCAGCATGTCCGCGGTCAGGCCGCGCACCTCCATGCACAACTGGTCGGCCAGAACCCGTCCTCCAACGCCGATGATGGCCTTGATCTGATCTTCGATGGATGGCATGCCGATCTCCTTCCTTGTGTCCATCTGCCCTTTCTTGGCCGCATAGACGCCGTCATTGTGAAGCGCGACGATGACCTTGCGTCCAGCAGTGGCCCATGATTTCGCAATGCTCATCCCTGCATGCGCGTTCTCCCTTCCGTAGGGAGCGTGAACGATTCAATGACCAATCTGTTCAATCAACCACCTCCGAACGACAGGACCCGGTCGGCCCTGGCCATTACATCCACCAGCTTGGAGTCAGGAACCATCTCCACACCTTCCATTACCTTCCATGCCTCAAGGTCATGCGGACCCTTCGGAGCTGTCCCTTCCGGCCCGTAACCATCTGATGAAAAGCATGACCGGCAGCCGTAGACCTTGGCCCCCTTATCCATCAGTTCCCTGATCTTCGCCCCGACCGGAAAGCGGTCCTCCGGGCCATGAGCACCTAGCTCTGAACGGACCGCCGCCCCGAACAGGAATATCTCCACTTCGTATCCCTTCTCCTGTGCGCGGAGCGCCACACGGCACATGTGGTCTGCATACTGGTTGCTGTAAGCAGCGGAAGTAAGGATGAGGGCGAGCATCTTCCGGTTCACCAAGCGGATCGACCTCATCAGCGCTTTCCATCGTTTCCTCCACGAAGGAGCCTTCCAGGTCCTCGAGGACTTCGACCGCCTCCATCAGCTCGCCGTCGCTGATGCCGCGAGCCCTCAGGTCGCGGGCGGACGCCAGGACCTTCGCGCCCGGTCCGCGGCAGTGCTCACTATCGTCGATGGGTGGCCTCGGTAACCGCGGCGGCATATCAACACCGCGTCCCCAAGAAGATACAGCGTGTCGCCCTTTGCCTTTATGGCCTCGGCAACGCGCCAGGACTCCCCTTCGGTGCAGGGCGTCTTCATCAGCAGGATGCAGGTTCTCATAGGATCACGATATGGATTGATACTCCAGCTGCAGATATTTTAGGATGTGGAATTCCGGCTGGTAACAAGGAGGTCGTGGATGGTATCTCATATCATCTGATTCTAAAAAGGAGCAGTTGTGGAAAAAGAAAGCATCGAACAACGGGCCCGACCAGGCAATTAGAAACATCCGTCTTTGCCATTGACAATCGGAGCCTTCTGCCAACGAACGTGATCGAATAATGGCGGCCATTCAAGAAGGAACGGGAAGATGTTTGCTTCCGAGGACAAAACCCAGATTTGTCTACTTGGACCTCATCCTATTGTTCCGGGAGTTATGCTCCACCTCGGCCATTCCGAGGTTTTCCATGATCGGCGGGATGTACGTGGCAAAACGTCCCCGAAGCCCCTTCTTCAGACCGTACCATCCGCCCACCGGGTTGTCCGGGGACCGGCCCCATGCTTCGACCGTGCCTTCCTTGGCCGGCTTTTGCTCGTCGGTGTTGCCCAGCGGCACCCAATCACCTTTCGCCTTCAACATCGCGTGCAGATCGTCCAGGCTGCTCACTGTGATACCTTAGTTCGGTCTTTCCGACGTTCACGACGATGGCCGGCGGGTTTGCGGTCTCATCCCGATAGGCGGTGAACTCCGACTCACCTGACGGGGTCTTTAGGACCCAGGGGTCTTCCTTCGTACCTTTCGCTCCAGGCATGAGCTGAAACAACGGAACCGATGGATAATTAATGATTTGCCGAGCCAATGGTCGACGGTCCTGCATATCCGAGATCCTGTTCTTTTGGTCCGCAGCAGCGCATTTCGCAGGAATCGTTGTCGTCCAAGGGCTACGGCGACTGGCCGATCAGAGGCCTTTATCTCCTAGCCATTTGATTATCTCATCAGCGGTCTTCTGCCACTCGGTCTCAGCCATCAGGGTGTGCCCCTGTCTTTCGGCGATGTAGGCATCGGTATCGTACAGCAAGGCCGTCCCGCGGACCTCGTTGGGCCGGAAGAAATAGTCGTCCCCTCCACCGATCACGTGGACCGGGATCTTGTTGGGATTGAGTCCGGCGGTTCCAATCCCCTTCCTCATCTGATTAACCGCCTGGTACGATTCGACCTCGAACTTCCTGTAGTACTCGTCGAATATCTTGTCCGGGAATTCCTTTCTGAAAAAGAACTCCTTGGTGAGCGCCTTGTCCTGAATGGCCACCCTGGTGTTCCGGGTCAGCAGGTACTTCAGCGCCAGGCCGCGGTGCTGTTTGACCAGTCGTCCGAAGGTCTCCTTCATGCCGAACGGAGGGCACGAGGCAAGCAGCACTGCCGCCTTGGCCGGGTTGGTCTTGATGTACATCTGGGAAAGAAGTCCGCCCATCGAATGGCCGATAAGGATCGGTTCTTTGGGCAGCATGTTCTCGCCACCTCCTCGATATCCGAGAGATAGTCCGAGAGTCCGGCCGAGTTGATCCTGGGCAGCGGTTCGCTGTCACCATGGCCCCTTAGGTCCAGGGCATGGCATTCGAACCCTTTTGAAGCGAAATAGGGCATGAACTTCTCCCTCCAGAACCATGAGGACTGCCAAGCCCCGTGAACGAAGAGCACTGGGAACTGATGGCCCTCGGTGACCTTGCCCTCGGACGTGTGCGCCAATTTCATGCGTGTATCTTCGTACCGCTGATTATTAAAGATTGATGGCAGCGGTGCCGTTCGACCCCTGGCTAGAACCTCAAGGAAAGGTTGCGTCAGGGAGTCGAGCCCTACCCGAACCGCGCCCGTCTACTCGGTGCGGTCCGATGCCCAGTCATACCGGGCATAGCTGTTCCCTTTGAACAGGTAACCCTTCCCTACGAAGGCACCGAAACCCTCCACTGTCGCGTTGAGCCCCTGCTTGAACTCCTCCGGAAGCAGATTCCAGCCGTCCGCGATCCTCTTCGGGTAGCCAGGGTCGGCCCGGTCATTCTGCCAGTCGAACCTAACGTACGAATCGCCCTTGAAGAAGTAGGCCTTTCCCGCGCATGGACCATTTCCGTTCATGGCGGCGTCGAAGTCGCCCTCGAACCCGGCGGGAAGTCCTGGCCAATTGCCTGCGACCTTCTTCGGGCAGTCGGGGTAGGCGCGGTCGTTCACCCAGTCGAACTTGACGTAGGAATCCCCTTTGAAGAAGTAGCAGTTCCCGGAAAAGGCCCCCTGCCCGTTCAACGCGGCATCGATGTCGCTGGAGAAGCTCGACGGCATCCCAGGCCAGTTACCGGCGATCTTCTTGGGATACCCGGCCACGGCCTTATCGGAGATCCAATCGTACTTGATGTAGGAATCCTTCTTGAAAATGTAGCAGCTATCTGTGAAGGGGCCTCCCCCGTTCACTATGGCATCGAACTCGCCCTCAAAACCTTTCGGCAATGCATGCCAATTATCAGCGGTCCGTATGACCGATCCGACCTTCGGTCCCTTATCGCCCCTAGACCCCAACCCTCCGTCAGTTGCCCTCAGCATCTTCGATACCCCAAGACTTGTTCAATGCCAGAAGACCTTGTTTTCTATATAGGACTTGTTCGGGATCGGTCGGGCAGATTTCCGCGGCTCACGCCACCTGCCCTGATTCTACCCAGGTCCTTGTGATAGTTCGCAATGGTTCTATTAGTGGCCGTGCCTATTCCTTGGGGTCATGACCGAAGACGATCGGACCAATTTGCTCGACCACGGCATACCCAAAAGCGGCCAAGGAACTGGCCGTAAGATATGCCCGCATCCCGGGAGTCCACATACTGGTTCGGCCCGACCGCTGCCGGGGATGCGGAGCGTGCGTCAGGGAAGGGTTTTGCCGCTTTGGCGCCATTTCCGTCGTGGACCGCAAGGCGACCATCAACGAGCGCCGCTGCCGGGGATGCTCAAGATGTACCCACCTGTGTCCCAGCGAAGCCCTCGCCATAGAGGTCAGACCCCACCCACTCATGACCCGCACGCTCAGGCACATAGACCGCCGGATCGATCGGCTCCTGAAGTGAATTGTACCCGTTCTCGTGACCGATCATCGGTCGATCCGGGCCTTTGACTGCGGCCACACCATGTCCGCCAGCCTAACTATGGACATGAGAGTGACGAATAGGTCGATCGCCAGAAGCACAACGAAATAGTTCATCGTGGTGGAAAGCACCGGCTTGTGGATAGAGATCACGTAGTCATGGGTCATGGCCACATAGCTTCCGTTCTGGCCCAGCGAAACCGATTCGACCGGGGAATCGAACTGGTACTGCCATAGGCTTGCCCCATCACCGTCGATCATCGTCAGCGTCGGGCCTTCCGCGAAGAGCAGCCCGGTTCGCCCATTGCCTGCGGGAACAGCCACCGGGTGAACCGCGTCTGGCTTCCCCAGGTTCCATTCCAAGCTCCCATTGGCGGAGTAGCAGACAAGACCACTATTCAATAGAAAGACGGCGGAACCGTTCCCCACTGCCACCGGCCTATCCGCCTGACCATCCTGCGTCCTCTGCCAGATCTGCTTCCCGGTGGTCGTGTTCCAGCAAGAGATGTTGGTCATTCATGGACTGGATAGCCCCAGGGCTGGTCCTCGTAGTTCTCGACCAGATAAAGGCGATCCGTAGGCCCATCGGTCCCCGGGAAAGCGGAATGGTCCTTCTGATCGACCCACCTCTCTGAACCGTCGGCGTTAAGTCCGATGGCCGTCTGAGAGCCGTCCTTTTGGAAGAAAAGCTGCAATGTTCCGTTCGCATCCACCGTCGGTCCGTCACAACTGGTGAAGTTCCCTGCCTCCGAAAGTATGTCCTTCTTCCACTGGACAGTCCCGGTGCTGGAAAGGGAGATCAGATTATCCTCGGTGATGACAAAGCTTCCTTCCGGACTAAGTGAAGTGCTCCAATTGGACATCACGCTCCTGAACGCTACCGTCCCGTTCGCCATTATCGCAAGCGGATATACTGACAGGTCCTGTCCGACCGAGGTGTAGATCCAGGCCACCATTCGCTCCGGGGTCAGACATATCAGATGGGTCACCTGGGCAGATGGTTCGGTAAGGTAGACATTGCCGTCCGAGCCTACCTGGATGTCCCTCAGCAGGTGCGGTTCGAACCTCCAGTTCAAAGTTCCGTTGGGCAGCAGACAGTCGACCGATTGGGTCCCGTTCGTCGTTATCTCGATGTAGAACAGGTCGCCGTTCGGTCCCAGCGATAGGTCGCGGCAATCTCCGGCGTCATGGGCCCAAAGGACCGTTCCGTTCCGGGCTATGTCCTGGATCATTCCTTCGTTCCCTTGAACGATGAACGATCCATCCTTGGCCGTCATCGTCTGCTTCAGACCATCAGGCAGGGCGACCTTCCACTCCACGTCGAGACCGCCAGCATTCGCTTCCTTGGTGAGAAGAAAACTTCCCAAGAAAGATGATCCGACCAGAAAGATGGCCAGCATGACCGCCGATGCAGCGATCCTTCTTCTATTACGGTTCAGCCCCATCGATATTCCGGCTAAGGATGATGCGGGCGGTTATTTAACCGGTCGAGCCTGGCTATCAACATTCGGATTTTGGTTCCATCGGTCGTGGTGAATATCCCGGCGGAGTTCTGTTAAAGCATGCGTTCTCGAAGGAAAACGCCTTGCGATGTATTCCTCCATTTCCGACCCATAGCTCAAACTTCGTCGACGAGCTATAAATATGGAAGGGTTCCATCTTATTATCAACGGTGATAATATCCTAACTCTCCAAGCAGCGAATCCCGATTTGGACGCCGAAGACCGTTGTTACATGTGTGGTCGAAATGCGGACGAGATCGGCAAGCTGCTGGGAGTGCAAGCCATCGATGGGTACGAATCCAGGACCATTTTTATCCAGGAAGGCGGCGGGATGATGGACTCTAAGATGGTCAATCAAAGGGTTTTGAACCTGAGTGACTACGAAAGATCACCGGCCAATCACAAGAAGATCGATGTTGTCGTCTGCCCCATATGCAAGACCCTCATCAATTCCATGGCGCTGCCCGTCCGAAAGGACATGATCCAGACCACGAGAAGGGCCTAAAACGGACGCTGCGACGATCCTAGAGAAGGTTCTTGAAATCCTCTTCCTTGAGCCGGACCATGCTCCATTCCGTGTGCACGGTGGCGCCGCAGCTCTGATAAAAGCTTATCGCCTTGCTGTTCCAATCGAGCACGTTCCAGTCCATCCTTCCACAGCCACGGCGCTTTGCCTCGGCGGCGCAGAACCCGAGCAATTTTCTGCCGATGCCGTGCCTGCGGAACTTCTCCGACACATAGATGTCCTCGATGAACAGGGTGGGCTTGGCCAGCAGGGTGGAGTAGGTAAAGAAATAGAACACGTATCCGACCTGCTCTTTCCCGGAATAGGCGATGTAGGCATGGAAATAGGGGGTGTTGGATTCAACATCCTTGCGCAGCCGTTCAACCGCCTCTCGGGTCGGTGGTACTAGGTTCTCGAAGACCGCAAGCTCCGCGATCATCCTTGCAAGATCGTCGACGTTGGCCGAGTCTACCTTGACCATAGATACGTCCATTGATGTCTCACCGCGATAACTGGACCCGGGAAAGGACTAGCGATAATTAACTGTAACGACCGAGACGGACGCAGTGACCGGTCATATGCCAGTTCGGAGGCTGGTCGGGGCCCGGTCTTCCGGTCAACGATTAATAACCGTTTGGCCCTTACCGGGCCGAGGAGAACGGCTCCATGGACCTAGATAGCGTAGAGCTCCCGGATGAGATCAAGGAACGGATCCGCCGGATGAACCATGCGCCTTTCGTACTGCCGCTGGGCATCGAACTGGTCAGCATTTCATCTGATGGAGAGGTCCGGGTGACCATGGATGCAAGCGACAAGCACAACGCTTTGGGGTCGGCCCATGGCGGGGCGGTCTTCACACTGGCCGACCAGGCGTTCGCGATCGCCTCCAACCTGGGCGCCGAGCTTCAGGTGGCGATGTTCGCCAGCATGACCTTCATCAGGCCAGCCCGGGGAATGCTCGAGGCGGTGGCCAAAAAGGTCGGCGACACGAAGAGGACGTCGGTCTACGATGTCAAAGTGTTTGAGAGCGGTGAACTGGTGGCGGTCTTTCAGGGCAACGGCTACAAATTGGCAGAACGCCGCTGAACGACCGAGTGGACCGGCAAACCAACTTACCAGACCTGTTCCGAATTGGGACAGGGCGTTTGAGCTCATTCTCATCTATTTATGAAACAGAACAACGATTCGAACTCGTCTGGTCCCATGAAATGATGCCAGCATATCGTTCATCGTGAAATCGATATTCTCAGATTTCAGGAAATGGAGAGTATGGTTAAATGCTAGTTTGCAAATATTTTGTCGGTGACTTAGGTGGGGTTCCTTAAGGTTATTAAGAAGCTCGTCGGATCGGAACAGGATGAAACGGGATCGACAATGTCCCAACCTCTCGCTCAACTTGAACATCTAGCTGAATCTGAGGAGGTAGCAATAGAAAGTAAGCCCGCCGATCCGTCACCATCGGAATCCCAAGGCAAGGCCCAACCAGAGGTCGAGACGGTCCGTAAGATCGAGACCGTTCGTGAAAAAGAGCCCGCCCGTAAGGGAACGAGCACCTCGTTCGAGTCACTTATCCAAAACGATATTCCATCAAAGGTCACGCAGCTGCTGTGGTTCAAGGACGGGTCGGAGAAAAAGTTGTTCTCCAGCGAACCGATATCCTTCCACACTGAAGGTTTCACGTTCAATATATCATTCAAAGGAGCGGTCGAACCGAGCCTGATAAGCTTCGACAACCCAGTTACCAAACCGAAGGACCCCTCCAAGGTCGAAAGGCCATCCTACTACACCTCCTATGAGAAATTGACCCCGGAACAACGTTGGGTCTATCTCGATTGGTTGAAGGATGTCGACCGGGAGATTGACATAGGTTACGCCTTCATATTCTACTACGGCCTGGAGCGGCACCTGTTCTTTGGCCGTTATGAAGAGGCCTTCGACATGATACTCAGGCTCAGGAAGGCCCACAAGAACGGTTCATTCCTGGAATACTCGACCAGCGCGCTGATCGCCAGCAGCATTATGAAGAACCGGATCGACCTGTTCCGGAAGTTCCAGACCAGCATAGAACCGTTAGAGGAGGAGGATGTGAGCTCGCTTTATCTTCTGGCCAAGCGCTCGTTCGGACTGGGCCTGACCACCTCGGAACTGATGCTGCTTTCGGGGGGGATCGGATTCTCGAAGAGGCAGCACATCGAGGGAAAGAAGGAGCTCTTCGAGTCCGAGCTGACGAAGTACATGCTGCGGACGCTGGAAAAGGAGACCGTCAACCTGCGTTCCTTCGATATCCTGGAGAGCCCGGTGAAACATGTGCTGTTCGCCGCCAACTACTCTGTTCCCGAGGAACAGCGCGTGTTCCTGATCCCGGACATAAGAAAGACAAGTCCTTCCAGAAGAGCCTCTTCCAGCTTCTGAACAAGGCGCACGAGGCCGTGAACGCCAAGGAGAAGGTCAGGCCCAAGCCCCAAAAGAAGCACCCAAAGGCTGCCGCAAAGCCTGCAAAAACGGAGACCCTGGTAAGCTGCCCCTACTGTGCCAGCATGATCAAGCCGACCTCCTCTAAGAAGGTGTGCCCATCCTGCAATAACACGGCCTACTCCCGCATCGATCCGGACACAAAGAAACGCTCCTACGTCACTGAGGATGCGGCGAAGATGTTCGATGCCCGGAAGAAGGACCTTCAGGTCATGCGGTTCGCGGTCAAGACCATGTCCCCGTTCGGAATAACGGCGGAACAGATCGACCTGACCCGTCAGAACCTGAAGGGCTCGCAGACGGTCACCATAAACGACGCGGTCTGGATGGTCGCCCACGAAAAGATGATGGAATGGGAGAACGAAGGCAAGTCCCCATCACCCCAGTGCTATCTGGCATTGGCAAATTTCCTCGAGTTCGAAGGGAAGGACAAGACCGAGATGATGAAAAAGTATGAGGAAGAGGAAGCCCGTTCCAAGAAATGATGGCCGGGACGGCTTCGGAGCAATGACCTCGTCTGATTTCAATCGGATCCTTATGACAGTGTGGCAGACACTTGATCCCCGTTCAGGCCCGTTTCATTTTGCAAAGGTCGTCGCAGGCCCGGTCCAGGATATCGTCCCTCTTCGCGAAGCAGAAGCGGACCAGGTCCTTGCCGGCATCGTCATGGTAGAACGCCTTCCCCGGAACGCTCGCTATGCCCGTTCTCCTGGAGAATGTGCATGGCCTTGTCCTTGCTGCCCGTTCCCGGGACCCCGCTCACGTCCGCCAGCACGTAGTACGCCCCCTGGGGGACGTAAGGCTCCAGGCCGGCATCGTGCAGCGTATCGCAGATCTTCTTCCTCTTCTCCTCGTAGGAATGGCAAACCTCATCATAGTATGAGGGCGGCAGAGATGCCACCCCTTTCGCCACCCCGACCTGGAGCGGCGACGGCGCACAGACGTACACCAGGTCGTTCACGTACCCGATCATCCTGGCCCATTCCTCGTGCGCCACGCAGTACCCTATGCGCCAGCCGGTGATGCTGAAGGTCTTGGAATAACCGGAGACGGTGATCGTCCGGTCGGCGATCTTGGGGAGCGAGCCAGGCGAGATGTGCTTCCTCCCGTCGAAGACAAAGTATTCGTATATTTCATCGGTGAAGATGAAGATGTCCTTCTCCACCGCAAAATCGGCCAGCTGGTCGATCTCTTCTCTGCTGTATACCTTGCCGGAGGGATTTCCCGGGGTGTTGATGATAACCGCCTTGGTCCGTTCGGTGACCAAGGCCTCGAGCATGTCCGTGCTGAACCGCCAATCGGGAGGGTCCAATCGGGCAAAGACCGGGACCGCACCGACCGCCAGCAGGGTGTTTACGTGATATCCGTAGTACGGCTCTATCACTATCACCTCGTCCCCGGGATTGAGCAGGGCCATGCAGGCGCAGTAGAACGCCCCCGTCGCACCCGCGGAGACGATGATGTTGGTTTCCGGATCAGCCCTGATCCCGTTGAAACTGGATGTCTTCTTGGCCAGCGCTTCACGGATGATCGGAAGTCCATCGTACCGGGTGTAGAGGTTGTATCCCTCCCTCATCCCTTCGGAAGCGCCATCGATGACCTGCTGCGGAACATCCAGGTCGCACACGCCCTGGGCCAGGTTGATCCCCTTGATCCGGGTGCACTCGATCGACATGTTCCTGATCTCCGACTGGACGATGAGCTTGGAACGGTCACTGACTCGCAGATTCACTTACACCACGACCTCAGAATTGCCTGACTCGATATTAAATGGATTTTGAGGCGAATGCCGAAACGTTGACGGCGAACGCCAATGAGGGGATACGACCGGTTCAGGCAGTTTTACTGCCAGTCCCGTACACCAGGGAACGCATCTCTGACGTCGCCCTGGCAATGTCCTTCTGCCCGACGATGGCCGATATGACCGCCACCCCGTCCGCTCCGGCGTCCATGACCTGGCGTACGTTCCCCCTGCCGACCCCGCCGACGGCGATCACCGGTATGGAGACTGCCGACTTGATCTCCTTCAGCCGGTCCAGCCCTTTCCCCGGTCCGGCGTCGGACTTGGTCGCGGTGTCGAAGATGGGGCTGAGCGCAAGGTAGTCGGCCCCCTCGGTCTCGGCTATCATCGCCTCCTGCACCGTCCGCACCGACGTTCCGATGATGAACCCGGGCGGCGAGACCTTCCTTGCGAACGTCACCGGCAGGTCCTCCTGGCCCAGGTGCACTCCGTCGGCATCGCATGCCAGGGCCAGGTCAAGACGGTCATTGATCACGAACATCGTGCCCGAAGATCTGGATATCTGCCGGATCTGCTCCGCGATCGACAGCAGGTCCTTTCCGGTCCGGGCCTTGTCCCTCAGCTGGATGACGTCCGCTCCTCCCTCGGCCACCTTGCGGGCGATCTCCACGTGGCTTAGGCCGTGCGCGACCGTCTCGTCCGTTATGACGTACAGCCCGTACCTCATCTAGCCGACCTCACTTTCGATCTGTCGGCCAGCATTCCCGATGTAAGCGTAGATGTCTCGTCGAACAACGCCACCTTGAAAGAGAACGGCGAATGGGCCTTGAGCGAGGCGTTCTCTCCCGCTATACCGAAGGAGGCCAGCGCCGCGACGGACGCAACCAGCATGTCCTTGGAGACCGCGGCAAAGGAGGCCACGATCGAGGTGGCCATGCAGCCGGTTCCGGATATCCTTCCCATCATCGGATGGCCGTTGCCCACTAGGTAGGTATCCTTCCCGTCGCTCACGATGTCGGTCTCCCCGCTCATTATCACCACGCTTCCGGACGATCCTGCCAGCTCCCGGGTGATGGTGACGGGGTCGCCAGTGACGCCGCCCGAATCAACCCCGCGGACGATGCCCCCGGTCCCGGCCAGGACCCCGATCTCCCCGGCATTCCCCTTGATGATCGCGATGTCCAGCTGGTCCATCAGGGTGCGCGTGGTCTCGGTCCGGTACTTGGTCGCTCCGGCGCCCACCGGGTCGAGGACGATCGGTATCCCGAGCTGATTGGCTTTCCGGCCGGCCAGGAGCATCGACCTAACCTGCCGCTCGTTAAGGGTTCCGATGTTCAGCACCAGCGCGCCGGCCATGGCCACCATTTCCTCGACCTCTTCCGCCGCGTCAGCCATGACCGGGGCCCCTCCGATGCAGAGGGTGATGTTGGCGCAGTCGTTGACCGTAACGTAATTGGTGATATGATGGACCAGGGGACGCTTGTTCCTCAACAACGTGAACGCTTCCGAGAGCTGCTGGTTAAGCATTTGGACAGGCCTCTTATTTCTTATATCGCGGCCATGAACGTCGCCCTATTTTTAATCATTTTTGAAACCTGGGTGATGGGCGGCCGTACTTCCCCGAGACCTTCGGGACCATCCGCCGAGGCGAGATCGCTTTTGAACAGTGAATTGTGTATCCAGATCTAGCGTTTCCTGCCATATCTCCGAACCGCATCGGTCATCGCCTGGATGTTCTTCAGGGGCGTCTTGGGGACAGGCCGCATCCTGGTGCAGCGATGTCCGTCCCCTCTTCCACGCAGCGCTTCACCTCATCCTCGACCTGTTCCGGCGTGCCGGTCAGGAGAACGGTGCCTGGATCTATGTTGCCGATAATCCGGCATCTCCCTTTGGCCGTCTCCCTGGTCTTGGATATGCTGGTACCCTGACCAATGCTGATGGCATCCACACCGGACCGGACCATCTGCTCGGTGGTCTGGCGGATGTCGCCGCATATGTGCAGTATCGAAGGTGCGCCGCCCGCCGAGATCGCCTCGGCCACCTTCCTCTGGCCTGGATGCGCGAAGCTCTGATAGAGGTCGGGACCGAGGATGGAATCCTCCGCTACACTGTCGGCCATCGTGATCGCGTGGCACCGCTCTCCACGAAATGGGCCGCTACGAACGAGCTCCACCGGGCCAGGAAATCGACCAGGTCGCGGTATTGTTCCGGCTGGGAGGCCAGGTCCATCATGGCCTTCTCCTCCCCCCGGATCAGCGCCGAAAGGGTGAAAGGCGCGTTGACGGTGACTACGATGGGAAGGTCTGGCCTCCTTTCCCGGATGATGGAAATGGCCTCATCGACGAGCGGCATCCGGCCCGCGTCCCGGACCTCGGGCAGGTCCAGCTGCCTCACTTCGTCCAGGGAACGGATCAGCGGCTCTTTGACCGATGGCGCGCTCAGCTGGCCTCCGAAGTCGATCTTTGCCCCCAGCGCCTCGGCGTCCATCACCACGTCGAACGGCAGGCGCGCGCTCTCCACCCCGGCGAAGGTGCTGGCCGCCAACGACAGTAACGCCATTCCCTTGGCGTCCCGATGAGCATCCGGCCAGTAGGCCCGGGAGAGCTGCATCAGGTCCAAGGTGCCGGTCTGCAGCGGGCAGGCGGCCGGCATCCGGTCTATAGCGGACCCCCTCAATGCGTTCAACAACCGCTCCCTCATGTCCATTCCATCACCTGTCCACTTGCCATCGATCAGGACCGGGATATCCGTTTGGAGCTCATGGTTTATCAGCTTGTTCCTTGCTGCGCTCCTCTCTGACGGATGTAACCCGGACGACAAGCATTATCAGGGAGCTAATCACAATCTGGGTCGGATGGAGCTCATGCTTTTCGTGGTGGCCATTGCGGCGTTGATCCTCGCCCTGGTGTTCTCGTTTACCAATGGGTTCCACGATGCCAGTTCCACGGTGGCGACGATGATCGCGTGCGGGGCCGCTCCCCCGCGCAGGGCAGTGGTGCTTTCCGCCGTCTGGGGGTTCGCCGGTGCCATGCTGGGCGGGACGGCGGTCGCGCTCACCTTGCTGGGATTGCTCTCCATAACCGTGAACAACACCATGGTCTATGTGATCTTCGCCGCTTTGGTGGGGGCGGTGGCCTGGAACCTGGTCACCTTCATCAAGGGAATACCGTCCTCCTCGACGCACGCGCTGGTGGGCGGGCTCATCGGTGCGGGTGTGGCGGCGGCCGGTCTGGACCATATCAATTGGGGGCTGAACGAGCTCCTGTCCCAGGGGCAGGTGGTGGGCATAACCAAGGTCGTCATCTTCCTGTTCCTGTCGGTCGGCATCGGGTTCGTGGGCGGGTTCCTCATGCTGAAGCTGACCAAGGTCCTCTTCCGCAACGCCAAGCGCACCATCAACCGGCCGCTGATGCTGTCCCAATACCTTACCTCCGGGCTCCTGTCGTTCAGCCATGGGGCCAATGATGCCCAGAAGGCCATGGGCATGATGGTCCTGGTCATCGCCTCCGCAGGCTGGGCGCCCGATACCAGCATTCCCCTCTGGGTTATGCTGGCCGCTGCAGGCGCCATGACCGTAGGGGCGCTGGGAGGAGGTTGGAAGATCATGGCCACACTGGGCCGCAGGATCTACCGCATACGGCCGGTGCACAGTTTCGATTCGCAGGTGGCATCGACCACCGCGATATTGATCTCGACCGCCGCCGGGGCACCGGTCTCATCCACGCACGCTGTTGCTTCGAGCATCATCGGGGTGGGAGCGGCGGACAACGCCCGGATGGTGGGATGGAGGGTGGGAAGGGATATGGTGGTCTCGTGGTTGCTGACCATGCCGCTCACCGCGGTCATCTCTGGACTCATCTATATCATATTGAAGGGCAGTTTGAACATTTGAGGGGATGACTTGAAAGAATCACCGAAGCAAACAAAGGACGGCAAGGGGCGTGGCGTACTGGATCGCGTGTTCCCCTCCGAATACGATTTCTACGGAATGCTTAGCAAACAGGCGGACCAGACCGCCCTGGGGGTCAAGACACTGATCAGCCTGGCTGGAGTCCGGCGCCGCTACCGACCCGATCGAACTGATCAAGGAAGAGGACAAGGGCGACCAGCTTCGCCTGGAGATGGAAGGGCTGCTCCTGGAGGCCTTCTCCACCCCCTTCGACCGGCAGGACATCTACGCCATGTCCAGGCAGATGGACCACATCCTGAACTTCTCCATGTCGACCGCGTATGAGATGAGGGCGTTCGGGGTGAAGCCCGATGAGGCCACCATGAGCATGGCCCGTTCCCTGTTCACCGGGACCGAACTGGTGGCCCGGTCGGTCCTGCTGCTGAAATCCGACGCCAAGGAAGCGGAGAAGAACATCCGCAGGCTGCGCGAGTACGAGCACGACATCGAGAAGACCTACGTGAGGAGCATGACCCTGGTCTTCGCCAGCGACGAGCCCATCATGGCCATGAAGAAACGCGAGATCTACCATCACCTTAAGGACGCTGGCCGCAACATGAGCATAACGGTGGACGTACTGCACCGCATCATCGTCGGCCTGCTCTAGGTCCGGCTGCGGCTGGGCAGTATGACGGTCTTGAACCAGAACTCCTCGATGAGCCGTATGATGCGGGCGAACTCGTCCAGGTCGACCGGCTTGGCGATGTAGCAATTGGCATGCTCGCCATAGGCCTTGTTCACGTCCTCGGCCGAGGTCGAACTGGTCAGGACGATCACCGGGATGCGCTTCAGCTCCTCGTTGGTCTTGATCTCGGCCAGAACCTCCCGTCCATCCTTCTTCGGCAGGTTAAGGTCCAGGATGATCAGCTCTGGCTTGGGGATCCGGGGGATCGCTGCAGACCTTCCTGAGAAAATCCATGGCCTGCACGCCGTCCTCCGCCACGGTCAGGTTCAGCTTGAGCTTGGCCTCCTTGAACATCTCCTTGGCCAGTCTGATGTCACCGGGGTTGTCCTCGACAAGTAACAGCTCGATCGGGCGGGACGTGTCGTTTCGGTCGTTCACCGCGGCCGGCCTCCGGTCGGATGGCCGGCGACTGAGCGGAGGGTTGAGCATCCCAGCCGATGCCCCGTGCCCGTTCGGACCGTGCATTTGCAAGAGGGATCACCTGGGATCGTCAGGTGCGTCCTGCTTCCCCTGGATCCCCTTGAGCTTCTTCTCCAGCTCGGCCTTGGCCCGGCGCAGGTCCTCTTCCATGCGCTTCCGGTCGCTGATGTCTGTGATCATGGCCAATGTCCCGATGTGGTTGCGGGCGTTGTCCAGGATGCGACGGGTGGAAACGACGCCCCATAGCGAGGTGCCGTCCTTCCGGCGGAACTTGAAATCGTTGACGATGGCGGGGTCCGGGTTGTACTCCAGCCCCTTGTCCTGCTTCTGCTTCCTCCACTCCGGGTCGGTGAAGGTTATCATTCCCTTGCCGATCATCTCCTCAGGCGCGTATCCCAGCATCTCGGCCATCTTGTTGTTCACGAAAACGGTGATGGAGTGCTCGTCCATGAGCCAAATTCCCTCGTAGGCGGTCTCCACCAGCTGGCGGTACTTTTCCTCGCTCTTGCGCAGCTCCTCCTCCGCCTTCTTCCGTTCGATGGCATAGCGCATCGTCCGGGCCAGCAGTGCACCGTCGGTCCTTCCCTTGACCAGATAGTCCTGCGCCCCCACCTGGATGGCGCTGAGGCCGGTGGTCTCATCGTCCAGCCCGGTGAGGACGATGACCGGGACCACGTTGTTCTTCGAAAGGAATGTCCTGACCGTGTCCAGTCCGCCGCTGTCCGGAAGGTTCAGGTCGAGAAGCACAACGTCGAAATGCTCGTTCGAGAGCATGTTCAGGCCTTCTCCGAGCCTTTCGGCCCTAGCGAACGTGACCGTGGTGATGTTTTGGTCTGCTAGCTGTGCCCGGATCAGACGTACATCGCCCGGATTGTCCTCGATGATGAGAGCCCTGATGGAACCCATAAAAACAAATCCCTGGCACAAGAAGCGATTCATGCTTTATAACACTTTCAACGAATGACAGGTCTGGAATAACGGTTATTCGATGATGAGCTCAGATCAAGCGCGCCTGTCTCAGCCTCCCTTCGACTGCTCCAGCGATAGGGCGGTTTTCGTCTCCACCAGTACCCGGGCCTTCCTTTCCCGGGCGAACTTATAGCATGGCCGGGACATCGATCTCTCCGGTCATGAGGGGCTGATGGTCGGTCTTCCCGTCGTAGTCGTGCAGGTGCATATGGGATATGCGGTCCTGGTGCTTCATGAGCACCGGGCGCTCGGCATATCCCACCTTGGCATCATGACCGGTGTCCCAGGTGATGGTGAAGCCCTTCAGTTTGGAGAGCTCGTCCAAAGCGTCCGAGACGAAGGGCAGCTGGAAATTGCTGGAGTTCTCCGTGCATACCGTCACGCCCTGGGACCGGCCCAGATCGATCAGGTAAGACATTGAATCCACCAGCGTCTCCTTGAAACGGTCCCGGTACTGGTCGTATATCCAGACCTGGTGGTCCGGGAGGGTGAAATAGACGCCCCGGTTGATGTGGACATTGAGCAGCTTGGCACCGGCCTCGGCACACCACTCCAGCGCCTCGGCGCACCGTTGCACGTGGCCTTTGCGGACCGGGTCATGGAATGACGCCAGGTCCACCTCGTCATGCGCGTGCATGGTGAACTCGATGCCGTGCGCCTCGGCCGCCTCCTTCACCTTCTCGGGCGGCAGATTCTCCGGAAAGCTGTAGGGCATGTTCATGTTCAGCTCGATGAAGTCGAAGCCCAGGCGGGTACACAATGCCACGTTCTCCTCCAGGCTCGAGTACTCGATCAATGCCGGCATGCCCAGCGGCTGCCCGTTCTTCTGAGACACGGACCTGTGATTCGGGAACCTGTATTAAACAATCGGTGACCAAATTTCAAGATTTGATTCCCATAGTACATCAAAGGATGATTTTACGATACACCGTCCGTTGTCCGGTGTCGGTCCGCGGATGGACGGCCTCACTCCCTTCTGATGCGCACCGACCGGGCGTGCTCGTGCAGGCCCTCGGCCTTGGCCAGTCCTTCCACCGTGTCTCCTAGTCTCTCTAGTCCATTACGGTCGATGATCTGTACGGTGGAGGTCTTGCAGAACATTCCCACGTTCAGGCCGGAGTACAGCTTGGCATATCCGGCGGTGGGCAATACATGGTTCGTGCCGGAAGCGTAGTCGCCGCAGGCCACCGCGGTGTACGGACCGACGAAGATGGAGCCCGCGTTGCGCACCGCCGACAGCACACCCATCTGGTCCTGGACCTGGATGGAAAGGTGCTCCGGGGCTATGTCGTTGATAATCGTTATGGCCTTTTCCATGGTCCCCGCCACCACGTATCCGGCATTGCACATCGACCGGTCTATGATGACCTTCCTCTCGGCGTTCGGCAGGGCCTTCTCGATCTCCTTTCCCACCGCCAGTGCCAGACGTTCCGATGTGGTTACCAGTATGCAGGCCGCGTTGGGGTCGTGCTCGGCCTGGGCCAGCACATCGGCGGCCACGAACCTCGGGTCGGCCGAATCGTCGGCGATGATTGCCACCTCGCTCGGTCCGGCCGGGAAGTCCATCTCCGCCCGGTCCCGCAGAAGCATCTTGGCCGCGGTCACGTACACGTTCCCCGGCCCGACGATCTTCTGCACCGGCGCGATGCTCTCCGTCCCCAGGGCCATGGCGGCAATGGCCTGGGCGCCGCCGACCTGGTAGATCTCGTCGACCCCGGCAATCTCCATCGCCACCAGGGTCAGGGGGTTCACCGGTGCCGGGGTGCAGGCGATGACCGCCCTGACGCCCGCCACCTTGGCCGGGATCGCGCACATCAGTGCGGTGCTCGGGTAGGATGCCCGCCCTCCGGGCACGTAGGCGCCGATGCGGTCCAGCGGAGTTGTCTTGACGCCGAGGACGATGCCCGGTTCGACCTCCTTCAGCCACAGGTCGTTGGGTTTCTGGAGCTCATGGAAGCGGCGGATGTTGGCGGCAGCGTTACGGACCAGTTCCACCAGCTTGGGGTCGACCTTGGCGTAGGCCGCCTCGATCTCGTCACGGCGGACCACCACCGATTGGAGCCTGACCTTGTCGAACTGTTCGGTTAGCGATATCAAGGCCCTGTCGCCATTGTTGCTCACTTCCGCAATGATCCCGGCCACGGCCGGACGTACGTCCTGGAGACCTGACTTCCTTCTCTCCATCCATTGCCCGGGCTCGAGCGCCTGCCACATGGACGGGAGATACCAGGGCGGGTAAATCTAGGTTTTGGGAGTGATGACGTTTTGGCTAGAATCGACATGCGGCTCAGGACCCGCCCCTCAGGACCGTGACCCGCAGCTCTCCACGATCCTGGTCCCCCATTCCCGGTTGGCTAGGGCATGCTGGTGCATGTAAGTCCCGATGGTCTTGCGGACCATGAGCCCGTCGTGGGTCCCGTCGATCCCGGTGCCCCTTTTGACGTCGAAAGCGAACGGTCCGCTCGGCCTGGGGATCAGCTTCGAGTAATGGAACTCGTGGCCCTTGATGGTCTGGCCAGGGAAAAGGAAATTGTCCTGGGTGCCTTGGCAGATGACGTAGGACAGTCCCTGTCTGTGGCCGGTCAGGACCGCCGAATGCTCGAACACGTCGGCCATCCTGCCTTCCTCCGGTCCGTTGGAGATCGAACGGCAGAGGGCCATCATGCCCCCGCACTCCCCGTATATCGTCTTCCCTTCCAGCGAGGCGGCCTTCAATCCCTGGAGGAAGTCCGTGTTCGCGGCCAGGGTCTGGATGTGCATCTCCGGATATCCTCCGCCCAGGTAATACCCGTCCGCCTCCGGCAAGGCATCCCCGTTCATGGGGTTGAAGACAACGATCTCGGCCCCGGCCGCCTGGAGCGATTCGATGTTCTCTGGATAGTAGAAGGAGAACGCCTCATCCTTAGGCACCCCGATCCGGATCCCGCTGCCTTCGCGGTGGGGGAAGGGGGAAGCAGTAGGATAAGCGATCTCTCTGCCCATCTCGGATATCTCCAGCAGCGGTTCCAGGTCGATGTCCCTGACCATGCCCTCCACCTGGGCGATGGCCTTCCCGGGGTCGGTGTCCCCCGGGGTGACCAGACCGAGATGGCGCTCGGCCAATTTGTTCGTATCCCGCTCTATGGTTCCGACGACCTTGGTCCCGGTCAGGGTCTCTACCGCCTCTACCGCTTTCTGCCGATGCCGCTGCCCGCTCACCTGGTTGAGGATCACGCCCTCGATCCTCACCTCCGGGTCGAGCATCTTGAACCCCAGAACGACGGCGGCGGCGCTCTTAGCCAGACTGCGTGCGTTCACCACCAGGATAACCGAGGCGTCGAACAGCTTGGCGATCTCCGCGGTGGAACCGGTGTCGCCGGTGGAGGTGAGCCCGTCGTACAGGCCCCTGACCCCCTCGATCACCGCGATGTCCGCGTCCTGGGTCGACCAGCCGAAGAGGTTGCCGATGGTGTCCTTGTCCATGAAGAATGAGTCCAGGTTCCTGGACGGCCTTCCAGAGGCCATGGTGTGGAACATCGGGTCGATGAAGTCCGGCCCCACCTTGAACGCCTGGACCTTGTACTTCTTGGAAAGTCTGGATATGATGCCGGTGGCGATCGTGGTCTTGCCCACCCCGCTCCCCGCTCCGGCGATGACCAATTTCCTCATTTCGTACCCGTTCTCTTCCGGAGCAGTTCCCGGACTTCCTCCGGCGCGATGGGCGCCGGAACGGATTTCTCCTTGTTGTCCAGTATCCTTTTCCCCAGTTCCCGGTATCTTGCGGCCTGCTGGCTGTCCGGTGCTCCCTCGATCACGGTCATGCCGTCGTTCTCGCAGTCGCGCACCACCCGGTCGCGCGGGATGAATCCGATAAGCCGGCTGCCGACGAGTCCCGCGAACTCCTCCACCGCCGATTCCTCGTCCTCGACCTCCCGGGAGTTGCAGATGATCCCTCCCAGGTCCACGCCCAGGTTCGCCAGTCCGCGGCAGATGTTGTTGGCGGCGTAGAGCGACAGGTATTCCCCCGAGGTGACGATGAAGACCTCGTTGGCGAACCCCTCCCTCAATGGAGCGGCGAAACCTCCGCACACGACATCGCCAGGTACGTCATAGATGATCACGTCGATGCGGTCGTCGAAGAACTCCTTGTACAGGGCGTGGACCGCCACGATTATCCCCCTCCCGGCACAGCCGACCCCCGCCAGAGGGCCGCCTATCTCGACGCATTGGACGTCCTTGTAACCGCAGGCCACGGAATATTCCCCGTCTGCCTTGCCCTCTTTCATGCGCTCCAGGAAGGTCGCTATCTTCTTTCCGTTCAACAGCGTCATCGAGCCGTCCGCCTTTGGGTCGCACCCGATGTACCAGGTGTTCAGCCCGGCCTCTGCGAAGCTTGCGGCCAGGTTGGCCGAGATGGTGGACTTCCTATGCCTCCCTTGCCGTAGATGGCGATCTGTCTCATCGGTAATCCTTCTCCACGACCTCTCGGATGGTGTTGCCCAGCTCGGAGCAGATGATGGCATGGGTGCTCATCACGTCCGCATGGGTGGATACCTCCCCCACCGAGTTCGAGAAACCCTGGTCCAGATAGTTCCTCAGTTCCCTCGGCTGGTCGGTGACCAGCACGTCATCCTTCCTCAGCCGGGGGACCGCATGGGGCAGCCCGGCGATCACCCTAACGTCCGCAGGGTACCGGTCCAGCAGGTCCGCCACCTTCTCGCCCGTCACTGGATACTCATCCAGTCCTCCGGTGATGTGGTCCACCTTGACGCCAGCCGCCTCCAGATCGCGCAGGATGTCGTCGGTGTACCGGCGTATCCTGGGGAGCCCGACGTTCCGGTCCAGGTTCGCGATGAACAACACGTGCCCTCCCAGCCGCGACCGTGCCATCTCCACTGCACGCATGATGTCGGCAAAACCGTACGCCGTCTCCTTCTTGGCGTTGAGGGCCACTGCCATCGTCCCGCCTTGCCGAAGCGCCGAGGTGATCTTCAACGCCACGGACAGCTTGGTCGGGCCCGAGGACGGTTCGAGGTAGGTCCTGCTGGTGATGCCGCGTTCCCTCTCGATGGCGGTGGCCAGGTTCAGCATGGTGACCTGCCGCTCGCATTCCTTGGCCGGGATGACCCCGGCCTTGGCCGCCACCTGGAGCGCTCTGATGGCCCCGGAGGTGTTGGCGCCCGAGCATCCATGGACGTCGACCGCCAAGACCTTGGCCTTGATCGCCTGCCTTTCTTACCGCGCCGTCCAGGTTCTCCCCGATGATCATGCTGGCACAGGAGCCGATCAGACCGATGAGCTTGGGTGAGAAATCCCGGTCTATGGTTCGGAGCACCTGGATCAGGTTCTCCTCCGCTCCGAAGATCAGGTCGTTCTCCTCCATTCCGGTCGTCATCACCCGGACGCCCGCTTCCTCCAGTCTCCTGGAGGCCATGAACCCGCAGCCGGCAGGCCCGTGAAGGACGATCACGTCGGCCTCCATGTCGCGCAGGGTGTACATGGCCGCCACGATCGGGTTGGGCCGGGGATGGAGCACCCGGCTCAAAGGTAGCCCTCCTTGGTGCACATCAGAAGCACCGCATGGGATGCGGAGATATCCTCGACCGACGATATGCGGACGAACGGCTCCGGTATCGCCTTTCCGCTGCCCCGGTCGATCAGGTAGGCCGCCTTGACGCAGGCCCTTTGCGTTATCGTCCTGGCTATGTCGTTCAGGTCCAGCTTCTCGCAGACCTTGGCGTTCACCGGATCCACCATTAGAGCAAGATCATCGACGCGGTAGTTCTCTTCCAGTATCCGAATGTTCCAGTCGATCGATCTGGCAGTAACACCGGGGTTCCTTTCCCGAATGACCGCATTACCTTCCTTATCTCCACTTCGCCCCTGCCAGGCACGCCCCGGAAACTGGAAAGCGACCTGGCTATGTCGATCGGGTTCACCCCGGCCGCGAACGCCAGCGCTGCCGCCGCGTTGAGCCCGGTCGAATAGCCGGAGCAAGATACCTCCCGGAGAGCATCAAGGGAATGTTGCGGTCCCTGATCCGCAGCACCGCCGGCGCCTCCTTCCCAGGCTCCAGGCCTCTCAGGACCGTCACCTGGACGTCCCCGCCCTGGCCGAAGGTCGTCAGGTCCACCCCCGGAGGGAACGTCTCCCTCGAGTATCCCTTCGTCCTCGGAGGCGATCACCAGATTCTGCTTGGCCGAACGGACCATCTGCACCTTGCCGTCGGTCGATGACCTAGTCCCCGCCGCTATGGCATACTCCTCACGAGCATTGGTCACCATGCCGATGTCCGCCAGGCCGGTCCCTCCCAGGCTGCACTCGAAGACGCCGTAATCCCAATCGCCTTTCATTCTGGACAGCCTCAGGATGGAGGCCGGTGCTATCGAGACCTTTTCCTCCAGGACCTCCACTTCCTTGCCCATCGATACCAGGCCGCTGGATGTGAGAAGCAGGACCTTCTTTCCCTTCGAACGTAATATGTGGGCCAGAATGTGGCAGGATGATGTCTTCGGCCACCGCACCGGTCACCTCGATGACCGGATAATCGAAATCGGGCCAGCTCTCCGACCGCCTGATGATGGGTCATCCTCCGGCCGACCGTCGCCCCTTGCAGAAAGCGGTCTGGACAGTGGATCGGGGAGACCGCGACATCGAACTCTTCCGATGGCGTCGTTTCCGTGACCCTTATCCCGGCAGAGGTCAACCTTTCCTTTACCTGCGGGAGGACAGTTCCGATAGACATCAACGGCGGTTACCTTGTCCCCTTTGTCCAGGTATGATTCGGCCAGGACCTCGCCCCCGTGGGTGAGGTCCAGATATCTAGGACCTTCATTCTTAGCCCTTCTTGGCCCGCTCCCTTATCCTGTAGGCGAGTATGTCGGCGATCCTGTGGTCGGCCCCGATCGGTCCGCAGTATTTGAGGGTGATCTCCTTGCCGTCCACCATCAGCTTTCCCCCGGTCTCGCCTTTCCCGAGCCCCAGGACCCCGGGGATGTCCTCGGTCAAGTGTATCCCGCTGGCCAGGAAACATGGCTGCACGTAAACGGTGTCAACACCCTTGGCTGCCAGGACCTTGAGGCCGTCCATGATGTCCGGCGTGTTGATCTGCATGAACCCGGCGGTCACCGGACCGAACTCCTGCTTCTTGTCCAGTATCCTCGCCATCTCGACGACGAGGTCCTTGTTGTATTGCAGCTTGCTTCCGTGTCCGACAATTAGAACTCCAGTTTTCATCTTCTACACCCCTTATACAGTAATTACTTGGATAATTCACCCTAAGTGTGGCCTGGCAGGCTGTTTCATGAATATAAACATGGATATTCCCTAATATGGAGATTACCGACAAAGTCTTTGTTCGGCATTAGGGATTACCTTCATTGAAAGATGGATCGGCCACAAATCCTAGCATCCATGGAAAGCGAGACTCGTCGATAGTCTTTACGGTTGCCCTCGGGTATGACACGTTAATAGTCAACCGGTCTCATTTCCTCGGTCGCACTCGCAAAGCATTCGGAGATGGCAGATCGAGGATAGGAAGGTCGTTGATCACTTGCCCGTCCACGGAAACCTTATCTCAAAATGTTCCAGAGGTCGGATTCGAACCGGTCGTTAAGGAATCTGTCATTCCCACACTGATGTCTCAGCTCATTTCCTGGGTCGGAATGGAAGAGGCGGGGGTCCACACCTGCCGATGGCCCGCCGTTCCAGCCTTCCCGATCGATGCGCGGATAGGCAGCAGGTGCCGTTTCAAACATCCGGTGGTAAGGACCATCTCATCAGCGGTGGCCGGTTTGTTGCAATAATCGGTCACTCCCATGCTGCGGGCCCTTTTCTCGTCCTCGCCGTTCAGCGAACCAGTCATGACCACGACCGGGATGGAGCATAGGCTCGGCGTCGCCTTCATATATGCCAGGATATCAAATCCGTGCGCCTTCGGCAGGTTGAGGTCCAGTATCACGAAGTCTGGCTTAGCGGCACTGGGGCCGACATCTCCCTTTCTGAGCATGTCCATGGCCGTACGTCCGTCCTTAGCTATGGTGGTATGGATGGAAATGCCCATCTCATCCAGTAGTTCGGAGATCAGCACGGCGTCCCCTACGTTATCTTCAATGATCATTATTTCTATCTGTTCCCTGACCATTTCCTCACCTCTTAGGCATTGTGAAATAAAAGGTTGTCCCGCTACCGGGTCGGGAATCGAACCAAATCCTGCCCCCGTGGCGTTCCAGGATCTTCTTGCATATCGCCAGACCGATGCCGGTCCCCTCGTACTCCTCCTTGGTGTGGAGGCGCTGGAACAGGACGAAGATCTTGTCCTGGTACTGTTCATCGATCCCGATCCCGTTGTCCCGGACGGCGAAACGCCATTGATCTCCCTCGTCATCGCACGAGATGTGGATCCTCGGCAGGTCCTGGCCCCGGAACTTGATAGCATTGGCGATCAGGTTCTGCATCACCTGGATCATCTGCAGATCATCTCCCTTGATGGTCGGGAGTGGTTCATGGGAAATGACCGCCTTCTTTTCCCTGATTATCACCGCCAGATTGTCCATGGTCTTGCCCAGCACCTCTTCCATGCTCACTTCCTGGAACTCCTTGGCCTGGGAGTCGATCCTGGAGAACTCAAGGAGATCGTGGATTAGTTGCTTCGCCCTTAGCCCGCCGTCTATCGCCAGGTCCATGTACTGTTTGGCCTTGCCGTCCAGCTTGTCCGCGTACCTCTTCTCGAGCAGGCTCAGGTAGGCCGTGACCATGCGCAGCGGTTCCTGCAGGTCATGACTGGCCACGTAGGCGAATTGCTGCAGCTCTTTGTTGGATATCTCAAGCTTATTGGAGTATTCGTCTGCGCTTCTTTGTGCCCGTTTTATGTCGGTTATGTCCACGCCCGCCGTTAGGACGATGCCGCCATCAAGGAGCACCGAGGTGGTCAGGTAGTCCTTGTCATTGCTGCCGAAGTGGGTCTCCTCAGTGACCGGTTCCTTGGACGCGAGCAGCCTCTTGATGTTCCCCAGCCCGGAGGCCATGTCCTCGGGTGAGAACAGCTCTGAGTACTTCTTGCCCCTTACCTCGTCTATAGAAAGGGCACCGTAGGCCTTGAGCGTGGCAGGGTTTGCGTCGACCAGCTCCGTATCCACCAGCTCACCCTTGTCATCGTACACCAGCCGGCGCAGGGCAACGACCTCCTGGATGTTCTCGAAAAGGCTGCGGTACCGGGCCTCGCTGATTTTCAGGTCCTCTTCGGCCTGGAACTTCGACAAGGCGACCGCCAAATAGCCTGCCAACCGTTCCCACTCTTCGATCATCTCGATCGAGTACATCCCGACCCGGCGGTCGTTCAGCTGGAGAAGGCCCAAGGTGTCTCCACCCACCCTTAGCGGGATGAGGGCCACTGACTCGTAACCCTCGCCGTTGCACCGGTTCCGGGTCCTGGCCTGCCTGTCGGACTCCTTTGTGGTGGCCAGCAATTCCGTGGTGTGGTTGGTCCAAAAGCTCCCTTTGGCGGTGAAGAATGGCTTGGTGGGATCGGTACGGCCCTGGATCACGTTGCCGCACATGCATGCCAGGATGGGGCAGCCCTGGTCATCCAGACAGGCCTTGCCATTACCGTCATAATCGCAGAGGTGGGTCTCCAAACGGACGAACTGCTGGGGAAATCCCTTGGTCTCATAGTAAGGGAAGTCGTACTCTTTTCTCAACCTTATGCCGACCGCTTCGCATCCAGAATTGGTCTGGAAGAAAGAGGTCGCCGAATGGACCAGGTCCTCGGTCTGCCGGCTCTCGTTGACCAGGCGTAGGAACTCGATGGTGGTGTTTCTTTCGTCGTCCGCTATCTTGCGCACATGGTTGAACCAATCCACCAGCCCAGCGACCGCCCAGATGGAGATAAGGGAAACAGGCCGGTTGAAGAGCGGGATCAGGATGTCACCCGGCGGTTTTATCGGGACGGCGATGAGCGTAAGCGCAGACGCCACCACTGCCACGATGAAGATGGTCCTTCTCTTTCTGGGACCAGATGCAGACCAGGACAGGCACCACGTACAGAACGCTGACGACAAAACCTATTCGCAGGGAGATGTCCAGGACAAAAATCATGGCGATGAGAATTGTACAGATCGCCAGAATGTATGGTTCACTCTGCTCTGGCAGGATCTTATCGATTTTAGGTAAATTCGCCAAGGTAGAAACCCTCAAGGATGGGTATGAGGTTTGGTGATCTTGCGGCTTACATCACGAGCATGCCATTTAACTATTGGGATATTTGGGAATGGTCCGGCCATCGAAGAAGGATCCGTTCAGAACGGACCGATCCGAATGGTCCGGGCCGATTACCTTATCTGCTTTGACGTTCCATGGGAACGGTGAACAGGAAGTTCGCGCCTTTGCCTTCCTCCGACTCGACCCATATCCTGCCGCCGTGCCTTTCGATGATCTTCTTGGCGATGGCCAGGCCGACCCCGTTCCCGGGGTAATCTTCCCGGATGTGCAATCTTTGGAACATCTGGAAGATCCTGTCTGAGTACACCACGTTCAGACCTATGCCGTTGTCCTTGATCGAGAAGGTCCAGTCGTTTTGCCCCCGCTCCGCGGTTATATGGACCATCGGCCTCTCCGGTCCGTGGAACTTGATCGCGTTCGCCACCAGGTTCTGCATCACCTGCATCATCTGCGACCCGTCCGCCATGATCGTTGGCAGAGGCCCGACGAAGATGTCCGCCTTGTTCTCTTGTATCGGGTGGTGCAGCATCTTTATGGTCGTTTCCATGACATCATTCATGTTCACCGGCACGAACTCCTTCACGCCCGTGTCGAGACGGGAGTATTCCAGCAGTTCATCTATCAGCTGCCGCATCCGCGTGCCTCCCATCATGGCGTTGTCGATGTAATTATGGGCCTGCTGGTCCAGCTGGTCGCCGTACCGCTTCTGCAGCAGCGACAGATAGCCGACCACCATGCGGAGGGGTTCCTGAAGGTCGTGCGAAGAGACGTACGCGAATTGCTGCAGGTCGGCATTGGAGCGGCCAAGCTCATCGGCCCTTTGCTCCAGCTGTGTCTCCAGGTGCTTGAGCGCGGTTATGTCGACGAACACCGTGGCGAACTGCCCTTTGCCGGGAGAGAACACCGATATCCGGAAGTGCTTGTCCATCGGCGGGAAAAATGTGTAGAAGGAAGCCGGCTCCCCTGAATTGGCTACCTTTTCGTAGATGTCCAGGTAGGGAGGGTCCCCGGTACCGTAGAGCTCTGAGGCAAGAGCACCGATCGCCCTGTCGCGAGGTATCGAGGTCGTCAGCTCGAACGCCGGGTTGACATCGATTATGCGGTAGTCGCTGGCGTTGCCGTCATTCCCGCTCACTAGCTCGTGCAGGGCTATCCCCTCGTTGCTGGACGAGAATAAGGTCTGGAATCGGTTCCGGCTCTCCCGGAGCGATTCCTCGGCAATGTAAGCCTGACGCCGGTGAGCGTGGAATTGCCAGGAGCTGGAGAGCGCGATGATATTGGCCAGGACGAGGCTGAAGTAGACCGTGTACAGGGACTGCATGGTCGTGCTGACAGCGAGGACGATTATCAGCACCTCCCCGATGGTCTGCATCGCGGCGAAGAATATCTGATTGACCAGCCTGGTGGGGATGACCAGGTAAATGATGAAGACGAATATGGTGATGAATATGACGTGGGCGATGAAACCTCCGGGCCGGGTAGCATCGACGATGGTGACTATGACCACCGCAACGGCCTCCCATACCACGATGAGGCGGTCGTAGGACTGATGGTCCTTCGTGCTGCTCAGAACGATCACCGTGACAATGCTGAAGGCCATGAAACCCGCCCTCAACGCGATGAGCCCATAGAACTCGTCCGAAAGCCCGAAGAACTGATAATCGTTGTAAAAGAAAGCGACCGTCGGGATAAGGAAAAGCAGTATCCCTATCTTGGCCTGCCTGACATCCAAGGGAAGATTGGGGCTTCTAAATCCCTCTTCTTGCTGGTCGGTGATACCGAATGAGAGCCGCTTTTTCAGCATGGACATCCCCCTTCATCCTTTCACCCTGAAGAGCGTCCGGATTCCATCTGTAACCGTGTGTTATTTTAATAACAATCGCCCTAGAATTATGCGCCGCTCGCGTGCCGAGGCTCATCGCAGGTCGTGGTGGATCGGTTCCTTCGCGGCACCGATGGGCGGCCTCGATCCCGGCCGTTCATGGCACCGGGATCAATGACATTGGCAACTTTCGCTCACCGGCGATGGCGGCAGTTCGAGCACCTTCTCAGAGCGAGAACTCCACCCGTTCCCAGTCGTCGCACTCCACCACATCGTCCGTGATGGGGGTGTCCTTGGCGATCTCCCAGCAGTGGTCGGGCGGGGAAGATTCGAACCGCAGGACGTACATCCTGAAATTGCCCGCACTTCCCGTTCTCTGCTTGGGACCGGACACGACCGATGCCCCATAGTTGTTCGGAAAGCGGTAGATCTTATGGATGCGGTTCCCTTCCATGCAGCCGCACACGCATTTGGCATTGAGGTCGATCTCGAAGCGATCAAAATCCATGTTGAACCACTACACTTCCTTTTCCGCTTGCTCTCCCTTGGTCAGGATCGGCACCTTGACGTAATAGCGGCGGTCCTTGGTCCCTGAGGTCGCCGGCGTCTGGGCCACCATCTTCAGTTGGAAGGCCGGGCCGAGCTCCTTCGCCCTGGCCCATTCGCTGAGGAAGTCCGCCGCACCGCGGGCGTTCATCTCCACCGCCAGAAGCAGCATGTCCATCAGCTCATCGTCCGGGATACGGTCCTCGACGTCAGGATCCTCGATATCGAAGAACAGCATTTCCCGGGCCAGTCCGGGTATGTCCTTCCCGCTCCGGGACAGAACGTCCTTGAACCTTGAGAAATCGATGTCCGTGGGCTCTCTTCCCAGCATCTTCTTGATGGACTGGAACAATAGCTCCGTTTTTCCCTCCTCGCGCAGGATCTCATCGACCGCTTCGGAGCTGGTCATTCCCGTGCTGGAATAGTAACCGATGACCTTGACCGTCGGATCCCTTGCCGTCACCGCCCTCTCGCAGTCCTTCAGAAGCCTCATGAGCATCCCGAGCTCGTTGACCGCCACCAGGAGATTGGCGTACCGTAGCCTCTTCCTGCCCGCGTACTCGGACTGGACGGACAGCGCCTTGTAGGCATTCACATACTCGATCACATGGGCTGCCAGTTCGAGCGCCTTGAGATGCGCGTCATCCACCTTCAGCTCGAGATCGTCATTGACACGGGACATCGGGGTTTGCATGGGTGGCGAGGGCATTAATCTTTTCTGAGAGCGGCGCTGGCCCGCGGATGACAATTCTCATACCGTTCAATATTGTCAAGTATTGTCAAACGTAAACGATTGTTCGAAAAGAAACGGGCGTTAAATCGAATTAGCTGCATGGAATCGATAACTATCGTTAGAATCCGATATCAATGATGATACGGGAATCTTTCGGCATTATATATCCTCAAAACCACAACCTCTCGAGTTCGCAGGAGTCGAGCTAGGGTCAGAAACAGAGGGAATAAGACCCGGGGAATTGTCCAAGAAGGACAGGTTGGAGATATTCGATGAACCATAGATCAGCGAAAGATAGTGCCGCCATCAGTATTCAGAACGATCTCGGACCCGAAGGAGTTGGCATCTGATGGAGTCGAGCGCGGGAGTGGTCACCAGCAATGGCTTTGCCGACGGTAACGAGATCGCCGACGACATCCTCCGGAACCTGCCGGTTCCGATAATTCACCTGGACCCGTCCTTTACCATCTCGTACATGAACCCGGCCGCCCTGAAGATGGCGGGAAAGGACATAGAACAGGTCCTGGGCAGGAAGTGCCGGGAGATAATGGGGCCCCTGTGCAACAAGACCGATTGCATGGCGGAAAGGTCACTGAGAGAAGGAGCCACCGTCACCGAGGAGATCTCCTTCAGCCTGGCCGGGAGGGACCATACCTATAAGATCATATCGGTTCCCCTGACCTCTGCCCGGGGGATCAACGAAGGTGTCCTGGAACATTTCACAGACATGAAAGTGGAGATGGACATCGTCAAGGACGCATTGGCCATCGGCGACGCTGCCAGAAGGGGCGATTTGTCCGTCCGTTGCGACCTGAGCAAGTACGAAGGGGCCTGCAAGCAGGTGGCCAAGAGCTTCAACCTGACCATGGAATCCGTGATGCGGCCACTTCAGCTGGCGAACGATGGGTTCAAGAAGCTGGCCGATGGCGCCACACCGGACCAGGTCGACATCGATTGGGAGGCAGACCTGAAACGGTTAAAAGATAGCATCAACACCGTCCGGAGCACGATCACCGACCGATCAAGGGACATAGAGATGCTTATCGCTGCCGCCGACGAAGGAAGACTTTCTGTCCGGGCGGACATCTCCAAGTATACTGGGTACAACGGTGTTCAGGTAGGCGGCATCAATCGGATGCTAGACACCATGGTCCATCAGATGAGCTTCGCTATCGATTCCTTCGATTCGCTGGCCAAGGGAGAGACCCCGAAGCGGATAGAAGAGACCTGGAAAGGCGACTATGAAAAGATGAGGAAGGCGGTGAACACCGTTGCAGTGAACGTGTCGATGCGTTCCAGGGACATCGATATGCTCATCAACGCCGTGCATGAAGGGGACCTGAGCGTAAGGGCCGACCCGGGCAAGTACATCGGATACAATGGCAAGCAGATCGAAGGGCTCAATGCAATCCTGGAGAACATGAGGGCGCCGCTGTTAGAATCGATCCGGTTGGCCGAGGCATATGGCAGCGGTGACCTGACCGCCAGGACGGAACTGAGATCGAAAGGCGACTTCCAGAAGCTGGCCATTGCTCTCGACATGGTGGGGCAGAACCTGATGGAACTGGTTGGAGATGTGAGACAGGCGGTCGAAGTAGTTTCCGCCACCTCCCAGGAGCTAGCATCAGCTACGGAGGAGATGAACGCTTCGACGGAACAGGTGTCTTCGGCTATCCAGCAGATAAGCAGAGGTGCGCAGTCCCAGTCCTTGCAGGTCGACGAATCGGCCCGTTCCATGAAACTGATAGCCCAGTCCGTGGACGATGCTCATAGGCAGACAGAGAGAGCATCGGAACTGGCCGAGGGGGCCACGCAGAAGGCATCTGCCGGCATGTCCACCGTTGACGGGACGGTCAAAAAGATGGAGATAATCCAGAAGGTGGTTTCCGAGAGCGCAGAGGCGATTGAACGCCTGGGCAAGAGGTCCGAGGAGATCGGTGAGATCGTTTCAGTCATCACCAACATATCCGACCAGACGAACCTGTTGGCTCTGAACGCCGCCATCGAGGCTGCGAGGGCGGGGGACCATGGCCGGGGATTCGCCGTGGTCGCGGAAGAGGTCAAGAACCTGGCCGAGGACTCGAGGGAGGCGGCGGAGCGCATCGCCAAGATGATCCGCGAGGTCCAGAACGACACCGCCAAGGCGGTGGAGGCCATGAAGCGGGGCACCTCCGAGACCTCCGAAGGCATGAGCCACGTGGGATTGACGGGCAAGGCGTTCAAGGAGATCTTGGAGATCACCAACCAGTTCGTGGGGTCGATGGATGAGCTTTCGGAGCGGATGGAGAGCCAGAAAGGAGACACCATGATCGCTGCGAAAGCGGTGGATGGCATCGCTAGCATTTCCGAGGAGACCGCCTCTGCCAGCGAGGAATCGGCAGCGTCCACGGAAGAGCTGACGGCCAGTATGGAGGACCTTACCGCCAGGGCCCAGTCGTTGTCAGAGATGGCGACGAACATGCAAAGATCGGTGTCGCAGTTCAAGATCGATGAACAATAGAGGAGAAAGGGCTGTCAAGAGGAGCTGTACGACGTGGCGTCAGCCCTTTTCCGACGGTCGATCTCTGCCCTGGATGCCTTAAAAAAGTAGTATTATGAAATCTATCGGGCTGGACAATAAAAGAATAGGTTAAGAAGGGCGGAGTTCGGTGGGAACACGATTCCCATCGTCCCCCGACCCATCTAAGTCTGGTGTTCGGGTTCAGGTGCGCTTCTTGTACTCGCTAAGCAACGCCTCTGAATATTCCGCCTCGGACTTCGGGGGAACAAAGTCCCTGGCCTTGATGCGGTCAAGCAACTCCTTCTTTATCGCCGTGTCATCATCGAGGTTCAGGGACAGAACCTCGTTCATCACATCATCCAGACAGGTAATTCCTACATCCTTGCCCCCCACGCTGAGAGTGGCGGTCTCGTTGACCGGAAATTCCAACTGATCGCCGCAGCGGCGACATTCTTTCTTTTCTGGCATAAGCTTGACCTCGTAATCATGTTGGAGGCAGGCGGTTAAAATGCTATCGACATCTCGTTCGGATAGACGAACTGAAGACAGTTAGAACTACAGCTCCTTGACCGCTGGAGCTGGCTTGCCTGGGGGAAGGCGAGACCTTGCAGTAACCGATGTGGAGACATCCTCTAGACCAGGACGATCACCTGAGATCCTCCCTCCAATCCCCGGACAGGATCTTGCCGAGGTTGGGAGATGATGCAGTTCAGACCGATCCTCTCAAGCTCGACAACCTAGAAGTGTCGGTACGTCCAGGTCCGATCCGCCATACTCTGGGGGAGCGGGTCTGATCAAATACTACAACTTAGACCTTCTCGAAAAGAAAGAATGTACGTCGATTGCGAATATTATTCCCATCACCACGAAGAGGACCCATCTTTCCAGAATTCCACCATCCATCTTGGTCTCTTCACGGGCCTCTGCCATTTGTTTAGTCATCAGACGAAGGAAATCCGGCAGTGTATTTGAGAGGGGGGTCTGATTTTGCACTGAAATTGCACCATGTTTTATGATACAAATTCGGCATCCAGATGGTTGCTCCGAAAATCACTAATTGTACAAATAGGATATCATTAGCCTAAATAAATCAATCACTGGGCCCTTGAAGGCGGGTGCTCGCCTTCATTAGCGACCCCCCCTAACAATTAAGAGTCGCCAATGCGCAACTACTGTTCTAAAGTCGAGAAGATAGTATTCCCATTGAGCGGCAAGGACGTCATAGTGTCCATTGGATGGAGCTCGAGGATGGAGATGAGATCAGTATGAGCGGCAAGCCGAACGAACCGGAATGGATGACAAAATGACATCCTTGAAATGGAGCGGCAGGACTTGGAACATAGCCGATGACAGTTACGGGCATAGTCCAGGGTATCGCTGGAACCCTGACATACCGGTGGACGAGAAAGGCCATCTCCATCTCAATTTAGAAATGAGGGATGGGACTTGGTTCGCGCCCATGATATACGACAGCAGACCGACCGGGTACGGCACCTACCAGTGGATACTGGAAGGGATCCATCAGATCGACAAGAACGCGGTGCTGGGTTTGTTCGTCTACGCATGGCAGAAACGGCATGAGCTGGACATAGAACAGGGCCAGTGGGGGGATGGCAATAATCCTACCTGGGGATTCACGGTCCAGCCAAGCTCTGAGACAGGCAAGAAGGACGCGGTCAGGTTCTCCCCGGCAATGCCCAACGACAAGGACATCGCATGTACCATCGTCTGGACGCCGAGCGGAGAATCCTTCTCGATGAGGGACTCGACCGGGGCAGTCTTAAAGGACTGGTCGTCAGGCATTCCGGTGAATGCCTCGTCACCTGTTCCGGCCAAGGCATTCATGAACCTCTACCCTAGGGCCAGGCCGGGGAGCAACTGGACCGAGTCCGTGCTCCCGGAAAGCGACCAGCATTACGTTATCAAGACTTCAGCTTTACCCCGCCCGATCAGGCGCCCCCGGTTGTGCCTTTATAGCCAGCATCTCATGGCCGACCGAGACCTGGCAACGCCAGTTGCAGTTCCGGTTGCCCGGTCCGATTGCCGCAACGACGCCCGCCGGCCTAAACGCCGAGCTTGCCTTACGGAGCATAGGCCAAAGGAATATTCTGATCAAATCGCCATCATCCCGGTTCGTCTGGACACGGATGGGAACGACAGCCGAATCCTACTGATGCCTTACGATCTGCGGTCTCAACCGATGCAGGCAGGATATGTGGAGCATCTCTACTGCAGAACCTTTGACTCCACCTCTCCCCCGTACAGGTACTTCTTTTCCACCAGCGGCGTGCCGCATACAGGACAGGTGAGGACGCTTCTCTCCGTGGCCATGATGAAGATGGCCGAACTGATATTGTCGCAAGGCCGTAGCTCGGACGGCTTCTCGATCAGTTCTGACCCTTCCCCTTCCCAGACCGCAGTTCGGAACATCTCATTTCCACGCACCTATACCAGGGAAACATGGACTCATATTCTTTTGGTCTGCAATCCCACGATACAAACTTGATGATGCGGTGGATCGATCATGACGTTTCATAGACGTCTTTCATGACATATCATACCATATTAGCGGGTTGTGGAACCAGTCGATTCCTCTTCCCGATTCCAACAGAGGAACGACGACCGCCGAGGCCGTGATGGACGTAATCGATGGCGCCCCCCATGACAAACTCCACGCCATGGCCGCGATCAGCAGACCGACGACCTTGGAAGATATCTGATGGCCTGAGTTCGACCAGCCGCACTATGTATCCAGCATTCCTGAGAAGCGCCCAGGTGATAAGCAGCGAGACCACGCCAGCGATCAACGTCGTTGGAAGGTCATACTTCGCCACCAGCAGGATACCGGTCGCGATGACACCTGGTCCGGTAAGGATCGGGGTGGCAATGATGACCCATGCCACATCGGTGTCCTGGCTCTTGGTCAGGCTCAGGCTGAATATGATCTCCAGGGCCATCAGGAGCAGCACGATCCCGCCGGCGATCCGGAAGCCGTCCAGCGTGATTCCGAAGACATCCAGCAGATTGGTGCCGACGATGGCAAAGATCAGGAAGAGCAGAGCCGCCACCAGCACAGCGCGGTTCGCCGACGAGGTCTTTTGTTTCTCGTCCTGGTCCCGGGTCATACAAATGAAGATGGGGAGACTGGCGAATGGGTCGAAGATAAAAAACAGCAGCGTGATCGCATAGATCAACCCCTCGATTTGCATTGTCCTGTAGATTCTGACGGCCCATATAAATGGTTTCTCGAGCATTCGGTATGGCAAATAATCGATCCGGACCATGACCTTTGGACCCGGAAGAACCGGCCGGCAGATCCCTCTCTGGTCACGACCAGGCCCAGCTAGGCCGGTTTTCCGAAGCAATGGTGAGCAGACAGGTCTCTAGGACATCATTTTTCTAACCGATCATCGGCACGAAGTAGATCAATCCTGCGAACTGAGACACTCCGCCGCCTTCAGATCAATGACCGGCGTCCGCACGACGATGATGGATCAATCTTGACGCAACAAAAACTAAAAATGTAGGGACCGCCGGGACCGGCCCTGCCGGTCCGTGACAGTCTCGGGAGATCGTGAGTCGGTTCAGTTCGTCTTGCAGAGAAAATACCCTGCGGACTTGTCCCTTGATTTTCGTTTGACGAAGCCCTTCTTTTCCAGCTCTTGCAGAGCGTTCATGCATTGGGCTTTCGGAATCTTCGACATGTTGGTGATCCCCTGGGCATCCTTCATCTTGTCCTCAGAGACCAGACCTGCATGGAGCATTGCCTTGAATACCTTCTCGGCCGGGTCGGTTAGTCCTTCTGGCATAGATTCTGCGGATTAATATTGGAATTATCAAGCTATCGCTCGTACATTACCATTCTTTAATCACCATGATCAGATATAGTCAGTGGAAGGTCCTAGTCCTTCTGCCGACCCATTCCTCATTCGATGACCTAAGGCCGTAGAGTGACATACTGAGCGCCAGTCCCGGGTCGAAATTGAAATACGCAGACGCGTTCTAAGCGACTGAGGGAATGCCATGGACGAAAAGGGCTAGCTGATAATTACTGTCAATCCACCGAAGGCAAGATCGATCAGAAGAAAAAGGTGCTCCGCAACAATCTGATCATCGATCGCTCATAACCGTAGCTTTGTTCGTGGTTCTAGCTTCATCGCCGACTTACCTATCGAGTACTCAGTGGCCATCACCATTGGATTCATCATTGCGACTATCTTCTCATACTACATGCTGCATGACGGGTTCTGGGCGGACATTGCGGCAGTGAAGGTATACTCCAACGGAGTGGAGAATTTTTCCAGTCCCTTGCTCCAATTGAGGGGCATCAACGGTTTCATCGACAAGTCCAGGATGGAGAGCATCGAGGTGGAGTATTACGCCTTCACCGGGGAGATGACAACCAAGAACCATGACCAGGTCATGTTCTTCAAGAACAACAAGAAGGTCGTCATCAAGC
>CAWDCQ010000056.1:0-9952 GCA_963800775.1 uncultured Methanomassiliicoccales archaeon | reverse complement strand
GTGTCATTGCTAATTTCAGCGTCGAGATCTCGGCAAGGGGATCACTGGCATCGTCGGCCCCAACGGATCGGGGAAGAGCACGTTCTTCAAGCTGATAACCGGCACCCTGCGCTCCGAGATGGAAGAGCTTGCGGTGCGGTCAAAGACCGTGGAGGAACCCGGACCTGCTGCGGGACATCGGTTTCTGCCCGGACTATGATTTCCTTCCTTTCGACCTCAGCGGCCGGGAATATCTGCGCTTCAGCGGCGGCATGCACGGAATCGGCGGTGCCAAGCTGGATGCCCGGACCGACGAGGTGCTGGGGATATTCGGTATGAAAACGGCCGCAGACCGCCGGATGGGAAGCTACAGCAAAGGCATGGTGCAGCGCATCAACATGGCTGTCGACCTACTACCCGAAGCTGCTATTGCTGGACGAGCCCCTTACGGGCACCGATCCGGTGGCCCGGCGGGACCTGATGGACCTGATCACCGACCTGAACCGGACCCATGGGCACGACATCATCGTCTCTTCGCACGTGCTGCACGAGATCGAAGGCTGACCCCGAACGTGGCCCGGACGAACAAAGGCAGGGCGGTGGCCTCCGGAGGCATCCACGAGATACGGGCCCTGATGAGCAGCCACCCGCACAACATCGTGATCGAAGGCCGGGGAATGACAGATCTGGCCAAGGTCCTGATATCCAGGCCGTACACGGTCTCGGTGGAGCTGAAGGAAGGGAGGAAAGGGCTGATCGTCAGGGGTGTCGGACCCGGAGGCGTTCTTCGATTCGGTGACCGATCTGGTCAGGGAGTCGGGCTGCGAAATCTGGACACGATGCAGAGCCTGGACGACGACCTGGAATCGATATTCAAGTACCTGGTGGGGTGAGACGGTGGACGTACGGTTGAACACGGTCGGACTGAGGGCGATGATGGTGTACTCGGTCAGGAAACTGCTGACCAACCGGCGGTGGACCATAGTCCTCACGCTGGCTGTACTTGAGACCGGCGCGGTCATGGGCTACTCCGCCTCGCTCAACTCCTCCGCCGCGCTGGACCAGGGGAGCGACCTACTCAGTCTACTGGTCCTGTCGTTCGTGCTGCCGGTGATGGCCATGATATTCGGGGCCTCGATGATCCGCAACGAGATAGACGACCGGAGCATCACCCCGGTGGACACCTTCCCGGTTGACCGCAACTACTCCGACCCTGGGGATACTACATGTCCCTGCTCCTGGTGCTGATGCTGTCCCGGCTCCTGGTGACGGCCGTCGGCTGGACCGGATTCTATCTGGTGTCCGGTATTCTCCGATGCGATCGGGTTACTGCTGGCCTATCTGGGCGTGCTCATGCTGGGGGCGATCATACTCATCGCTGTTCCTGGTCATGGGCGTCGTCCTGCGGCAGCCGACTACCTGGGATCGATCTATGCGTTCGTCTGGGAGGGGTTCATCGGTTCATTGCCCGGCGCCATCGGCAACATCACCATCATGCACCAGCTGCGTGTGATCGCCTCCGGCCAGATACATAACGGCAGCATTTCCGAGTTCACCGGCGACGAACGGTCTCGTTCGTTTCCCTGCTGGTCCTGACCGCCTTCCTGCTGGTGGGCGGGGCCTACGCGTTCCGGGAAAAGCAGTTGCCCTGAGGGACGCAGTTAGATTACGAGCGAGGCGTGTCGGAATGTCAGGATATTCGTCCGGCGGCGAGCGGCACCGGGTCTCTCTTCAATGGGTCAAAAAGGGACTTGGACAGGTATATCAGCCAGACGATATCGACCAGGGTGCAGACCGTAGCCGGGACCGCGGCGGTGGGGCCGATAAGGGCGATCGCCAAGGTGGCCGCCATCCCGGTGTTCTGTAAGAGGCGAACAGCACTTCCGGCACTCTCCTGGTGCGGGGGGCCTTCTTTCTTCTCAGATACCAGTTCGTGACCAGCCCGACCCCGAACTGCCTGACGAACGCCACCGCCACCAGTCCTGCCAGTATCACCGGGTCTCCGAAGAACACGTTCCGGTTCGGCCCGGCCACCGCGACCACCAGCACGAAGAAGGCGACATTGATAGCCATGCCTTTCTGGTGCGGCCTGATGTCCACTTGTCTCCAGCAACCGTGACGCGATCATCGGCAGGAGGATGAGATAGGCGACGTAGCTCAGCAGCGTCGTCACGTCCACGGCGGTGCCGAGAAAGACCAGGGTGACCAGCGGCGTGGCTGCCAGAGCGAAGATGTAGAGCGATGCCGACGACACCAGGGTGGAATCGAGGTCTCCGCCCAGCAGGTAGGTGAAGGGAACGATGGAGACCGCCGAAGGCACCGCTGCCATTATGATCCAGCCGGTCCTGACGTCGCCTTGGAACAGGTAGCTCAGGGCGATGGTGGTCCCGGTGGAAAGGACGAATGAGAGAATGAATGCGTTCCTGATCGGAAGGGCGTGGTCCCTGAGCTTCAGACCCCTTATCCTGAGCGCTGTCAGGGACAAGGACATCATCACTATCAGCGACAGCATGGCAATGTTGCTGTTCGTCAGGAAGATGCCCCCTGGAAATCCGCCCACCACCATGGCGGTGATGAATGCCAGCACCATCATCAGAGGATTGTTGGCAAGGATGTTCCAAGGTCTCATGCCCGGTACAAGCCGGATGTCCGATTAATGGGTTTCGCGGGCCTGCCCTTCCTCATCGACGAGGTCCGGACAGAACTGTCCCGTTCATTTTCTTGGCTGCCGGTCGAAGAAGATGTTCTTGCCGGTCGCCGACAACGGTATCCCGTGCGCTATCTCGGCCTTGACCATTCCCAGGCGCCGGGCGGCGACCCCGGCCCGGTACATTATTCGGTTGTCCACGTTCAGTTCGGAGGCGATCTTGACCGCCGATCCCATGGCAATGCCCAGGTCCAGCAGCCTAATGGCGCAGTTGCCTCCGATGAAATCGCCCGAGCTTGGATGTGCCTCCATTTCTCTGCAGGTAGCGAAACCGCAGGCCCCGCAGTCCAGTCCCGCTCCCTTATGCGGCAGCAGCCCGATCAGGACCAGTGCGTCGGAATCCAGGACGTTCTGCCCGTCCCGGTCGAATTCGGGCGTCCCGTTTCTCCACTCATGCTCATCATCTCATTGCCGAGCGCCCCACGCTCCTCATCAGTGAGCACCTTGATCTCGATGAAATCCTTGCCCACTGCCTTCGGGGCCGTACGCGCGGCCACCTCCATCAGGTCCGCTACCATCATGACTGTGTCCTTGATTGCCATGGCGCTTAATGCCGGTAGGCTCTATTATTGGTTCCCTTACCGCGTTTCCGGACTGCTGTCCGCTTCCCCGACAGAACGTTTTAACAATCAGTTTAACTCTTCTTACGTTCAGGTGCATTTGATGAAAGTTGCAATATTCAACGGCAGCCCTCGACAAGAGGGCAACACGGCCGCCATCCTCAAGGGTGTGGCGAACTACTGCTCGGCCAAAGGGGCCGAGGTCGACTACTACGACCTGTTCAAAATGAAGTTCAAGGACTGTTCCGCCTGCATGGGCTGCAAAAAGGGCCAGAGATGCGTGCAGAACGATGAGCTCTCCCCGGCATTGGAGAAGATCATGGAGGCGGATGCGATCGTCATCGGAACGCCGATCTACATCTCCGCGGAAACGGCCACCACCAAAGCCCTCATCGACCGGTTCTACTCCTTCCTGGCGAGCGGGGCCGGACCCGGTCAGTACACCAACCGGCTGCCGAAGGGAAAGAAGGGCGCCATGCTGATAACCTGCGGCAATCCCCAGGGAGCGGAGATGTTCTCACCGGTCACCGTCCGCTACGAGAACCTGTTCCACCGGTACGAGATGGACGGCAAGGTCCTGGTGGTCCCGGCCCTCAATCCGGGCATGAACGTTATCGACACGCCTAGGGGTCAAAAGGCCGTGGAGGACCTGGTCCAGCACATAATGGGTTAAGTTCCGGCACGTTTCGTGAACGCTCATGCCTAGGTGACGGATAGCCGGCCTGGGCGTTCACGTACCATTTCTTCTCCAGTCATCTTTAAGAGCATGGGCGTCAATCTGATGACCCGGAGCGAAAACTTGAACCGAATAGTACAAGGCCTAGTCTTATTGGTCGCAATATTCCTGATATTCCTGGGAGTGATATTCCTGATCGCTTCTGGGGTCGACAACCTGATCACAGGCGGTGTGCTGGTGTTGATAGCGGTGGTGCTGCTATTGTTCTACTATCGGAGCCAGAAGATAGAGGCGGCAAGACCGACCCTGGTCACCCAGAACTTCGACGTCAAGATGGAAGGCTCCGGAAAGATGGACCAGAAGGAACTGAAGTGCCCCAGCTGCGGGGCCCCGCTCTCCGACAAGAACCTGAAGGTGGTCGAGGGCGGCGTAGTGATGGTATGCCCCTATTGCGGCACGATCACATCATTGCAGGAATCCCCGAAATGGTGATGAAGATGGACCTCCGAGCTGTAAACGGTTCGAGCCGAAAGCTGCTCATGGTGGCGGTATCGGCGCTATTGATCATCTCGTGCCTGGGGCTTATCGGCTCATCGCCCATCGGGAAGGCGGATGCCGCCTCCCTATCGTTCTCGGTCGCCGCCGAAGATGTCAACGTGACGGTGGTCCGGGACGGCAGCGTGGACATCGACTACCATTTCCTGTTCACCGGGGTCTCTGGCCTGGACGGTGTGGACATAGGCATGCCCAACTCGTTCTACAACTTATCTACGGCCACATCGAGGATAGTGGTGCACGGAACGACCTACGCACCGGCCCTGGTGCATGTGTCGCCCAACATCGATCAGGGGGTGGCGGTCGAGTTCAGCAGCGCTCTGCAGGCCACCATCCAGAACGCAGGCACGTTCGACCTCTACTTCCACATCAACAACCCCCACATGGTGTACCTGAACACCCTTGTGAACAACACCGTGGGCGTAAGCTTCACGCCGACCTGGTTCGATTCCAGTTATCAACAGGGCAACACCGGGGTCCTGGTGGAGCGTCTGATATTCCCGGTCGGCTTCGACAACGAGTCCCAGGCCTACTGGCTTCAAGACCATCCCTGGGATTCCCTGACCTTCGACAACACCACCCACCGGCTGGTGGCCACCTCGGACCATCCCGGAGGCCAGCATTGGCGACATCAGCGCTGGCAACTATAACTTCGGGGGCGGGTTCCCGACGGTCTACGTGACCCAATACTACACCAATGGGGGCCCGAATACACTCGGCGACCTGCTGAACCTCTTGGGACTGCTGGCCCCGCTCTTGATCGTGGCCTTCATCATCGTGGTCATAATCCTGGTGAGCATTTCATCATCCAGGCGGAGGAACTCCGACTATTACGAGCCGAAGATGAACATGGTGGGGGCTGGTCCCCGCCGGGACCTGACGGCGGTGGAAGCGGCGATCATCCTGGAAAGGCCGCTCGAGAACGTGGCCACGATGATCCTGTTCGGACTGATCAAGAAGGGTAAGGTGCAGATCGTTTCCGAATCGGCACCGATGCACCTGAAGAAACTGGCCGAGACCGGCGATTATGCCTACGAGACCGAGTACCTGAAGGCCATATTGCCCGACCAGACGGTGAACCGGGCGGCACTGAAGGCGACACTGGTGCACCTCATCCAGGCGACCCGGGAAAAGATGAAGGGGTTTGACCTCGAGGCCACCAAGAGCTATTACGAATCCATCGCCAACAAGGCCTGGCAGCAGGTCAAGGAGGCAGGCACTCCGGAGGAGATCGCCCGGATGCTCGACGAACAGAGGGACTGGATGATGCTTGACAATGACTATCCGGGAAGGATGAACAGCCAGATCCTCATACTTCCGATCCTGATCGGATCGCGCACCGTGCCCGGGCCGGCCGGACCGGGGCTCAACGTCGGCCAGGCGGCATCCAACTACGTATCGCAGGTGAAGGCGGCCTCGACGAACTTGGTCAACGACATGCACGGGATAACGCATGACGTGGTGGCCGTGACAAACCCGGTGCCGATCGCCCAGGCCACCGGGGCCGGCATGCATGCCGGCGGCGGCCATTGTGCCTGCGCCTGTGCCTGTGCGTGCGCCTGCGCCGGAGGTGGAAGATGACGCTCCGCCAGAGGTGGGACGAACTGCTCGGGAAAGGTCTCGAGCGCGGCGTATACAAGTACGACGGCAAGGGCGAACTTAAGCTGCACCGCTTCCACCTGCGCGTCGATTCGGCCAGCCAGGGAGCGCTGCTGGTGGACGCGTCGAGCATAATCTTCCTGAACGGCACCGCGGTCGACTACGTCCGCTGCGTCCTGGAGGACCGCTCGGACAAGGAGGCGGCAAGGTACATGCGGCGCAGGTACCGCGGGGTGGACAAGAAGCACGCTGCAGATCACTACCTGGAGATCAAGGCCCAGCTGTCCTCGTTCCTGGCCGGTCACCACGAGGTGCTGAGCACCATGGGTCCGGACAAGCCATCCATAGGGAAGGATGATTTCCCCGCCCCCTACCGGATGGACCTGGCTTTGACGTACAGGTGCCAGAACCGGTGCGACCACTGCTACAACGAGCCCCGGGAGCTGAAGGAGCTGACGGTGGACGAATGGAAGCGGGTCATAGCCAAGACATGGGAACTGGGCATCCCGCACATAGTGTTCACCGGAGGCGAACCCACCATGTTCGAGGGGCTGGGGGAGCTGGTGGCGAAGTCCGAGGAGTACGGGCAGGTCACCGGCCTGGTCACCAACGGCCGGAACCTGGCCCGGCCCGGCTACCTGCATGATCTGGTGGTCAAGGGCCTGGACCATGTGCAGATAACAATCCTGTCCTCGAAGGAGGAGCTGCACGACAGGCTGGTGGGCGGGCCCGGGGCCTGGAAGGAGACCGTGGAGGGACTGAAGGTGGCACTGCAAGAACAGATGTATGTGAGCACCAACACCACCATCATGCGTTCCAACCTCGATGACGTGGAGGCCACGATGCGTTTCCTCATCTCGCTGGGGGTGAAGAACATCGCCTTCAACGGCATCATCCGCTCCGGCAAGGGGATCGAGACCGAGGGCATAACCTATCCGGAACTGGGCCAGGCGCTGAACAAGCTGAAACAGATAGCCGATGAGGGCCAGGTGAAACTGATATGGTACACGCCAACGCCGTACCACGAGCTCAATCCGGTCAACTACGGGCTGGGGATCAAGCAATGTACCGCCTGCTCGCTCAACATGGCGATAGAGCCGGACGGGACGGTGCTCCCATGCCAGAGCTACTACAAGCCCCTGGGCAACATACTGACCGACCCGTGGGACAAGATCTGGGACCATGACCTGTGCAAGAAGATACGGGAAAGAGGGTACCTGGACGGCGAGTGCGTGGAATGCGGCATGAAGGACGTGTGCGGGGGCGGATGCCCGCTCTCCCGCGAGGCTGGCGATTACGTCTGCCTGGACCGCCATTCCTCGATGTGAGGCCTCATTTCCTGCCCAGGGCGTAGAAGGTCGGATTGAAAAGGAACAGGGTACCGTCCGCCGATGCCCTGTCCCAGGCGGCCTTCGCCCTTTGCACCATGCCCTCGCCCGCGGTCTCGCCGACGGCGCGTTGTATGGAATCCCATTCCCCGCCGGCCTCTCGCCGGAGCTGTGCCGGCGACCACACCCCCGGATGAACGCCCATCTGGACTTCCAGTCCGGCCGCCTCCATCATGGCCCCGAGCTTCCGGCCGATGAACGGGTCCGCGCCTTCCCGCACCAGCGATCCGGTCAGGTAAGGGTCGAGGTCGGCCACTTCCCGGGGATGGACGATCCTCCCATAGTCCGGTTCGGCCAGGCATACCACGGATCTTCGCGATACTCGGCACATTTCCCGCACTGCTTTACTCGGGTCATCGACCCAGAGAAGCGTGAACGAGCAGTATACGACATCGAAACTGCCGTCCTCGAAGGGCAGCTCGGCCGCATCTCCCAGGACCGCCCCGAACCCGCGGTCCTTCGCCTTGCGCACCATCTCCGGGTCGATGTCCGTCCCCATGATCTCGAGGTCTGGGGCAAATAGCTCCATGGACCAGCCCGGGACCGCATCCGACGTCCAGGGCAGTGGGCCGATTTCCCTGTGGCGTGCCCTCGAGGACCTTCGTGCGCATCAACCATGACCAGTATTCCCTCATCCAGTTCAGCTGCCTGCCCAGTTGCTCGTCGGAGGTGACGCTCACAGGGCAGGATTGTCTCCGGCCTGGATAAAGCCAATGCTGTGTGAGAATTCGAGCGGTCCATTAAAAGGTCACACATTCCTACCGCTGCGAATTCTATCAGAGGCGGAATGGTGGCCGGCGATGCTCCGAATAAATTAGGCTGAAGGTCAGGGGATGGATACATCAAATGCGGATTCGGTTGCTCATCTCCAGATGTCTATATAGCAAAGCCCATATTCAAGCCCGATGGGCTACACCGAATATGCAAACGTTTTCGAGGGCCAGGTCCAGAAATATCTCCCTCCCGGCCCAGAATGGACCCCGGCCGACAAAGCGGTCTACGGACCGACCGATCTCTTCCGGGTCCCGACCGACGAGGCTGACGCCCTGAGGTTCGATGCGGTAAAGTACCAATTCTCAAGACATTATGAACAGAACCCGATGTACCACGAGTTCTGCAAGGATTCCGGAATATCACCTGGCGACATAAAGTCCATGGAGGATCTGAACAAGATCCCGCTGATCCAGGCGGAGTTCTTCAAGACCACGCCCACGGGCCGCGACTTCGCCACCTGGCTGGGCAACATCTATACCGGGGACCTGCCCCAGGTCAGGATAACTGGAAAGGACCCGTCATACGACCAGGTCATCGAGGCGTTCAATGCCGCCGGACTGGTTACCTGCTACAGCAGCGGAACGGGGGGACGGCACACGTTCGTTCCCCGGGACCTCCGTAGCTTCAACATCAACGAGTACGCCATGGCCAAGAGCGTCGTGTCCATGTTCTATCCCCATTGGAACCCGGGCATGCACGGCTACCTGCTCCTGCCCAACCCGTTCAAGACCAACCTATTCGCCGGGCGTCTCGGGACGATATACTACGACATCATGAAGGACGTGGACTGTGCCGTCGACCGGGTCATCGATACCAGTTTCGATCAGGCTGACCATGGGGGACGGCAAGGACCTGAAATCCAGACTGGCCAGGACGATGTCCGACCGGGCCCAGAAGAAGGCGGTGGCGACATGATCGCCTGGATCGAGAAAAGGGAGAGGTCCAAGGAGGAATTGGCGTTCTGCGGCGCACCCCTTCCTCCTGCACTCGGTCATCGAGCGGCTCAAGGAAGAAGGCCGCAGCTTCGACATCGGCCTGCGCGGCCTGGTGCTCACCGGCGGGGGATGGAAGGTGCATGAGCTGAAGCGCATGCCGGAGGAGGAGTTCCGCAAGGAAATAAAGGACGTCCTGGGGATCCCGGCCGAGAACGTCATCGACATGTACGGAATGGTGGAAGGAAACGGCTGGATGGTGCAATGCCCAGGAGGGCCACCATCTGCACGTTCCGGCGACCTACCTGCACCCGATGGTCCTGGACGACAACTTTGAACCGCTCGGCTACGGGGAATACGGGAGGTTCGCGTTCCTAGGACGGTTCGATGTACAGTTATCCCGGTTTCATCATAACCGGGGACCGGGTGCGGATGATCGAGCGCTGCCCGGTGTGCGGAAGGCCCGGCCCGGTACTTAGAGCCAGGGGTCACGCGGGTCGCAGGAAAGGAATCGCGCGGATGTGCCGAAGAGGTCCGCAAGGTCATGTCATCTGACATGGGGGGCTGACTATGCCAGGTCTAAGGACGATGAAGGAAAAGGGGTATGTGCCACCCAGAACATTCTTCAGCCAGATGGCCCGGGGAGGATTCTCGATATCGAAGATCATCCTCCTGAACATGCGCGAGCTGAAGCATTACCGGGTCATCTCCGCGAACGCCGAGCGCTACGTTCTGCCGAACCTGCAGTATGCCCTCCCGGAGTACGTCGAGGGCACTGATAC
>CAWDCQ010000055.1:0-37235 GCA_963800775.1 uncultured Methanomassiliicoccales archaeon | reverse complement strand
GGTGTTTATGTCTGTTGTTCTTCGACGCCGCGTACGTATTGCTGCCCATCGCCGAAACCGAACTGCGCGCGTGGGCGAGCCCGTCGCAGTCCGCCTCACCGCCGACCGCACGCAACTACGCGCCAACGGCCAGGACCTGTCCTTCGTCACCGTGGAAGTGGTCGATGCCGCCGGACACGCGCATCCCGCCGCCGAGCACCAGATCGCCTTCGCCCTCAAAGGCCCCGGCGCCATCGCCGCCGTCGGCGACGCCAACCTGAACAGCGAAGAGCTCTATCAGGCCGATAACCGCAAGCTCTACCTTACCTCATCACTTTCCGCCGGTCTGCCTCCCTTCCGTTTTCGGAACAGAATGAACGCGATCGCCGCCAGAACGGCCGCTGCCACCAGCCCGCCCATTTATCAGCCAATCCATCAGCCCGCCGAACCCGGATGGGGAATAGTGGATGATGGCCGATGAGGGCCGGTAGATCGAGGTACCGTTGAACCTTACCGTGAAGTCGCTTCCCTCGCCCGGATTGAGCGAGAACTCAGCGCCCGCTTTACTGACCCCGCTGTCGACCTTGCTCTGGTCCATCCTCAGCAGCTGGATCGGCATTTGAAGCATGACCTGGCCATGATCGTCGAACAGCGTGGCGTTCACCTTGTCGCCCTCGACCACCGCTTTCATGGTGGTCGCGGACATCACGTTCAGGTCCACATCGCATTGCTTGACCGACCAGACGTTGAACACCATCTGGGCGGGTCCCAGGACATGGGTGTAGGAGACCGGGACGGTGACATTGAAGCGACCGTCACTGTCGGTCGTGTAGTCGGCGATCGCGTTGTTCTCCAGATTGACCATCACGGTCCGGCCGGCGACCGGCAGCTCCGATGCGTGCACCAGGACGAAGAGCCGGTTATCGTATCCCCTGACCAGGTAAGAGGGGGCGATCTCCACCGAAACATCAAGCACCGTCACCGTCTTGTTGGCGCTCGTGCCGTAGAGCGTACCGTTGCCGGCGTAGACGATGCTGAACGTGTATGTTCCCGGGGTCGCCCATCTCATCGTGAAATGACCCTGTCCGGACCCATCGGTGATGATGTTGGAATTTGTGCCAGGCAGGTACAAGGTGGCAGAGATCACTGCCTTGGAAGAGGCGTTCTCTTTTAGCGAGAAGGTGAAAATGCAGGAGTAGCCCATGATCACCCGGTCTGGCGAATCGATGCTGATCTTGGTGTTGTCCATGACCTTCACCGAAGGGTCGCTCTCGGACGGCTTGTAGGTGGCGTTGCCTTGGAACCTCGCGATCAATTGGTAGTTGCCCAGTTTGAGGTCGTCTGGAATCAGGCAATCTGCGGCGAAATGACCGTTGGTCGCGAAGCATCCGCCAATGAAAAAGCGCACCGAGGTTGTCTTGTTCGAGGCCACGTACACCATCACAGGCGATCCCGAGACCGGTCCGAGGGTGGCCGTTGTGACAGTCCCGGTCACCTGGAAACGCACTCCCTTCTTGATCAGGAACTGCGAGGCCGGCGAGACGATGTTTGTGACCGTGTCCACCGTTGCATTCGTGGTCGGCGAGGCGGTGGTCATCAGATCGACGCCGCTCAGGGTCCCGTTCCCCATGGTTATGGTCCTGTTCCCATCGCCAGGAACCGCACTGACATTGTATTTTCCGGGAGCCAGTCCGGTGAAGTCGTAGTAGCCTGAGGAATCGGTCTGGGTCGTACCGACCAGAGTGCCGTTCCGGTCAAAGAGCTGGACGCCGACGTTCGGTTGTCCCTCTCCAGGGTTCGCCTGGCCGTCACCGTTCATGTCCACGAACACCTTGCCGCTGACGTTTCCGACCGTCGTCCCCTTGGCCATGTGCGTGCCATTGGGGATGGTGAGGTTGAGCTTCGGAGGAAGGACCGTCCCATTGATGTCCGGCGGATTGTGGTTCTGTTTCGGATCGACGGTCACGTTCTGGGGGACGTCCGGAACAGGGAGGTCCTGGTCCCCGTTCTGAGAGTTGGTATTCTTGCTCAGGATCGGTGATGTGCCGATCTGATTGAACGCGCTGCCCAAGGCGGCCACCAGCAGGGTCGCTGCCACTAGGACGATGATCACCTTGTACAGCGTTTTCATTGACATCCCTCGGGCCGATCTTGCGTCCGCTTCTATGCGGACGTTACAACAGCGCCGTGAGAATAATCAATCTTTTCCCAAGATTCTCCAACTCCGCGGTGACTGGAACTCGTGGCCCAGATCGGGCGGGTCCAGACCGGGTCCGGACCGTTGCGAGCTGAACCGGCTCCGCTGGTCCTATCCTTCGGCTCAAAGTTGTTTGGCATCGAATATCCTGATGGCGATAAAGAGGAGGGCGGCGGTCACCAATATCCCCGGAATGAGCGGAAGCAGCGGTTCGTTGGGAAGAAACAGCCCGGGAAGGGCCGCGACCGCCGAAAGCTGGTTGGCCCCGTAAATGACCAGAATGATGCCGGTGAGCATGGAGTTGGCGGAGAACCCGATCAGGACCCCGGCGGAACAGGAGATCGCTGTCATCGAAGCGGCCATGATCAGAGCGTTGACCGAGACCGTGAGGACGTCCGCCTGGACCGACCCTCTCTGCACCAGGTCGAAGACCGCGCCGAAGACCAGCGCGATGACCGCGGCGGCCGTCACGCACACGTATGTGGCCAGGAACTTGGAGAGCACAATATCGCTGCGCTTGACCGGCCGGATGATGAAGAGGTCGAACACGTGCCTGTCCTTCTCGCTGATGATCGAGGACACGAGCATGGCCGCGGCGAGCACACCTCCGATGGAACCGATGATGAGGGCGGTGAACGAGGCAAGGGACAGCCCCTGGTTGGTCGGTGAGGCGTAATAAATGAGCAGCGTGAGCACCGGCAGGCCCACCCACAGAGTGAGCATTACCTTGGACCTGTAAAAACCCTTCAGCTCATCCCGGAACAGCAATTCCAGGATCACGCTTTCACCCCGGCCAGGTAATTGATGTAGATGTCCTCGAGGCTGGGCACGATGGGCGCTATCTTTCGGATCCTGCAGCCTTTGGACAGGATGTCGCGGATCACAGCGTCGATGACCAGGTCGGCGTCCGCCCCCGGCTTCAAGCAGATGATGTAACGGCCAGGTTCGGGGTTTCCTATCATCTCCACTGCCTCCATCAGAGCCGGTTCTGGCCACGGACCGGAACCGGCAGCCAGGACGACCTCGATCTGTTTCGGGACCTTGACTCGTTCCTCGATCTCCGCCATCGAACCCACATATCTCAGCTGCCCATAGCTGAGGAAACCGATCCGGTCGGCCAGGTCCTGCACGTCGTTCAGGATGTGCGAGGAAAAGAGGATGGTCGAGCCTTCCCTGCGCAGGTCCTGGAAGATCTTCTTGAACTCGAAACGGGCGGTGGGGTCCAGCCCGGCCATCGGTTCGTCGAGTATGAGGACCGAAGGCTGGTGCAGTATGGCCTGGGCCATGCCGACCTTCTGCACCGTGCCGCCTGAGAGCTGGTTGATCTTCTTGTGTCTGAGGTCGGAAATGCCGACGCGGTCGAGCGCCGCCCGTATGCGGGAATCGATCTCTTGCTCAGAGATCCCGGAAAGCCTTCCGAACGTGGTGAGCGCGTGGTCCACCGTCCTCCAATCCTGGAAACCGATGTTCTGGGGCAGATAGCCCAGCTCCTTGTTCATCAAAAGCTTGTTGTCCCTGATGGAACGGCCACGGAAGCTTACATCGCCTTCAAAATCCGTCAGCAGGCCGACGAGGATCTTGATCGTCGTGGTCTTCCCGGAGCCATTTGGTCCGATGTAACCGAATATCTCTCCGCTCCTGACGCTGAAGGAGATGTCGTTCAGTGCCACGAAGTTGCCGAAACTTTTCTTGACCGATTCGATCTCAAGGAACCGTTGGCCCGTGTCAGATCCTTCCATCTTTGACCATCCAAGGATGCACGGGGATGGCGATGGCCCGTCTTATGCTTTCTCGCTCCGACATCCATGGCCGGACTGGTCCACTGCATCGGTGTGCTCGTTGTGCTCGCCTCTCCGTCAACAATGCAGCCTTGCGCTTCCCGGAATGTGCGGGACTCCGTCCATTATCTGCTGGCCAATGCGGTGTAAAAAAGTCCGCACTCCGGCCCCGATCATACCCATTTCAGATTACGGATTCACTTAGGCCAGCCTAAAATTTTATTCCCCGGGGTAGAAAAGCTTTATGTTCCCACCAACAATTAATGAGGTGATGCGTAGCGGGTGTGGTCTTTGACCCCGAAGGAACGGGTCGCATTAGCTTCGGTCGTTGCCGCCATCGGGCTGGTGGTCACAAAGATCACCATAGCCATATGGACCAACAGCCTGAGCGTACTTTCGGAGGCCCTTCACTCCAGTATCGACCTGATCGCCGCCTTCGTCACCTTGGCCGCGGTGCGCATGGCAGAGCGGCCCGCGGACGCCGACCATCATTACGGGCATGAGAAGGTCGAGTCCCTTTCCAGCCTTTTCGAGACCGCCCTGCTGTTCGTGACCTGCGGATGGATAACGTACGAGGCCATTAACCGTCTCTTCTTCCCGGTACCGGTGGACATCACCTACGTCGCCATCGGAGTGATGGTCTTCTCCATCATCGTGGACTTTACCAGATCGAGGGCGCTCCACAAAATGGCCAAGCGATACAAGTCGCAGGCCCTGGAGGCGGACGCTATCCATTTCTCCACCGACCTCATATCGTCCATCGTCGTGATCATCGGTATCCTGTTCACGATGCTGGGATACAGGACGTTCGATGCCATAGCCGCTCTGGGAGTGGCCGCCATCACCGCTGTGATCGGGTACCGTCTGTGGAAACGGTCGATCCACACCCTCATGGACGGCGCTCCGGACGGGATATCGGAGCTGGTGGCCGATGAGGCGATGCGCGTCCGAGAGATACGGGGCGTGGACCAGGTGCGGGTCAGGGAGACCGGTCCCAAGGTCTACATCGACTGCACCGTCTTCATCGACAAGGTGGTGCCCCTGGAGCAAGCGCACCGTGTCACCGACGAGTTCACGAAGAGGATAAAGGACAGGGTGGACAACGCCGTGATCATGGTGAACGCGGAGCCCTTCTGCGTCGAACCGACCGATCTCGTGGACAAGATCCGGTCCGAGGCCGCGGATTTCGAGGAGATCAAGACCGTCCACAACATCAACGTCTCCGAATTCGACAGCGATTCGGGGGAGGACCTGGAGGTGGATTTCCATTTGGAGCTGGACGGCGATCTCTCCCTGGAGAAGGCCCACGCCATTGCGACCCGCCTGGAGAACCGCATCAAGACATTGGACCAGCGCATCACGCTGGTCACCACCCACATAGAACCGGCCGACTGCCATTCATGCGGTCAGAAGAGCGTTCGTGTGGGCGGGGAGGGGATGGCCCACTCCATCAAGCAGCTGGTGGAGACATTCCCGGAGATAGAGGAAGTGACCCGGATATCGGTGCAGAAGAAGGAGGGGAAGATCCGGGTCGGAATGTGCTGCTCGTTCGGGAGCGACCACAGCGTCAAGCAGGCGCATGATGTGGCCGAGAAGTTGGAAGGGATCATCCGGTCCAAGCACCCCGAGGTCGAGGTCGTTTCGATCCACATGGAACCGGGCCATGGACGTGAGCCATGGCAAAGAGGGACTGCCTTTTGACTCGCTCCGCCGGGTCCGGCCTGTGGGGCGTTGGACTGGAAAGGTATAACCTCCGGTCGTCGCCATAATGTTTCTGAGGTTTCCAGATGATAGCGATAATCGCCTACGATTCGGTCCACGGCAACACGAAGATGGTGGCCAATCAACTGGCGACCGTCCTAAGGGAAATGGGCCATGAGGCGAAGCTCATCGACCTGGGGGAATGGGACAAGAGGACGCCGGAGGGGGACGTGCTCTTCATAGGATCGCCGACCCGCATGGTGCGCATGACCGGCCCCGCGAAGCGCTTCGCCAAGAAGATGGACTGGAGGCTCTGGGAGGACAAGCCCGTGTACGTCTTCGATACGATCATGATGCCGGCAGACCCTGGCCAAAAGGCAAGAGCGGCGAAGTGGACAGAGGAAGGGGCCGCTCCCAAGCTGAAGGAGCTGCTTGAAGGAAGGGGTCTGAAGGTGCAGGACAAGATGTTGCGCGTCCCTGTTACTGGGCTCAAAGGGCCGCTGGCGGATTCCTGGAAGGCACAGATAAGGGCCTTCCTGGCCGACGTCGTGAAGAGGAAGTGACCGGGCCAAGGTCTCGGTCCGGTTCGCGGTCCTGCGGCGTCCGGGGAACGCGCTCCCGCGTTGTCTATTATCAAATATTTCATTTCGGAGTAAAACGTTTTATCCCCTTGACCGTTGTATGCTATCAGGGATTCAGAATGGTAACGCGCATAGCCATCATCGGCGGTTTCCTGGGTGCAGGGAAGACCACCCTGATCAACAAGATCGCCAGAGGTCTGAGCGAGGACGGCAAGACCATCGGACTGATCATGAACGATCAGGGCGAGGCGTTGGTCGATACCCAGTTCTCGAGGGCGAACGGCTTCGAGACGATGGAGGTCCTGAGAGGCTGCTTCTGCTGCCGGTTCAACGACCTGATGTCGTCGGCGAGGAACATCGTTTCCCGTACCCGCCCGGACTTCATCATCGCGGAACCGGTCGGTTCGTGCACCGACCTGCTGGCCACCGTGGTCGCCCCGTTGAAGCTGATGTACCCGAACGAGTTCGAGGTGGCCCCGCTGATCATCGTCCTCGACGCCCCCAGGATGGTCCAGGAAGGACTGGACCCGAGCACACTGAGCGGATATCTCCGCAAGCACCAGGTCGAGGAGGCGGAGCACATCATCATCTCCAAGATCGATATGGTCACGCGCGACGTGCTCCTGAAACTGGTGGAGGCGGTGAAATCCTACAACCCCGAGGCAGGGGTCATTCCCTATTCCGCGATAACCGGGCATGGCGTCGACAAGATCATGGCCGTCATCCGTTCCGGCGTAAAGAGCGACCGCAAGCCTGTGGATATCGATTACGACACCTATGCCAAGGCGGAGGCGGAGCTCGGCTGGTACAACGGGACCTTCGGCTTCCAGACCATGGAAAAGGTGGACGCTTACGAGCTGGCCACCAAGATCATCAAGGCCATATCGTTCTGTTACGAACCGGGGGACATAGCCCACGCGAAGCTGATGCTCACCTCCGACACGAACTCCCTGAAGATGTCCGCGGTGTTCGACAACATCTCGGTGGACGGGGTCAAGGGCTCCCGCTATTCCGAAGGAAAGGTGAGCGTCACCATAAACGCCAGGATCGTCTCGTCCCCGGAGGTGCTGAAGGTGAACATCAGGAAATCTGTGTTCGAGGCGATGGAAACGATTGGTATCCAGACCGACGGGTTCAAGGACGAGTGCTTTTCGCCCTCCCGGCCCAATCCGACCCATCGGATGGTTGGGAAGGCAGAAAGCACGAAATAACGCCTTATAACCATTCATTCCGCTGGACTACAGACTCAATAATTAAATATCGGCCGATAGGATGTGAACAATAGTGTCATCGAATTGCAGGATTGAGATAGCGTACATCGATCCCGAAACCTACTCTTCCATTGTCAATCATGACATGAGGAAGCGCATACTTCGGACCCTTTATGGTTCGACAAAGGACGCGCCTATTTCGAAGCAGGACCTGGCCGACAGACTGGGCGTCGGATATCATCAGCTGGTCTACCAGCTCAACAATCATCTCAAGGACTTCTGGACCGTTCGCGAGGAGCGCAAGGTCAGGGGCACCAGGATGGAGCTCATCGAGCCGGCCAAGCCTTTCACCGTGTACATCACGTTCGGCAAGGACAACGGGATTTTCATGGTCGACCCGGCGGCGAACCTTTTCGGACCCCTTTCCCGGAGCGGCACCAGATGTGATGGCTGTTCACCCAACGATGCGGCGAAATGCATGTCGGCGGTGAGCTCGAGCTGCTCCTGCGCCACGGTGCCGAACGAGGCGGAAAAGGCGATGCTGATATCCAATCGGCGCAAGATGCCGTTCAAACCCATGGACCATGCCATACTATGCGCCATCAAGGGCCTGCCCAGGGCGAGAAGTGCGTGCTGGAGATGCCATGCGAGAGGATGCGCCTTCATGCGCCAGCCGATCATGATCAAGAACTGAAGGAACTACGAACCTTCTGAAAAATCTCTTTTATCCTGCGATCTCGGTCATGAACTATCCGCTTTCGGCACATTAAAGGGAGCCCGCCTCCGTCGTCATGGCGTCGGCCACCCGTTAGTTATATATCATCCGGGCAACTAAGAAAGTGTCGGAAAGTGGGCGGGAAGCGATTTGGTAACTGTTGACCAGATGAACAGGAAGATCATAGGCCTGCTTCTAGCGGACGGAAGGATGACGTACAATGACGTCTCGGTCAAACTGCGGCGTTCGTCCTCCACGGTGCGGGACCGGATACGTCGCCTTGAGGACGACAAGGTCATTCTCGGCTACTATGCCATAGTGAACGCCGAACGCATGGGCATGAACGCCGATGCCATCGTGCTGGCGAACCTGACGCACGAGACCAGCGCTTCCGATCTGAAGAAGCTGACGAAGATCGAGGGAGTGCGGGAGGTGCTCCAGATATCGGGGCAGAAGAGGATCCTGATCCGCATCTCGGCACCGGACAACCATTCTCTTGAGGACATCGTGACCCGGGAGCTCATCCCGATGGGACTGAAGGACATCGAGCTCCGGGTGGTGCTTGACTCCGTGTCCCGGCCGCCCGGCCTTTGATCAGATGTTCGTCTTGTCGTAGTATCCGCTGAATGGCCTGGACGAGGAAGGGTTGATCTTCACGAACTTCGAGTAGTTCCTTCCTATCTTCTCGCCGAAGTATCCCTCGAACTCCTCGATGAGCGCGGTCAGTTCTTCCGAGTCCTCCGGCGTGAGCGGTGAGATCTTCGCGCCGGGCCCAAGCTGGCTGCTGTCGACCTTGCCCCGCACATAGATGCGCCCTCCGTGCATCCCGGCGCCTATGTTGTGCCCGACTGGCGATTCCGTTTTGGTGCGCAGGCCCAGCACCAATATCGTGCCGCCCGCCATGTACTCGCCCAGGTAGTCCTTGACCGTCCCGCCGATGACCAGCGACGGACGCGTCTGCCCGAATTCCTTCATGTGGATGCCGACGCGGTAGCCAGAGGAGCCTTTGATCATGATGGTGCCTCCCCGGGCGGACAGCCCGGTCACGTCCCAGGCGTTGCCGTGCACGATGATCTTCCCCGAGTTCATGGTGTTGCCGGTCATGTCCTGGGCGTTCCCCAGCACCTCTATCGTCGGTCCGTTCAGGAACGCCCCCAGGCCGTTGCCGGGCGTCCCGTGCACCATGATGCGCAGGTCGGGACCGATGGCGGTCGCCCCGATGTAGCGCTGGCCCATGACCCCTTCCAGGATCACGGTCTTGCAGTCGGCGTTGATGGCTTTCCGGATGGCGCAGTTCAGCGTCTTGTAGTGCATCGGGCCGTTCCCGGTGTCCCTTCCGTCGGCCCGGATGGTGGCCACTCCTTCCTTTACGAAGGTGCAGTCCTTGCCGCAGTCGCACTCCTTGGCGTGGTACTCGAACTCGATGTTCACCATCAGCCCCACCCCTCTCCGACGGTCTTGAGCCCCATCACTTCCGCGATCTTCGGGTTGGGGCCCATGTACTGAGCCGGTCCCGGTTTCCCGACCAGTGATTCGACAGAGTCGATGCCCATGCCGCCGTATGACCTCGCGGAGCTCCTCGTTCCAGGCCCGGAACAGCCGCACCACCCGGGCGGCCCGATCTCCGGGTCGAGCCTGGCCATGAGGTCCTCCCTCTGCGTCGCGATGCCCCACGGGCACAACCCGCGGTGGCACTGTTGGCACACCCGGCATCCCATGGCGATCATGGCCGCGGTGGATACCATGGCGATGTCCGCCCCGAGGGCCAGGGCCTTGATCATGTCGGCGCTGCAGCGGATGCCTCCGCCGGCGGCGACGGTGACCCGGTTGCGCAGCCCCTCGTCGGTGAGCCTCTTGTCGACCACCGCGATGGCCACCTCGATGGGCAGCCCGGCGTTGTCCCGGATGACCCGGGGCGCGGAGCCGGTGCCGCCCTTGAACCCGTCGATGGTGATGAAGTCGGCGCCGGCCCGGACGATGCCAGAGGCGATCGCGCCCACGTTGTGGACCGCCGCGATCTTGACCCCGATCGGACGGCTGTACTCGGTCGACTCCTTGAGGACCGAGATCAGCTGCTGCAGGTCCTCGATGGAGTAGATGTCGTGGTGAGGATAGGGCGATAACGCATCCGTCCCCAGCGGTATCATCCTGGTCTGCGATATCAGCTGGGTGACCTTCTCGCCAGGCAGATGCCCGCCCAGACCGGGCTTGGCCCCCTGCCCCACCTTGATCTCGACCGCAGCGGTGTTCTTCAGGTACTCGGCGTTGACACCGAAGCGGCCCGAGGCCACCTCGGCGCATATGTGGTCGGCGTAGACGTAGAAGTCCTCGTGCAGACCGCCCTCGCCGGAGCCGGCGATGATGTTCAGCTCCTTCGCGGCCATGAAGAGCGCCTTCTGGGTGTTGTACGAGACCGACCCCAGGGAAACGTGCCCGAACATGATCGGCATGTCCATCTCTATGATGGGGCCCTCGCCGCCGCACATCCTCATGCGCTCCCCTTCGCATATCTCGATCTTGCCCGGACGGCCGCCCAGATAGGTCTTGGTCTCCACCGGCTCCCTCAGACGGGTCGATCGACGGGTTCGTCACCTGGGCCGCGTCCAGCAGGATGTCCTCGAATATCACGCTGTACGGCTCGTCCGTACCGCAGGAAGGAAGGAGGACGCCCCCGCTGTTCGCCTGGGCATAGATCCCTCTCCGCATCCTCTCGGTCCAGTTGCCGTGCGGCGGGAACTGCGAGGGCAGGGGCCGGATCTCGATCGCGCTGGTCGGGCAGACCGCTATGCACCTGCCGCAGGCGACGCAGCCGCCCTTGGGCACCACCTTGTTGTCCCGGACGTCAATGGCCTGGAACGAGCACTCGTTCACGCAGCGCTTGCACAGGACGCAGGTGTTGTAGTTGATCGTGGGCATGAACTTCTCTGGAAGTCTGGTTCCATGCGTTCGGACGGTCGGTATTGTCGCTCATTTCCTGGCCCCTCGAACGGATGTTCGATCCCTTCCCTGATGATCCCCTTGCCCACCTGGGCGATGAACGGGCTGCCGGCGTTGCAGGTCCAAGTTATTGCATCCGGCTCCACGGTGCGGACGGCGCACTCCTCCGAGGCACAGAAGGCGAACTTATCGTCCTCCGACTTGCCCACCAGCATAGGCCTCAGCTTCTACGGTCGGCCAGAGCGATGAGGGTGATCTCCGGCTGGGAACGGCCGACCAGGATCGAGAACGGCCCGTTCAGGAAAGCTTCCCGGTAGGCAATGCCAGCCAAGTGGCCAGCTTCCGGCTTTCCGGGTCCAGCCCGGCTATCTCCTCATGGGTCCAGGGGGCCATGGCGAAGGCCGCGGCCTGGATGGGCAGCTTGTGCCTGCGCACCAGCAGGTCCCAGATGTAGGAGACCACCTCGGTGTCGGTCTGTACCGTGCACTTGTATCCGTTCATCTCCACCAGCTTCTTGTTGACGCCGTAGGAGGTGATCTCCCGTTGTGGCAGACGCCGCAATCCAGCACGCTCATGGGGTGGGCCCGGCCCACCATGCGGGGGAGTTGGTCGGGAACCGGGATGCGATATCCAGAGGCCGCCCTTGTACCGTGAGATGTCGTAGAAGTTGGCGACTCGTAGGAGAACCCGTTCCCTTGAAGACGGCGATGTTCTTGCCCGAGGAAACGATCTGGGCGCCGCTCATGGTAGAATTGACGTGCATGACCACCTGGATGATGAAATCGTCCGCGGACAGCTGGATGTTGCCCATCCAGTCCTTGCCGTCTTCGGGCGAACGAATACTTTCCAGATGTTAGGGAATGGAGGGGTCATTGTCTGGACCGGCGGTGATAGACCTTCTCAGCGTGGTGGATCTCCACGTAGTCCTTCAGGAACTCTTCCACCTTATTCTTGATCTCCTCGTCGTCGAAGAACAACTGGAAACAATATTCATCAGGACGCTGGGGGAATAGCCCATAGCAGGCATACCCGGCACCCAGGCCGTTCTCCCGCTCTCCCATGGTGGCAAGCATGGTCCCGATCCGCTCCCCGGATATCATATCGCCATCCAGTGCCATGACGCCCGCTATGCCGCAACCTCCCATCAGGTACTTCAGCCCCGGTGGCCGTGCCGCGCCGTACGCATATTCTGGCTTGGGGAGCGGGTTGCTTGCCTGTGACACGCATCTGTGGTGATGTTCATCACCGAAATATTCCATATGACTTTCTCCTGCTCACGATTAGTTCATTACTGTAGGACTACCCATCGGATAATAGCCCTTGCATCGAACCGATAGTTTGTCTCTGTTTGGGTAATTATACTTTCCAGAGGAACGTGCGGTAACGGCGAATGAACTCTCCGTCCCACGGACCTATAGGACGGAACGGGTTCCGGACCATCGCACTCACTGGACGATATGTCCTCCTAGCCCGTGGAGATATATATTCATTATTGTTTTCTTGATTCGTATAAGAATATGAGCCCATTTCGACTGTACAATTGTCTATTTTATGGAGCGAGAGATTCAACCGCACCATCATTTAAGCGAAATATTTTCATATTATCTAGCTATTTGTCTAATCACTGCAAGCCAGGTTCATAATCCGGACATTGATTCCCCCCAGGATTTGTCCAAATGACTCTGGCAAAGCTTAAATTTGCCGTTCACGATGAAGCTAGCAGCAGGTCAGAGTAAGAAGGTTGATTTCCATGTCATCGGCACGGATCGCTTTGGTACCCCAGCTCCCAGATCTTGACAAGATACGTCAGATGAGGAAGAGGCTGAACCTCTCACAGCGCGAATTGGCTAATCTGGCCGGAGTGAGCCAATCTCTCATAGCCAAGATCGAGCGCGGCAGCATAGATCCTTCCTACAGCAATGTCCGTAAGATCCTCGTCGCCTTCGAAGAGGTCCTGAGGAGGAGGAAGGTGGAGGGGATGAAGACCGGCAACCAGCTCACGGTCGGCGACCTCGCCACCCGCGGCGTCATCCACGTGACACCCGACCAGTCGATAGGAGAGGCGACGGAGAAGATGATGAAGGGCCGTTTCACCCAACTGCCGGTCATTGTCGGGGAGAGGGAGTGGGCGGCATAACCGACGACCGGATCCGGGATTACACCATAGAGGAAACTAAATCCGGCAGGAAGACCTATGATGAGGTCATGAGGACCAAGATCGAGGAGATCATGGACGAACCGTTCCCGATACTCTCTGAGGACACGCCCATCGACCTGGCCTCATTCCATCTGCAGCGTGAGGAGGCCATCCTCATCTCCCGGAAAGGACAGATCGTCGGGATCCTCACGAGCGCGGACTTCCTCAATCTGGGTCTGAACCAATAAGCTAGCGATCAATATGCTAAAACACGTGGTCATGTGGAAGCTGAAGGAATCGGCCGAGGGCAGGACGAAAGCTGAGAACGCGGTCTATGTCAAGGAGATGCTCGACCTCCTTCCTTACCGGATCAGGGAGATCAAGAATCTGGAGGTCGGCATCAACGTCTTCCACACGCCGTCATCCTACGACCTCATCCTGATGGTGGATTTCTCGAACGTGCTGGACCTGCAGACCTATCAGGCCCATCCGGATCACGTCAAGGTGGCGGACTATGTCCTCAAGGTGAGGGAGACCCGGGCGGTCGTCGACTACGAGTATTAATCATCGTCCGCCTTCCCGGTGAGCAATGAAGAAGAAAGACCTGGAGATGCTTCTGCAGACCATCCCGCCGTTCGACAGTCCGAAGGCGTCCCTGGAGCAGTATTCCACCCCGTCGGTCATCGCTTCAGACGTCCTTTTCATGGCGTATGCCGAAGGCGACATCGCCGACAAGGTGGTGGCGGACCTCGGATGCGGGACCGGGATACTGGCCATCGGGGCCGCCAAATTGGGCGCCAAGCGGGTCTTCGGGGTCGACCTGGACGAGGGCGCATTGACACAGGCAGAGGCCAACGCCCGGTCCGCCGGGGTCGATGTCGATTATGTCAGGGAGGACGTGACCGAGTTCGCCGAGAAGGTAGACACGGTGGTCATGAACCCGCCGTTCGGTTCCCAGAAGAGGAACGCGGACCGGCCCTTCCTTGACGTGGCGACGACCGTCGCGGACTCTGTCTACTCGATCCATATGAGCGACACAGTCGACTTCCTGGCCAAGTACATTTCTGACCGCGGATTTTATGTGGACTTTCAGAAAAGGTATAAATTCGAGATTCCTCATATGTTTTCGTTCCATACGAAGGCTAAGAAGTGTTTCGACGTTTCGCTTCTCTGCTTACGCAGAATTGGGTGATGTAAAATGAGTGAAAAGAGGAAGGTCCTGCCCGGCGACGAAGTAGCCGAGGCTGAGGAATACTTGCCGGCTGAGGGCACATACGAGGAAAACGGCAAGGTAATTTCTGCCCTCAAGGGTGTTCTTGAGCTCGACGAAAAGGAGAAGGTCGCCAAGGTCGTCGCCGAGAACCCCATGGTCACGCTGCAGGTCGGCGATGAGGTGTTCGCCGAGATCACGGACGTGCGGGCATCGATGGCCATCGCCGAGGTCGTGATCGTGAACGGCAAGAGCCGCAACATCACCGGTGACACGAACGGCACCATCCATGTCTCTAAACTATCCCAGGAGTATGTCCAGGAAGTAGGGCGCGAGGTCAGGCCCAGCGATATTATCCGGGCCAAGGTGACTCAGGTCAAACCATCCGTCCAGCTCACCACCGTGGGAGCGCACTACGGCGTGGTCAAGGCCTTGTGCCGGAAATGCCGCCAGCCTCTGATCAAGGTCGAGAAGGGGCTTTACTGCAACACCTGCGAGAGGGGAGACATGAGGAAGATGGCGGACGATTACGGCGACGTGGAGAGCGTCTGAGGCCGGATCGGAACGGTCCCCTATCACATTTTCAATCAAGCTCATGATCGTTCGGCGTTCTGCTAGAAAGACATAAATCCTTGGGACCTGGTTTTGACAAGGGAGTGAGTCGCATGGCAAAGAGCAACGAGGACCTGGCCCGAGAGATCAAGGAGCTCAAGGAAGAGGTCAACCAGATGAAGGAGATCATGACGCTCATTCTCAACATGGTCGTCGAGCAAGAGGAGGATGAGGACGACGAGAGCTTCGCCACCTATCCCGGAATGGCGACCACGAACGACTTCAAGGACAACAACTGAGCCGGCTCTTATTCTTCCCGGCAAGGTTATAATCGGGGATAACTTCCCTATCACCTCATGAAAGCAGTGGCGCTCATCTCCGGTGGCATCGACTCGCCAGTGGCGGTCTACATGATGGCGATGAGGGGCGTCGACCTGACCCTCCTCCACATGGACAACCGGCCCTACGGGGCGCAGGGCAGCGTGCTAAAGACGTCCAGGATGATCGCGCCGCTGGAAAAAGCGACCGGAAAAAAGTTCGATTTCTTCTACGCGCCGCACGGCCGCAACAACCAGATAAACGCCGAGAAGTGCAGGCCGACGTTCCAGTGCGTCCTGTGCAAGAGGCAGATGCTGCGGACGGCGAAAGGCCTTGCGGAACGCATCGGCGCCGACGCCATCGTCACCGGTGAATCGTTGGGCCAGGTCGCTTCACAGACGCTCCAGAACCTGAGGGCGGAGACGTTTGGCATCGATTTTCCCATCCTGCGTCCGTTGATCGGCCTGGACAAGATCGAGATCGAGTTCATCGCGAAGCAGATCGGGACCTACGAGATATCGATCTCGCACGGCAAGGCTCCGGCCTGCACCATCGTGCCGGAACGGCCGATCACCATGGCCCGGCCGGAGCGTATCCTGGAGGAGGAAATGAAAATAGACGTCCCGGAACAGCTCCAGTACGCTCTGGACAATATCCGGTCGCTCAAAGACCTGGATAAAGAGAACAGTTGAGCCCGACGTCTGCGTCGTACATCATTTCCATGGTGACCCGGTCGATGTACCTGGCCTGCACCCGGGAGATGAAAAGAGTGTTGTTGCCGATCTTGACCTTGATGTCGTTGTCCTTGGCCGGCTTCACTTCCAGCGGCATGATGACCGGTCCGGAGCAGGTTGTGCTCACGCGGAAATCCTTGCCGCACTTCAATATGTAATCCTTGACCGCTTGGTCCACTTCTATCTCGAGCATATCCGACCCAGCAAAAATGAACACTCGGTATTTAAGATTGTTTGGAAAAAGTATTACCGGGGCGGCGGCATTGACTGAACGTGATCGTTGTTCTGGACACCTCCGCGCTGTTCTCGATGGAGTCCATTCCCGAGGAATACCAGGCATACACCACGCCGGGCGTAGTCGAGGAGCTGAAGAAGTACAACGACACCCGTTGGATGTTCTGGGAGCACCAGGTGACGGTCACTGAACCATCGCCCAAATCCCGGAAGATGATCGTGACCGCGTCACAGGCCACCGGTGATTCCAAGCGTCTTTCTCCGGTCGATGTCGATCTTCTTGCACTGGCCAAGGACATGGACGCCACGATCCTGACCGACGATTATTCGATCCAGAACACCGCCAAGTTCCTCGGCATCAAGTACAAGGCCGTCGGACTCAAGGCCATCAAGAAGCTGGTCAAATGGAACTACAAGTGCCTGGGCTGCGGCAAGGTGTTCGATAAGGAGATGCCGGACTGTCCGGTGTGCGGCTCGAAATTAAGGACGACCAGGGCAAGCCGTTGAATTACTTTCCAATGGCAGATCTGCCCCCATTGCCTCAATTCGATGGATAAGGCCATATGGAATATTGTCCGCACTGTCGATATTGAATGGACTGATTTCAGTCTCAATTTCAATCCACCATTGTAAACTACGTTAGGGTTCAGACAGAACATCGAAATGAAGAGAAAATAGAAAAAGAGAAGGTCGGACCTGCTGGCCGCCTGTTACTTGTTACCGAGCTCAGCAGACTTTAATGCGCCCGCTTCGACCGCATCGATGAACGCCGCCCTGATGCTGTACTGCTCCAAGACGCGGATACCCTCGATCGTCGTTCCTGCCGGGGAAGCGACCATGTCCTTCAGCTCTCCCGGGTGCTTTCTCGTCTCCAGGATCGTCTTCGCCGAGCCGAGCATAGTCTGCGCGGCGAGCGCTACCGCCACGTCCCTCGGCAGGCCGGCCAGAACGCCGCCGTCCGCCATCGCCTCGATGACCATGTACATGTATGCAGGTCCCGAGCCGCTCAGCCCAGTGACGGCGTCGAGATACTTCTCGTCCAGCGAGAACGCAATGCCGACCGAGTTCAGGATCTTCTGCACCGTCTCCTTATCCTCGATCTTGGCGCTCTTGCCCAAGGCGAATCCTGACGCCGATGCTCCGACCATGCACGGCTGGTTCGGCATGACCCGGACGACGCGCACTCCCCAGTTTATGTGCTTCTCGATGAACTCGAGCTTGATCCCGGCAGCGATCGATATCAGAAGGTGCTCGCTGGTGAGTATCGGTTTCATCTCGTCCAGCACCGACCCCATCTGCTGGGGTTTGACCGCCATGATGATCACATCGGACGATCTGACAACGTCCACATTGTCCGCGGTGGTGCGGATCTTGAGGGTCTCAGTTATGTAATCCCGGCGGGCCGGAACGATCTCGCTTGCGACGATGTCCTCCGCATTCGTAACTCCTGCCGCGATGATCCCCTTCATAATGGCCTCCGCCATCATGCCAGCCCCGACGAATCCAATCTTCATATGAATCAATACTCCATTGACCTAATGTCAGTTCAACGGCGATATGGATTCGAAGGATATAAAAAAGTGTACCGTGGGCCATCTGGCCCATGGGACCTGCGGAAGAATTTCCCTCACTTGGCTTCCAGGTACTCCAGGATCGCTCTCATGAACGCGGGCAGGTCTTCCGGGTTCCGGGAGGTTATCAGGTTCCCGTCCACCACCACCTCTTCGTCGAACCAGCGCGCCCCGGCGTTGATGACATCGTCCTTTACTGAATAGAAAGAGGTGGCCTTCTTGCCCTTGAGGATGTTGGCGGAGACCAGCATCGAACCGGCATGGCATATCCCGGCCACCAGCTTCTGCTTGGTGTACATCTTCTTCACCAGGTCGACCATCGGCGGGTGCCTGCGCATATGGTCCGGGGCAAAGCCTCCCGGTATGACGATGGCCACGTAGTCATCGGGGTTGGCCTTGTCCGCCGCCATGGCGGCCTTGGCCGGGTATCCGTGCTTGCTGAGGTACACTTCCTTCGTCCCGCTTCCGATGATGACCGGCTGGTACCCTGCCTCCTTCAACCGGATCAGCGGATACCACAGCTCCAGGTCCTCGTACATCTCCTCGACCAATACGGCAACCTTCCCGACCATTTCTTGTTCACCACTGAATCACACTCGAGCCGCATGTTCTTTAATCTTTATCGGGGGGGGGGGTTCAGGGCCCCCACCGGGCCTGCAGGTACTATTAACACCGTTTAACGATGTTCCGGTTGTTATCAAATCGGGCCTTTCGCAGGACAACCTTAAAATAATGATTCCTGGGCTCTCTACCAAGTTCTTATGTCAGCAGTTCCGACCTGAGTCAAATAAGACTCTAAAAAAGGCGATTCGAAGCCTAGCCAGCATATCTATCAAACGTTTAAATACGGGGAGAATATTCCCCTCTCAATGCTCATAGACCAATATTATCCCATTGCAATATTCGCACTGGTAGCGATATTGTTCCCAGTGCTGTCCTTCTATGCTTCAAGGTTTTTCAGGCCGACGAAGTACAGCACTCTCAGGGAGACCACCTACGAGTGCGGTGAAATACCCATAGGGCAAGCGCAGATCCAATTCCACGTTCAATTCTATGTCTATGCTATTATTTTTGTGGTTTTTGATATCGTCACTGTTTTCTTGCTTGTCTGGGCTTTGACCTACTCCTCGCTCTTCTCCACCATGGACTTCGGAGGCATCGCGATGCTGTCCGCCGTCGCATTCCTGGGGATACTGTTGGTCGGTGTCTATTACGCTCTTAAGAAGGAGGCCATACTATGGATCTAAGCCATGCCCCCCAAGCCATCGCCATGACCGCCAAGGAGTTCCAGGAGTGGTCCAGCAACTTCGTCGTTGAGACCATGAAGACCTCCGGTGCGAAGGTCGCCATCGACAGGATGACCGCGCCCATCTGGGCCTGGGTCAAAGGAACGCCATTTACCCGCTTCACTTCGGTATCGCCTGCTGCGCCCTCGAGATGGCCGCCGCCTCCGCCTGCCGATGGGACGCAGAAAGATTGGGAATCAAATCTTACCGGTCTTCCCCAGAGCAGAGCGACGTCCTGCTAGTCAACGGCTGGATATCCGCCAAGCTCCGGCCCTCCCTGAGGAGGTTGTATGAGCAGATGCCTGAGCCGAAGTGGGTGGTCGCCATGGGCGAGTGCGCCATATCCGGCGGACCGTGGTATGACGGCTACAACGTCATCCAGGGGCTGGACACTTTCATCCCGGTGGACATCTACATCCCAGGTTGCCCGCCCAGGCCTGAGGCCATGATCGACGGCTTCATGAAACTCAACCGCAAGATAACGGCGGAACAGAAGGGAACCTTCCTGGACTGAGGTGGGAAACTTGACCGAGACTACCCCAAAGGCAAAGACCATGACAGAGGAAATGGTCGCAAAGGCATTGACAGAGCAGTTCAAGGATAAGGTGAGCGACATGCAGACCAAGCCCCGGCGGGTCATCTGCAACGTTGACGGTCCGTGTTCCTGGCGCTGATCACCAAGATGAAGGACGAGATGGAGTTCGAGCATTGTTCCTGCGTTTCCGGAGTGGACATGAAGACCTTCTTCCAGGTCGTATATCATATTGCAATCCTACGCCAACAGGATCGTGGCCCAGATACACCGTCGACGTGCCCCGGGACGAGCCGGAGATCGATTCCATCACCCCGCTCTACGGCGGAGCGAACTGGCATGAGAGGGAGACCTACGACATGTTCGGCATCAAATTCAAAGGACACCCGCGGATGGAGAGGATACTCCTGCCGCAGGACTACACGTTCTTCCCGCTCAGGAAGGACTACCTCGTCGGGAGGCGGATTTAAATGACAGAAATGTGGGTCAACATGGGTCCCCAGCACCCGATGACGCATGGACTTTGGAACCTCCGGGTCAAGCTGGACGGAGAGATCATCACCGAGGCGGAACCGGTCATCGGTTACCTCCACCGGGGCTGGGAAAAGATGGTCGAGAGCCGTGACTTCCAGCAGATCATCCCGATGGCGGACCGTCTGTGCTACGGTGCATCGCTCACCTGGTCTCACCTGTACTGCCGTTCCGTGGAAGAGCTGATGGAGCTCGAGGTCCCGGACCGGGCGCAGTGGATACGCGTCATAACCATCGAACTGCAGAGGATCTCGTCCCACCTGATGTGGCTGGCCGCGGTCGGCACCGACCTCGGGTCGTACACCATCTTCCTTTACTGCATGAGGGAAAGAGAGCTCATAATGGACCTCATGAACGACCTCTGCGGGGCCAGGATGACCTACAACTACACCAGGATCGGCGGCGTCCGGAACGACCTGCCGCAGAACTGGGAGAGGGACACCCTGCGCGTCGTGACCCTGTTGGAGAAGCGCATACACGATTACGAGATCCTTTGCGACGAGTGCGAGTCGTTCCTGCTGAGGATGCAGGGTGTCGGCAAGATGACCGCCGCCCAGGCGATGAACCTCGGGGTCACTGGCCCGAACATGAGGGGCAGCGACATCGACTTCGACCTGCGCCGGCGATGACCCGTACGAAAATACGCAGAGGTCGAATTCGAGGTCTGCAGGCATCCCGACTGCGACTCCTACGCCCGTTACCGGGTGAGGATAGAGGAGATGCGCCAGTCGTGCCGCATCATCCGGCAGTCGTTCGCCAAGATCAAGCCCGGCCCGGTCCGGGTCAAGACCCCCAAGACCGCCCCGGTCGGCAGGGCCTTCGCCCACGTGGAGGACCCGCGTGGGGAGGGCCTGATGTACATCATCAGCGACGGTAGCGGCAAACCGTACCGTCTGAAGGTCCGGTCCCCCATATTCGTGACCGTCTCCGCGATGCCAGTGGCACTGCGGGGGAGAAGATGGCGGATGTCCCGGCGATCATGGGTTCCGTGGACATGTGCCTCGGCGAGACAGACAGGTGATCCACATGGCAGCTACCACATTCTTCATCTCGATGCACGGCCTTTCATTGTGGATCGGGAGGTCGTACAATGGATATCCAGGTCACCAGCATAAAGAGATCCAGTTTCATCGGCTACTGGGCAGTTACGGGCGGCCGGTCAATTTCCTCTCCATCTCCTGACCTGCGCATTTCATGGTCGCGGCGTTCCTGGTCGGCATCACCGGTATATGGGAAGAAAGGAAAGCCCTAGGTACGTGGCAATGGACAGGCGCGGCACCCGGGTCGGCGCGCTGGGACTGTTCCAGAATTTCGCCGACGGAATCAAGACCCTGTTAAGGAGATCGATCATCCCGAAGGATGCCGACAAGAAGCTCTCAACGTGGTTCGTGATCAGGCATGATCGCCAGCTCCGTCCTCCTCCTCGGACTGGTCCCATGGAGCGACCGTTTCTTCCTAGCCAACTCCGACTGGCCCTTCTGGTCGGGCTGGCGGTTTTCTCCCTGGCCCCGTTCTTCATGATGATCAGCGGATGGGCATCGAACAACAAGTACACCGTCATCGGCGGCATGCGTGCCGCGGCACAGCTGATCGCCTATGAGGTGCCCTGCTGCTGGTCGTCGTCAGCGTCGTCATCATGACCGGCAGCCTGAACTTCAATGTAATAGTCGGATACCAGCAGACCCACCTTTGGCTGTTCATCCCGCTGTTCATCGGCTTCGTGACCTTCTTCACCTGCGGCATTGCCGAGTCGGAACGCGTTCCGTTCGACCTGCCCGAGGCGGAAGCGGAACTGGTGGAAGGCTGGCAGACCGAGTACGGCGGGTTCCGTTGGGGCCTGATTATGCTCAGCGATTACCTCCGGGCATACATCGCCAGCGCGCTCATCGCCGTCCTCTTCCTGGGAGGCTGGGACGGTCCGTTCCTGCCGCCAGAGATATGGTACCTGCTGAAGACCTTCTTCGTCTTCTTCATCATGATCTGGATCCGTGCAGCCATGGTCCGCATCAGGACCGACCAGATATTGAAGATCGGCTGGAGGCGTCTGCTCCCGCTGGCGGTCATCAACCTAGTGGTGGCCGTCGCGCTCAAGGCAATGGGGTGGTTCTAAGATGGAAGCCAGCAACAATCCGGAACGGAAGAAGCTGAGGGCCACCGGATACATAATCAAACCACTGTGGCTCACGTTCAAGGTGATGGTCAAGACCTCCCTCCCCGGCCGCCGGCCGAACACGGTCATGTACCCGTGGGAGAAGAACATCCTTCCCGAATGCTTCCGGGGACGCCCGGGCATCGTGCTGGACAAGTGCATCGCCTGCCAGAAGTGCGTCAAACTGTGCCCGACCACCTGCATCACCATGGTCCAGATCGATCATGAGACGCTGGGCAAGGTCAAGAGGCCCCAGGTCAACGTCGGCCGGTGCATGATGTGCGGCTACTGCGCCAGAGGTCTGCCCCACCAATGCCATGATCGTCACCCCGGAGTTCGAGCTCGCCTCCTACACCAGGGAGGAGCTGGTCTACGACCCGATGAAGCTCCAGTACGAGTCCAGGCCTGGTTACGAGGTCAACTACGAGGAGGTCCTTCCGTCCGGGCCTGAGGCTGTCCCGGCCAAGAAGGGTTCGATGGCGCTCAAGGACACGGTCACGATGGAGGCCAAGAAGTGCATCTCCTGCAGCCGCTGTGAGAAGACCTGCCCCGCCGGAGCGGTCAAGATGACCGACACTGGCGAGGTCAATGAGAAGACCAAGAGGCCGATCAAGAGACCGGTCTTCGACGACAGCAAATGCGTGTCCTGCGAGATGTGTGTCGATATCTGTCCAAAGGACGCCCTGGCCATGAAGGAGGCGAAATAATGTTGTTTGGTATTGATCCGTTCGATATCGTGTTCCTGGCCATAGCCGGCATAACCGTCGGTTCCGCCATATCCGTCCTCATCACCAAGGAGATCATCCGCAGCGTATTCTATCTGGCGATCTCTTTCATCGGGGTCGGGGTCACGTTCCTTTTCCTGAACGCCGAGTACATTGGGCTGATCCAGGTGCTCGTATACGTGGGAGCGATCAACGTCCTGATCCTGTTCGGGGTCATGCTGACCAAGAGGCGCCTCACCGGAGGTGGTGTCTGTGAGTAAGATGCCGGAATAGGAGGACCGGTCGGCAAGATCATCCTCGGGGCGGTCCTGCTGGTGTTCATCGGCGTCTCCATCCTGAACGTCACCTGGCCCAGCGGCCCGGTGGCCCAGTTCAGCCCGGCCGACTTCGGAACCCTGCTGTTCGGCACCTATGGCATTGTGGTAGTGGTCCTGGGACTGCTACTCTACGCCGCCATGATCGCAGGTGTCTTCATCGCGCAGGAGGAAGAACAATGATTCCCCTGGAATATTTCCTGATACTGTCATCGATCCTGTTCGTCATCGGGATCGTCGGTGTGCTCACCAAGAAGAACGCCATCATCGTGCTCATGTCGATCGAGATCATGCTGAACGCCGCGAACATCAACTTCGTGGCGTTCGCCGCTTACAACAACGACCCGTCCGGGTACATGTTCGCGCTGTTCTCCATTGGCATTGCGGCGGCGGAGGTCGCTGTGGGTCTGGCAATACTGCTGAACCTGAACCGGCTGAAGGACACGGTCCATGTAGAGGACCTCAACTCCATGAGGTGGTAAATTGCAGATATATGAACTCGCCTGGATCATCCCATTATTGCCATTCGCCGCGTTCCTGATCGTCGGGTTCCTCGGCGGCAAGATGAAGGACAAGGGCGGAATGGTCGCCCTTGCCGGTGTCGGCAGCGCCATGGTGCTGTCCCTGCTGATCGCCTTCCAGGCGCTCACATCGGGCTTCATCGGCGGCAGCTATTTCGAACAGAGCTTCAACTGGGTCACGGTCGGGCCGTACAGCCTCGACCTCGGTGTCTACATTGACACGGTCACCGGCGCTGATGCTCATCGTGGTCTCGTTCGTCGCCGCACTGGTCGTCATCTACTCCGTCGGGTACATGCATGACCAGGGCGACCGCAGGCGCCGCTACTTCACCGAGATATGCCTGTTCGTGGGCGTCATGCTTGGATCTGGTGCTGGCGAACAACTTCCTGCAGCTGTTCATATTCTGGGAGCTGGTGGGTCTTTGTTCCTACCTGCTGATAGGCTTCTGGTTCGAGAGGCCTTCGGCCGCCTCCGCCGCCAAGAAGGCGTTCCTGGTCACCAGGATCGGGGACGTCATGTTCATGATCGGTCTGATCGTGCTGCTGACCACCTTCAAGACACTTGACTTCCACACCCTGTTCGACCCTGCCGTCATCGGGAGTGTCAACCAAGGAACGCTTGGCCCTGGGCCTGTTCTTCATGTTCGGCGGCTCCATCGGCAAGTCGGCGCAGTTCCCGCTGCATGACTGGTTACCGGATGCCATGGAAGGTCCGACGACAGTATCCGCACTTATCCATGCGGCGACCATGGTCAAGGCCGGTGTCTACCTAGTGGCGAGGATGTTCCCGCTGCTGATCTTCGTGCCGAACGTCGGTCTGTTCATCGCCATCATCGGCGGTGTCACCGCCCTGATGGCCGCCACCATGGCGCTCAACTCGCCGCTGATCAAGCGGGTGCTGGCCTACTCGACCATCAGCCAGCTGGGCTACATGTTCCTGTCTCTGGGGACCGGTGCCTACCTGTTCGGCATCGGCATGCAGAGCCATGACGAGGCCCTGATGGCCGCCGGAAGCATAGCGTTCGCTGCCGGTCTGTTCCATCTGATGAACCATGCCTTCTTCAAGGCACTGCTCTTCCTTTCCGCCGGCTCGGTCATCCACTTCGTCCACACCGAGGAGCTGAAGCTCATGGGCGGACTGAGGAAGCACATGAAGGTCACCTCGACCGTCATGCTGATCGGTTCGCTGTCCATAGCCGGTATACCCATACTGAGCGGGTTCTGGTCCAAGGATGAGATACTGTCGAGCGTGTTCAACGCCGCCGGCAGCACCACCCAATCGGTGTTCCTGCTGCTCTGGCTGATGGGCGTCATCACCGCCTTCCTGACCGCGTTCTACATGTTCCGCATGTGGTTCATGACCTTCGGCGGCGAGGAGGGCGAGGCCACCAAGCACGCCACCCACGTGTCCGTGGAGCACGGCGCGCACAAGGACGAGCACGGCCACGGTGCGACGGTGCACCACGGCGAAGCGCCCTGGGTCATGCTCGGTCCGTTTGTCGTGCTGGCCATCCTGGCCGTCACGCTCCGGACTGGTCGTGTTCATCGGTGCTGGTTTCACGAACACGATCGCATCGAACCTCAGCCCCAGCCTGTTCACGGTCAATGAACCGTTCAGCCTGGGCGACCTCCTGACAGATTGGCTAACCTACCTGTCCGTGCTGGTCGCCATAGCCGGTATCGGCCTGGCCTGGCTCACGTTCAGCAAGAAGAGGGTCGATGCTGGCGCCATCGTCAGCAAGCCGTTCGTGAGGCCGCTGTACAGCATGCTGCTGAAGCGGTATGGTTTCACGAAGGGATATGACTTCATCGGCGAGAAGGTCGTGTACGGGTTCTCGCTCGTGCTCGACTGGTTCGACCGAAAGATGTCGATGGCATAGTCAACCTGATAAGCCGCGGGCTTGTCGGAGGCGGAAAGGCCATAGGAAGATGCAGACCGGCCTGGTACAGAGCTACAGCACCGTGGTCATAGGCGGCGTCGTCGCCCTGATCGTGCTGCTGTACGTGCTCGGTTACGTCTTGAAGGTACTGGGGTGATCTGAAATGCTGGAAAACGTACCCATACTATCGTTGCTCATACTGATCCCGCTGATCGGTGCGCTGATAACGTTCATGCTAGGGAAGCACCCGAAGGCGTCGAAGATCGTCGCGCTGGTATTCACAGCAGTACCGATGGCGCTGTCCGTTCTGCTGCTGGCGGACTTCAGTCTGACGGTCGGAACGTTCCAATATGTCGAGAGCTACAACTGGATATCGTCGCTGGGAATATCCTACAAGGTAGGCGTCGACGGCATCAGCATCGCAATGGTCTTCCTGACCACGCTGCTGTCGTTCCTGGCGATCCTTTTCTCCTGGGACGTGGAAGAGCGCACCCACCAGTACATGGGCCTCATGCTCATACTGGAGGTAGGCGTCATGGGAGTGTTCACATCGATGGACTACTTCCTGTTCTACGTCTTCTGGGAGGTCGTGCTTATCCCGATGTACTTCCTCATAGCCATATGGGGAGGTCCGAGGAGGAGCTACGCATCGATCAAGTTCTTCATCTACACCCACATCGCGTCACTGGTGATGCTGCTGGGAATACTGGCCCTCTACTTCCAGGCGGCGCCGCCCTCGGGCATGCCACGTTCGACATGCAGGCCATCGCGTCCGTCTCCGGCTCGTTCGGTCAGCTCTTCCAGATAGTGGTGTTCGGGGCGCTGTTCTTCGGCTTCATTGTCAAGATGCCGATGGTGCCGTTCCATACTTGGCTTCCGGACGCGCACGTCGAGGCGCCGACCGCTGGGTCCGTCCTGCTGGCCGGACTGCTGCTTAAGATGGGCTCCTACGGTATCATCAGGATATGCCTGCCCACACTGCCCTATCGGCGCAACCAGTACCAGATCGTGATGGTGATAATCGCCATCGTCTCGATACTGTACGGGGCCGTCATGTGCCTGGCGCAGAAGGACCTGAAGAAGATGATCGCCTATTCGTCCATCAGCCACATGGGCATCGTGATGTTCGGCATCGCCACCCTGGGGCAGCTGGGAATCGCCGCGGCCATTTTCCAGATGTTCGCGCATGGCCTGATCACCGCCGTCCTCTTCATGATTGCCGGCATCGTCGGTCACCACGTGGGGACCAGGAACATGCCGAGGCTCGGAGGTCTGGCGGCTAAGATGCCCTACGTGGCGGTGTTCATGATGATCGGCTTCATGGCCTCGCTCGGGCTGCCCGGCATGGTCGGGTTCCTGGCCGAGTTCAGCGTGTTCACTGCGACGTTCGATTCGTTCGGGTGGCTGCTGCTGTTGCCCATAATCAGTGTGGCCCTGACCGCAGCCTATTATATCTGGGCGATGCAGAAGACGCTTTTCGGCCCGCTCACCAAGGAGGTGGACGTGGAGCACATCCATGACATCTCCTGGTTCGAGGCCGCACCGCTGGTCGTCCTGACCGGCCTGATCGTGCTGTTCGGCATGCTGCCGGCGCTGATCTTCGATTACATTACGCCGTCGGTCAAGCTCCTGACCGCAATCGTCTTGGGAGGCGCTTAAGATGATCGACATTCAAGCAATCCGTCCAGAGGTCATATTGGCGCTGTTCGCCATCGCGGTGCCGGCGGTTGGTCTGCTGCCAAAGAGCAGCAGCAAGGTGTGCGCCGCGTTCTCGCTGGTAGGGGTGGGTCTGGCATTCGCCGATGCCTTCCTCTTCATCGACAACAACGACGTCGGTGTCTATTTCGACGGCAGCCTGCTGAAACTGGACCAGTTCTCGGCCCTGTTCATGCTGATCTTCCTGGCGGTGGCGTTCTACGTCATTCTGGCGTCCGCCCGCTTCATCCAGGAGGACAAGCACCAGCCCGAGTTCTATTCCCTGATCATGGTCGCCACCGTCGGTATGATGATCGTGGCCAGCTCCCCGGACCTGATCACCTTGTTCGTCGGCATCGAGCTGACGAGCATATCCTCCTACGCCCTGGTCGCCTTCCGGAAGAAGGACCCTAAGGGCGCGGAGGCAGCGGTCAAGTACTTCATCATAGGCGGTTTGTCATCCGGACTTACCCTGTTCGGCATCTCGCTGTTCTTACGGCATAGCCCATACCACCACCTTCGCTGGCATAGGCCAGGCAGTGACCATGAACTCCCCGATGCAATCGGTGATCTTCCTGGCACTGGTGATGGTCGTCGCTGGTCTGGGGTTCAAGGTGGCCATCGCGCCGTTCCATATGTGGGCACCCGATGTCTATGAGGGCGCGCCGACCACCGTGACTGCGATGCTGGCGGCGGGAAGCAAGAAGATGGGTTTCGTGGCCCTGTTCAAGGTGTTCCTGATCGCGCTGTTCGCCATCAAGTCCAACTGGGACGTGCTGATCGGACTGCTGGCCATCGTTACGATGACGGTAGGAAACCTAGCTGCTATCAACCAGACCAACATCAAGAGGATGCTGGCCTACTCGTCGATCGCGCAGGCAGGTTATATCCTGATCGCGCTGCCGGTGGCGGCGGTCTCGGACCCGACCATTTCACGATACGCGCTGTCTGCCGGCATAATGCAGATCATGACCCACGCCTTCATGAAGGGCGGGGCGTTCCTGGTCGTGGCCACACTGGCCACGGTGGCAGTAGGGGAGTCGATAACCAGCTACAAGGGATTGGCCAAGCGGGCACCTTTCATGGCCTTCGGGATGACAGTGTTCCTGTTCTCCTTGGCCGGAATACCGCCACTGGCCGGTTTCTTCTCGAAGTTCGTCCTGTTCTCGTCCCCGATCCAACGCGTCGTCCTTACCGGGGGACGGTTGGATGATATGGCTGGCCGTGGCCGCCATCATCAACTCGGCCATCTCCTTGTACTATTACGTGAGGGTCGTGAAGTACATGTACGTGGACGAGCCCGAAGAAGGGACCCCGACGGACAAGCTGAAGCTGCCGATCTCGATGGTCGCAGCGGTGGCGATCTGCATGTTCATGGTGATCCTGATCGGCATTTGGCCGGACCCGTTCTTCACCGCGGCTCAGCATGCGGCGTCGGCGTTCTTCTCCCACTAAACCCCAAACAAACCCATTTTTTTTCTTCTCTGACCTTCATTTTTTCATTCCTCCCACCGCAGGAAACGATGATATTGCTCCCTTTTTCCAGCGTAAAAATGACATATTTTCTCCTAGCCAGCAATCTTAAGTATAGATTGGGCATTATCGAGACCCGATGGTTTCTACCTGGGATGCTCCCGTCCAGAACGAGCTACGGATGGTCGAGGAGCAGCTCCGTGAAAGCGTTCGCTCGGAGCAACCATTGCTGACCGAGATCAGCAACTACATCATCACCTCCGGAGGCAAGAGGATGCGGCCGGCGGTGGCTATACTCATTTTCAAAGCGACCGGGGGCGGGGACCCGGAAAAGGTGATCAAGGTCGCTTCGGCGTTCGAGCTGATCCACAGCGCCACGCTGATACACGACGACATCAACGATCACGGGGAGATGCGCCGGGGCAGGCAAGCGGCCTATAAGAGGTACGGCACCCAGAAGGCGCTCATCGCCGGGGATTTCCTGTTCGTGAAAAGCTTCGCCCTGGGCGGCGCCTTCGACGAGAAGGTCATCGGCGTGGTGGCCGACGCATGCACCGGGATCGCGGAATCGGAGATGCTGCAGAGCGACTACGAGCATGACCAGGATACGAACGTCGATATCTACATCAGCATCATCGAGGGGAAGACGGCCAGGCCGTTCGAGGCCGGCGCCCGGGTAGGTAGCTACCTGGCGGACTCACTCTCTGCAGTCATGGAGGCCATGGCCAGCTACGGGATGAACATCGGCATAGCTTTCCAAATCGTCGATGACATCCTCGACGTCACCGGGGACGAGGTCGTCCTGGGAAAGCCCCAGGGCATTGACATCATGGACGGCAAGCCGACCCTCCCGCTAATCATCGCCATGCAGGACAAGGAGCACGGCGAAGGCATAAGGCAGATCTTCAGGAAGGACAGGTAAGGCCCGGAGGAGGTCGCCGAGGCCATCGCCCTGATCAAGAAGACCGGCGCCCTTGGAGGCGTCGTCCGACTTGGCCGAGGAGTATGCCAACAAGGCGCTCCTCGATCTCGAGGTCCTTCGCCTTCAGAGTACAAGGAGGCATTGAAGGCGCTCATCAAGGCCATCCTGGAAAGGAAGTGCTGAGCCCCTCGTCATAGGCCGACCTCAACTGGTTCACAATGGCGTTTCGAATGGCCAAAATTGTCAAAGTGGATGTGGTGGTCGTCGGGGCCGGTCCGTCTGGAAGCACGGCGGCCGAGCACGCCGCACTGAACGGTGCAAGCGTCATACTGCTGGAGAAACGTCCCCAGGTCGGCAGACCGGTGCGCTGCGGCGAGTTCATGCCCGCCGTCGAGGAGATGAAGAACATCTTCCCGCACGCCACCGAGCTGGATTCCATCTTCGACATCCCGGGCCATCTGCATTCGCTTCCTACCGACGTCATCCGCATCTATTCCCCCAGGCTGAGGCACTGGGATGTGCCGTTCGGGGGCTACACCACCGACCGCGACCTTTTCGATCAGTATCTGGCCTCAAAGGCGGTCAAGGCCGGGGCCGAGCTCCGGACCGGACTGGAGTGCACCGCGGTGAAGGGGAACCTGGTCAGCACGCCGGAGATGGACATAGAGGCCAAGGTGGTCATCGGCGCCGACGGACCGCTGTCGCTGGTGGGCAAGAACCTGGGGTATGAACGGTCGTCGGACCTGTGCCCGGCGGTGACGGTGCAGATCAAAGGTGATTTCGAGCCCATACCGGAGATGTATTTCGGCACCGTCGCCCCCGGCGGCTATGCCTGGGTCCTGCCCAAGAAAGGATACGCCAATGTCGGCCTGGGGGTGGCACCGCGTTTCTCCAAGATGCCGGTGGGCGAGTATTTCGACCGGTTCCTGAAGACCAAAGGTATCGAGACGACGGACCCTCCCATGGGCAAGTTCGTACCCATGTCCGGTCCGATCAGACGCACGGTGAAAGGCAACTCCCTCCTGGTGGGCGACGCCGCCGGCCAGGTCATGGCGGTGAACGGCGGCGGCATCCCCATCGCGATGATGTGCGGGAGGATGGCGGGCCAGGCCGCGGCCGGAACGGCTTTGAAAGGACTTCCGCTGACCGCCTACGAGGAGAGATGGCGGCGGGAGGTCTACAAGCCCCTGCGCACCGCGGTGCACACCAAATGGCTGGCCAACACCTGCTTCGGCAGCCAATGGCGCCTGGAGATGGCCATGAGGTTCCTGGGGCAGAGGCGGATAAACAAGCTCATCCGGTGCAAGCCGGTACTTCCGTGAGGCCCAGATGAAGAATAAGGAACCGGGTGCGGAAACGGGCCTCGATCCGGTCGTGTCTCCGCTCTTGGAGAACGGCGAATCTGTGGTCCAGGTGTGGAAGGGCTACCATCCTTCCCGTGAGTCCACCAGGACCTCGGTGGGGACCAGGGTGCTCCGCGGGGAGAGGAACGTGGGCGCCCCGGAACCGGCGCTTCTGGTGCTCACCGACCGGCGGATAATGGTGCTGGACCTGAAAGGGCTGTTCCGGAGGAAGTACGTGCTGTCGGAATCGGCGCCCCTGGAAAGGATCAGCGGTGTGGAGACCGTTGGCGGGTACCGGACCGACATCCGGATCAAAGGTGACTTCGGCTACTTTTCGTTCGTCGAGTTCAACCGCCCGATCAGGGTCGACCGGTCGATGCAGGAGATCGGCAGCGAGGACCCCCAGGGTGCCGGGGAGCTCATCATGGCCGGTTCGGCACAGGCCAAGGCCCGGACCAAGAAGTAGGGAGCACTATTTGTCCCGTTTCCGTTTTCCCTTCATCAGGCCGAGGACCGCCCTCGGCACGCTCCGCACCACTCCCTTGCTCGCCCATTCCAGGTCGGTCTTCTGGCAGATGGTCGATTCCATGAGCTCCTCGGTCTCCGCCTTCAATGAGCGGAACGCGTCCTGGCGTTCATTATCGTCGCCTATCCTCACGGTGGTGTCGATGCGTGCCATCATCTTCCGTGCATTCTCCGATCTGGCCAGCCGGAGGTCGAGCTCCTCCCGGGAGATCTGGTTGCACTCGAAGCGGACGTTGTTCAGGATGTCCGCGGCATCGTATGAGGCGTCCGCTATCTGGTCCCGGTCCATCCATTCCGTCTCGTAGGACAGGACGTACTTCCAGGAAGGTGAGAGCAGCCGCACCCGGTGCTCCTCCAGCGTCCTCGCCAGCGTCCGGTATCCGTACTTGGACGGGTTCTCGAAGATGACGCTGCCCGGGTCCAGGAATGGGGCGAGAGGTGACGTAAACACGAACAGCCGTTCATCGTTGCCCACCATCTCGTACATCTTGCGTGAGTACTCGGCGCTGGCCAATGCCGATTCCCTGGTCTGCCGGGGCAGGCCGATCATGAAGAACAGGTCGAAGCGTTCCGCTCCGTGGTCAAGAGCGCTCTTCACCGAGCGTTCCATGCTGGGCGTGTCGAACCGTCTTCCCAGGGCGTTCCGTACCCGCTCGTCGTGCGAATCCGGCGAGAACTCCACGGAGTACGAGTCCAGGGACCTCTGGGCCATGGAATAGAACTCGTCGTTCGCCGGCGTGAACGTCTCCAGGATGAGCTGGTTCTTAATTCCCAGCTCCTTGGCCTCCTTGAAGAAGCGCTCGGCGTAACCTTTGCCGTTCTGGCGCAGGTCCCCGACCACGAACGTCGGCGCCTTCAGGTATTGCTGGATGTTGTAAATGTCCCCGGCCACCTTCTCCGGCGACCGGTAGGCCGGCCGGTCCCTGCCCAGGTAGCTTTTCATGGCCGAGCAGGAGCCTCCGCAAACGGCGCACTGGATGGAACATCCCCGGACCGTGAACACGGCCGTCAGCGGGTAGCGGTCCCAGTCCTTGAAGGGCTTGAACCCTTCCAGGTCCCGGTGCCTGATGACCGACCGGACGATCCAGCCGTAGTCCACGTCCAGATGGTCCAGGTCGGCGGGCACGTAGCTCAGCTCGTTGAAATGCGGCTTGCCCGTCTCGTCCTTCCAGGTCAGGTTCTGGACCTTGTCCAGGGGCGTGCCCTTTTCCAGCGCGCCGCATCAGCTCGGTACGGCCTCTCGTCGAATCGCCCTGCAGCACCAGGTCGACCTGCGGATATTGGATCAGTCCTTCGTGATAATAGTGGACGAGAACCGCCCATCAGGATCTTGGCCTCGGATGCAGCCGCCGCACAATCTTCGCCACTTCCAGCGCTCCCTGGGCGTGGGGCAGCCAGTGCAGGTCGATGCCGAACACCGCCGAAGTCCAGCTTGGCGATCAGCTTCTCCACGTCCAGCTTGCGGTCGTTCAGCATCATGCTGGCCAGATTGATGATGCGGACCCGGAATCCGGCCTCGTGCAGCGCGGTCGCCATGGTGGTGAAACCGATGGGGTACATCTCGAAGACCGGGGTGGAGGGCACCAGATCGCTGACCGGGCCGTAGAACAGGAATTCCTTTCTGAAGTCGTATACGCTCGGAGCGTGGATGAGTATCAGGTCTTCGCGCAAGCGATGTCCCCCGGTGGTCGCGAGAAAATGTTGTGGGTATTAAAACTCACTTGCCGAAGCGCCGCTGTCTCAGTTGGTATGACCGGATGGCCCGCATGAAGTCCACCTTGCGGAAGCCCGGCCAGTAGACGTCAGTGAAGTACAGTTCGGCGTATGCCAGCTGCCAGAGCAGGAAGTTGGAGATGCGTTCCTCCCCGGACGTGCGCAGGATCAGGTCCGGGTCGGGGAAGTCGGCGGTGTACAGGAACTTGAGAACACCTCCTCGTCGATCTCGTCCACCTGCATCTTACCCTCCTTCACCGCCTCCGCGATCTGCTTGATGGCCCGGATGATCTCCTGCCGGCTGCCGTAGGCGATGGCGATGTTGTAGAAATAATCGTCATAGTCCTTGGTGGCCTCCTCCGCCACCCTGATGGCGTTCTGCACCCGTGTGGGGAGCAGCTCGCGCTGCCCGATCACGGTCAGCCGGATGTGGTACTTGTGAATGCGCTCATCCGTCGCCAGCCTCCTGAAGTTGTCCTCGAACAGGGTCATCAGGTAATCGACCTCGGGCGGCTCCCGATTGAGGTTCTCGGTGCTGAAAGCGTAGACCGTTAGGATCTTGACGCCCAGCTCCAGGCACCATTCCATGACCTCCTCCAGCTTTTCCTTGCCCTTGATATGCCCCTCGGTCGTGCTCAGGCCGAACTCCTTGGCGAACCGGCGGTTGCCGTCCATGATGATGGCCACGTGCTTGGGCACGTCGGCTGATCTCGATCTCCTTCTGCAGCTTCCGCTCATAGGTCTGGTAAGCCGTGTTGGCAATGACCCTGGAGATCTCGTTCTTTATAGGAATGCCCCCTTTCCTGTTGCCAACACGTACATGCACATCTAGTTTTCGAAATCCTCGGGCAAGCCGGCCGACCGCAGGCCTAGGTCGAAGCACCCGATTGCCGCTACCGCGCCTATCGCTCCGTCCGGTCCGGTTATCTCGATGATGCGGACCCCGTTCTGTTCCGCCATACGGAAGCGGAATCCGTGGTGTACAGTATGCTCTTCGCCTCCCAGCCGTACTTGACCAGCGGTTCAGGGATTCGGAGACCGACGAACGCCGTGACCACGGTGTTGTCCGAAAGGGTCTCCTTCCTTACGCTGTCAACGAAGTACTGGACCAGTTCCTCGACCTCTGCTCCGCGGACCGCGAAGGATACCGCCGACGAGGTGCAGTTGGTGGTCTTGTTGGGCGCTTCCGGGTTCAGCTGGATGATCTTGTGCTCCAGGAAATGGCCGATCGTGCAGGCGCGGGCGATCTTGAGCACCGAGGCCCAGGTGGCCCCCTTTTCCTTGGTGTCGGTGTCGTCGACCCCGATGACCACACGGACCAGCTTCGGCGTGACCACGGTCACCTCGATCGGTGTGCCCCGCCGATCTTGATGTCATCCGGATACTCTGCGCAGATGGTCCCGGGTCCTGGGGCATGCATGCCCCGATGCCGACGCTCGCCCCGGCGAGTCCTACCCAGGTGGTCCTGACGTTTTCCCCGTCGACCTTTACCGACCGTAGCCCCTGTCCTCCGAGGCCTTTGGAGGCCGCCCCGAACCTGAGCTCGCCCTCGCCGATGATCGCGTCCATGATCAGTGTGGTTCCCTCCACCTGATGTCGGTCAGGGCGCCCTGGGCCCGTTTCGGTTGACCGCGTCCCACTCCACCGGCCCCTTGGCGCTGCATTCCTCGATGATCTGGGCCACCCCGTTCTTCTCGTCGACTAAGGTGTATATGCCACGGCAGAAATATTGGCCGAACTTGTGCCTGATCTCTTCTGGACTGAGGATCTTTGTCAATTGGATAACCTCTGGCGACCTAGGACGGCGGCGAAGATGGCATAGTTCTTTATCTATATTTCTAGGCGAAAGGCGGCGCGCTGGACTAGCGGGATACGAAGAGAAATGCGGGCCGGAAAAGATTGGAAAGCAGGTCGCATTCTTCCCTCGGCCAGACATGATCCGCGCCGTTCATGTCCGGAGGAAATGCGAGGGAAGGTTCGACATCGCAGCGCCTTAAGTTCCTTGCCGGTCCTTGTCCGGTACACCAGGAACTTGCCCTTGATGGCGACGACCTCCCCTGCATGCCTTCCTTCGACCGTTGTGGTCTGGACCTCTCCTCTGGCATCGAACTCTATCGGGTATTGGTCCAGCATCTGTAGGGGTGAGTTGATGACCGGACGGATGGCCGAGACCCGGGCCAGGACATGGTCGTATCTTGGCTCGTAGAGGCTTCGGTCGGGATAGCGCATCATGGTCCGCAGGGATTCCTTCTTGGACACCGTCTGCCGGGCCTTCAGCAGATGGGAGATCTGGATTCTCAGCCGCCCTCGCCGCCATCCTGTTCTCGCATTCCACCAGGGGCGCTATGGCATCGGCCCCCTGTTCGATGCCGCGCTCCCTCAGCCGTAGGCTTGAGGTCATGCCGATCTTGACCATGTCGCCATGGAAGGCGACGTAGACCACGTGTTTCCTTCGGCAGATCTCAGAATCGCATTCGTCCATCGCATCGGGGTTCGAAGATGCATTCCTGGCGCCCGATCCAGACCGAGGCACAGCCTCTCGCACTGATCGAACCGCTCGACCCTTCCTATTGGACGGACAGGCATGGTACCCTCGTAGGTGTATCGGCCCACGCATCTCCGCTCTTCGGAGACGTGCCAGTCGATTCCTCAAGACTGATTTTCGGACATCTTTCCGGTCCGAACATCGAACACTTCCAGCTGGGGTGAGTATTCATCCCACCCGAACGAGATGGCGTGCTGGGAGTACGACCCATTGGATTGTTATCGAGAACAATCTGATCGGCACGCGACGAACACTTACTCTAACTCGAATCCCGCACGGCAATATCAAATTGTCGGACGGCCCATCGAATGTGCCATGTTATCCGAAAAGTTGTCTTGATCCTAGCTAGCGAAACAATCCTGGACGATTCCAGGACGGGAGTATGACGTTCGGTTCTCATTGACCTGTCAAAGAAGATTATGATAAAATGATTGGATAATGTCAACGGACCTAGTCAGTGATGACCTCTTCCTCGACCGGCGCCTCGGCCTTTCTCAGACACTCGGCCGGTATCTCGCTGGCGAGGAACACCGTCCTTCCCGCCTGTCCGATAACGATTCCCTCCTCGATGGCCCTCTTCGATCGACCTCCAGTATGATTGGTTCCCCGGTCCGGACCTTGCCCGCACGACAACGCATCGTTGTAGGTTTTGGAAAGGTGTACCATCCTCCTGTCCGAGGGCTTGAGCCCGGTCTCGAGCAGGATATCCGCCTCTTCCGGGGTGGTCGGGTAGTAGAGGCATCCGGGATGTTCTCCGTCGGGAGCCTCAGGTTCACTCGATCGAGTGACCGTACGTGGCCCGGATCATGTCGTTGCTTATCTGATAGCGGCCCTTCGGGTCGGTCTCAATGATGGCGATGATGTGATGCGGCCTGAGCCAATGGTAGCGCTTGCTCTGGTCCTTCAAGGCATTGACGAACTCCCTCAGGTTTATGAAACCCTGGTCATCCATCTCCAACCCGAATTTCTCCGGGAAGTGGCGGAGCACTCCGGCCATGGTCCTTCCGATCTGTTCCAGTTCCTGTTCGTTCATCAGGAACTTGCCCTCCTCACCGCAGACCGGGCAGACGTCACCCCGGAAATAACCGTGCTCACTGCATTCGCGCAACATTTCAGCAGGGGTGGAATTAGGTCAGCGGCACTTATACTTTTTCGGAAGTGCAATAAAATGGACGGACGGTCCACGGCTTCATTTTTCCAGGGTCATCTCGGCGGCCTTGACGGTC
>CAWDCQ010000054.1:0-13477 GCA_963800775.1 uncultured Methanomassiliicoccales archaeon | reverse complement strand
CTTCTTGTTCTTCGTTCAACCGCGTCTTGTTCCGGCGCGAGATCATTTCAGCGTGTACGCAGATTGGCAACCGCTTGACGCCCCCGACGAACAGCCGTGAAGATAAATTCGGGCGCACCGGCCGTTCGATGGACTCGATCCGCGGGCACCCAGTTCGGTGAAGAAGCTGTTCATCTCCATCCGGGCCAGCGAGCGCCCAGGCAGAAGTGCACCCCGTAGCCGAACGACAGGTGCTTGTTGGGGTCGCGGCCGACGTCGGAGTGTCATGGGTCGTCGAAGACCTCTTCGTCGCGGTTGGCCGAAACATAAGACGGCAGCACCGATCGCCCTTGGCGATCGGTACGCCGCGCACCTCGGTGTCGGCCTGGGCGGTCCGCATGAACTCCTTGACCGGTACCACGCAGCGGATCATTTCCTCGACCGCGGTGCCCATCAGGCTACATGTTCGTTGTGAGCCGGGTCAGCTGGTCGGGGTTTCTCCATCAGGGCCAGCATGCCGCCGGCGATGCCGGCGCTGGTGGTGTCATGACCGGCCCTGGCCACGATCACGTCGTCGGACGCGTGTCCATATCCGACACGGCTCGCCATTGATCTTGGCGTTGGCGATCGCCAACGCCAGGTCGTGGTCGGATATTCGCGACGCGATGCGGACAACCCGGGAGACCCGCTGCACACCATCGACAAGACCAAGCGGATCGTGTCCGGCATAAATCCGCGCTCCACCGAGACCGCTGAATTCCTGTATAACCAGATCACCAGTGAAGGGGTCGTTCGAGTAAGGGATATAAAGACCGCAGAGGCGGCGAAGATCATCGAGAACACCCAGCGTGATGAACATCGCGCTCATGAACGAGGTGGCGCTCATCATGGAGAAGATGGGTCTGGACGTCATGGAGGTCATCAATGCCGCGGCCACCAAATGGAACTTCAACCGATACTATCCCGGCGCCGGCGTCGGAGGGCACTGCCTGCCCAAAGACCCCTACTACCTGGTCAAGACCGCGGAGAAGCTCGGTTACCATGCCCAGATCATCACTGCTGGCCGGAAGATCAATGACCAGATGCCGCACCACGTGTTCGAATTGCTGACCAAAGGTCTGAACTCCATCGGAAAGCCGGTAAAGGGCTCGAAGTCGTGGTCCTGGGAATCAGCTACAAGGAGAACGTAGGTGACACCAGGAAGACGCCGTCCTTGAAACTAGTGGAGGACCTCCGGGCGATGCGATGCCGATATCGTCACCGTCGACCCGTTCGTCACCGCCAAGGTAGTCGGCACCGAGTTCGGGATACCTGAACGTAAGCATTACGACGACGCGTACAAGGCGCTAAAGGGCGCCCAGGCGGTCGTGTTCATGGTCCCGCACCAGGTATTCCGGGAGCTTGACCTGAAGAAGGGTCAAGAAGCTCATGAAGCCCAATCCAGTCTTCGTCGACGGTCGCCGGGTGTTCAACCCAGAAGAGCTCAAGAAGCTCGGGTTCGTCTATAAGGGAATCGGGGCAGGAGGGATAACTGATGCAGCTGGATAGCATCATCGAAGGAAAGCGAATCTGTGTCACCGGGGGTTCAGGCTTCATCGGTTCGAACATCGCCCAGGTCCTGGCAAAGAAGAACGACGTCATTGTCATCGACAACCTGTTGACCGGCCACCGCTCCAACTTGGACAACATCGAGTGCAAGTTCATCGAAGGCAGCGTGAACGAGGTCGAAAAGCTCAGGCACGCGTTCCTTGGGGCCGATTATGTACTGCACCAGGCGGCGCTGCCGTCGGTGCCGCGCAGCGTGGAGGACCCCATGCCCTCCAATCTGAACAATATCGAAGGCACGTTGAACGTGCTCGATGATGGCCCGAAAATGCAATGTAAAGAAGGTTGTCTTTGCCTCGTCCTCATCGATCTACGGGGATACGCCAACGCTGCCGAAGGTGGAGACCATGGTACCCGACCCACAGTCGCCCTACGCCGTAACCAAGATGGCGGCGGAGCAGTATTGCCGAGTGTTCTGGAGGAACTACAGGCTGCCCACGGCGGCATTGCGATATTTCAACGTGTTCGGGCCGAAGCAGGACCCCAACTCGCAATACGCGGCGGTCATCCCGAAGTTCATCCAGTTGGCGAGGGTAGGAAAGAAGCTTGAAGTCTACGGGGACGGGGAGCAGACCAGAGATTTCACGTTCGTCATGGACGTCGTACAGGCGAACCTGAGGGCGGCAGTCGACACCGAGGCGAACGGCGAGGTGTTCAACATCGCCCGGCAGGAGCGCATTTCTCTGAACGATCTGGCCAACATGATCTTCAGGCAACTGGGCAAGAAGGGTGCAGATGGACTACCAGCCGGAGAGGGCAGGGGACATCAAGCACTCGCTGGCCGACATCACCAAGGCCAAGAACCTGCTTGGCTACAGGCCGGCATTTACCATCGAGCAAGGGATCAAGCTGACCATCGCCTCGATGTGAAAACCCAAGACATTCGGATGCAGACCTACAGTGCTAGGCCGGTATCCGAAGATCGTTTCTTTTCTTCTTCAAGGACGGCTATCCTGGCCCTAGATCATCTTTTGATTCGATCCCCGGTCACCTGAGCAAGCAGTCCACACCGCCAAGAAACCGATCACATCTGTTGCGGATGATGGGTTCGCATTCGAAGTGCATCTCCAGATGAATCATATGATCGAGAAACATGCCCGACAGCGTCGATCAACTTTCTGGACGGGGATTTCGATCGCCCTCGTTGTTTAGGAAAAATAGGACGCGTTCCAGCATGCCGAGACAACGACATGATGATGATTCTTCGTAAATTCGCTTGGGTCTTTTATAATAATCATTCGCCCAACAATTTGTTCGTGGGCCAAAGTTCAGGCTCTCGGATGATCTGCATGCCAGAGACAAAAAAGATCGATAGAAAGCAAAGAGACGAACGCACCGGAAGAAATACTCAACAAACGGAGGATGGCACGAACGACCATGGATCTGAATTCCGTAGGGAACCGCACCAGCTGTCGAATGACAGGCATCATGCTAAAGGGGATGAGAAGAGGAGCAATTGAAACTACATTGAAGGAGGTGAAGCATGTCCAAGAGCCAGAAACCAGGCCCAAATAGGCCGGACAGTGGTCTGAAAGAAGATATCGAAGATCCTGCTAAGAAGAAGAGTAATGACAGGAACTTTGAAAAAAGCAAAGATCAGCGGCCCAAGACAGATGAGGAGAAACAAAGGATCGCGGAAGAGGAAAGGAAGGCCAGACAATCCCGAGGGAAGGGGTCCGATACCCACGAAGCAGAAAAGGACATTGAGCACAAAGGGCAGCCCATAGCGGGGGAGGACCAGGAGGTCATGCCGAAGTAGGATACCGGGTCAAGAGCTGATGCATGGATTAACGGAAGTAACGCCTTCCTCCTTTAGGAATACTGATCCGTACGATCCTGAAGAACCGGACCGTCATCACTATTTGCCGGAAGCGCAGGCCATTGATCACGGACGAAGGTCTGATGGCAGATACCATCACGCGTGACGCCGATCAACCGGAAAGGATGGCGGAAGGCCTGCTCAGCATGGTATCAGCAGCAGGTTCGTGGGAGACTGCCGGATCAGGTCCTCTGCGGTTGTGCCCAGGGCGATTCTGTTCCATAGCGACTTGTTCCTGACCCCCATGATGATGACCCCTGCGCTGATCTCCCGGGCCGCCTCGATGATGTTATAGGAGGGGGTGCCGAAATGGATGTGCGTTTCCAGTGTGCAAGCCGGTATCTTCAATCCGTTCATGATCCCGTCCAGCTCTTCCTTGACCTCTCGGAACTTCAGGTCGTCGCCGACATCATGCTTCGAGGAATGGATCACGTGGAATAGGGTCGCCCTGCGCATACCGGCCTCCCCCATTTGCTGAGTGATGCTCGTCAGCTTTTTGGTACAGTGGGCCAGCTCGAAGGAGATCAGCGATGAATCCAGCATGGCGCATTGCTTAACGACCCCACCCTCCTTTGACGAAGGGAACTTGCCCAGGAGAACCGGCACCTTCGACCGCCTGATGACCGCCAACGATACCGATCCGATCAGTATTGTTTTGGCCCGCCCCTTTCCGGTCGAGGCCATAGCGATAATGGTGGCCTTCTCTCTCTTGGATACCTTGATGATCATCGTGGCCGGGTCACCGGCCTCTTTCACCGTCCGGGTCTGGATCCCATTTTCCGTGATGGTCTTGGCGAACTCCTCCATCCGACGTTCGTCATTGCTGTCCGCAGCTCTGCCTTTGGGGATCGCATAGAACAGGATGACTTCCTTCGCCCCATAGCGTTTCAATTGAGAGACGCAGTCCACCATAAGCTCGGACTGGTCAGAGAAATCGAGGGGAAGGAACACCTTCTCGAACAGCATAATCGCACAATGGAGGCTGATATGGATAATCTTTTCTCATGTAAATGCAGTTCAATAATCGAATTGCAGTGAAAAATGGAATATGCCCTCGCTTCTGATGGCTCGCGGCCTCAGTTGGCCGAGAGGATGTCTACAGGTGGGAGGAATTGTTCGTTAAAGGAACAGGTCACCGGCGGGACCGCGACCCATTGGCCATCCTTTCACACCCCTTGCACTCGTCAGTGGGCCCTCGAGTTCCTCCTCCTGTCTGTCCGGGCAGTGGGGCCTGAAGCATCATGTTTGACGGGAACAGTGGTGCCGGTTTGGAAGCTGTTCCATATTTCATATTAGTGCTTCGACAGTTTCCGATCGTTCCATGACCCGTGGTTCTACCCGGCTAGTTCGTTTACCTGGCGAGGCGACCGAGACGTGGCAGGAACGTACGCAATGTTGATATCGGCGTATCGCCCCTCAACCAGCGGTCATGAACGCGGTCGAGAGGAAGGGCTGAGCACGGAGATGAGATGATCGCGAACCGGTTTTATTCCAACAGGACCCTAGTTCTTCTCGCCTTGCTCCTGGCGACCTGTGTAGTCCTCACCCTCCTGCTGAACATCAAGGAACTGATCGATCTGGACGCCAGACTTTTCCTGGAGGTGCGGGAGCAGTACGACACCGGGCTGAAATCCTTCATGCTGGCGTTCACTGAGCTGGGCTCTCTTGAGGTCTGGTTCCTGGCCATTCCCCTCCTGTGGTTTGGCCGAAAGAAGAAAGGGGCGGTCACGCTCCTGGTCGCGTTGATGATGGTCATCATCATCGCGGGATCGATGAAGTATGCTGTTGACAGGCCCCGCCCTTTTGATGTCATACAGGCCGTGGACCCCATCTATCGGCCGCTGGACCCTTCGTTCCCTTCGGCACACGCCATGACCGTGTTCGCCGGGGCCGTGGCAGTGGGGAAGAAGTGGAGGAAAGCCCTCATCCCATCGCTGGTTCTGGCGGCCACGGTCGGTTTCAGCCGGGTGTACATCGGAGTCCACTTTCCGTATGACGTGGCAAGCGGCGCGCTTATCGGGATCCTCATAGGACTGGTGGCGGACAGCCTCGATCTTATCCGGATGGTCGATTGGATAGACCTGCGCATGCAGAGGTTCCGGGCCTGCATCGGCATGCCGAAGAAGCCGGATATCGTTCACAACGATAGCCAAGATGAAATATGACCCGATTGATTCCCGACCGCCCCTAGCTGGGCGGGCCTGAGACATGAACAAGGGAAAGCTCGTTGCATCGGATGAGTCCGCGGCGCTGTTGATCACTATCCTGTCAAGCGCCATGCTCGGCTCTTCTTACGTTGCCGCCAAGGTGGGAGTGGGAAGCGTCGATCCGTTCCTATTCGGTGCCGTTGCCATGGGGGTCGGCACGCTGATCTGCCTGGCGTTCATGGTCTGGCGCGGTTCGCTGTCCACCTCCATGTTCAAGCATTGGGAGTTCTGGACCGCCCCCGTCCTGAACACTGGCGTGGTGGCCTGCCAGTACATCGGCCTGACCATGACGACTGCGGCGGTGGCCGGGCTCATTGTCGGTTCCAACGTCATCTTCGTGGCCATATTCTCCCGCATCGCGTTCAAGGAGAGATTGGGAAGGAACCGGACCATCGGCCTAATGGTCGGTTTCCTCGGTCTGATAACCCTGACCACCAGATGGGACCTGAGCACCATTAACGGAGACCAGCTGGTCGGAGATCTCCTGGTCCTGGCATCCGCGGTGTTCATCGGCCTGGTCGTTGTGATGTCCCGAGTGGCGCTGAAGAAAATGGAGTACGACCAGTGGTCGTTGAGCCTGCACATGTTCCTTCCGTTCACCTTGCTGCTTCTGGCATTGATCGTGGGGAACGTGGGTAACTACAATGGCGACGCATTGCCGCTGATGATATACATCGGGATCATGTGCTCTACAGTACCGACCATGCTCTGGGTGAAGGCTCTCAAGCACATCAGCGTGGTGACATCTGCCACGGTGCTGATGTTGGAATCCACATTCGCGGTCGTACTGAGCTGGCTGATCCTCGGAGAACAGATCGACCAGTTCGTTATCTTCGGAGCACTTCTCACATTCTTGGCCATAATCTTCGTGGCCAAACAGAACTGAGCGGAATGATGGGGGCGGCCCGTCGATGGGAACAACATCCGATCGATGGTGTCGATATCCTTTTCCTTCGGTTTCGCCCCATCTTCTTCATGAAAATGATATCCGAGGCTTCATTCGCCCCATGAGATGAAGAGCATGAGTACCCTCAGATCCTCCTTGGACAATAAAAGCAACTGCCCAGGCGGAAACAAATAGGATCTTTCGATCACTCACATGATTCGTTTATGTCTTTTAGGAAATTCCTCAGCTGAAAAACGACCTCGTCCATCTCTTCCCCGGTCATCGGTTTGACGAGGTACCCGTTGACATTGCTTTTCTCTGCCCTCTTTCGGTCCATAGGCGAAGTGGAACCGCTGTATATTACTACAGTCACAGAGTGGTCCTGACGACGTATGTACTCGAGGACCTCTTGGCCATTCTGCTTCGGAAGGTTGAGGTCGAGCAGCACCAGGTCCGGCATCTTCTTGTTGCCCACATTGACCTGTTGAAAAAAATCGATCGCGGCCTTACCGTCTTGGAGCTTGGTCACCAGCACCGTGTAGCCAGTATCGTTGAGGTACTCGCAAGCCAAATATGCATCGGCAGGGTTGTCTTCGATCAGCAACACCTCGATGGCTTTGGACATTTTTCATACCCCCTGGCTCAAATCTTGCTGTGACCGGGACGTGATGAGGTCGACGCCGTTTCATTCTTTCGGCGAACGCTTTCCTCGGCGTTCCGAACTCCGTCGATCACAGACATCCCTTTCCTAAGTTACCAGTCATTCGGTCAATTCCTTGAATCTTGAACTGTGTTCCATCGCCCTCTCGCTCACCAGATTACGGGAGCTTGGCCCGGACCGAGACGAATTATCCGTCTGTGGTCCTTGATAGCGTCCGGTAACTATTGGAATTTCCTTTAGACGACTCGGTCGGATCTGTATCCATGGCTGGACGACGGACTCTGCTCTGGGAACAGAATTGCATCGCGGGTTATAGATATGTTGCCTTGATTGAGGATGACAGTATTGACAAAAATATGAAAAAGTGATAATACCGACTGTTGCCCGAGTTTATTTTCTCCGAAATCGGATCGACCCGGTCCGGAACTACGATGTTCGGTAGTATCGTGAATTTCCCGCGGACGGAGGTCCGATTTTGACGAAATGGATCGTTTCCATGCTCATATTTTCGTCAATAAAGAAGCGGTAGAAGACGCCCGAAATCGCCAATATCACGGAAAATGAGGTCAAGTTTCACATCTTGGAATGATACTTTTTGCCCTAAATCATACTATCTGGCTATCATAATAATACTGAAATCAATAGTGATAGCCGCCCAATTTGCATTATATATTCAAAAATGTCGTGCTTGACTTAGGTGTCGGAAAATGCACGCTCTCGAAACATCGAGGTTATTGACAGAGGAGTACTCTGCGAAGATACTCCTAGCTACCATGGGAAAGCCGAAGAGCGCCTTCGAACTGAGCGACAAGCTCGGAATACCGATCGCTGCTTGTTACCGCAAGATCAAGTTGCTGGAAGACTCCGGACTGATGTTCTGCGCGGAGAGAAGGCTCACCCAGGCAGGCAAGAGGATCAGCATGTACAAATCGAACGTAAGGAACGCCCAGATAGTGTTCGAGAGGAACAAGATCAGGGCCAAGATCGAGATGATCGACGGGACCACCCAGGACGCTTCGTACGACATTGATATGTCAGCATTCCTGGAGATGGCGAAACAACCCGCATGAACAAGAGTGGAGCTATTTAGGTCAGGGAGAATGCATTTACCTTCCAGAACTTTTTCTTCTGGAAGGCCGTTCTCCCTCTGATCTCCAGGAAGGAATTTTTGCGGAAACCGGATCTTTGTCCCAGACGTCTTCGCCGGGCGGGAAAGTCATACCAGAGGGACGATCATTATTCCAGATCGCTCAGATTCTGGTCACGGGCGGTGCGGGAACCATTCGTCCCATCTATGCGAAAGATTGCTGGATACGATGAATTATCGTCTGTCTGGACAATCATTTCAGCGGCAGTCGATTGAACATCTCTTATCTTTCGAACCAAGGAAGCTCCGAGGGCAATCAGGCAGGGCTGTGCGACCGATCGAACTCGAGACGGACGGATATTGATCTGGCCCTCTTCGCCAGCTGTAATATAAGTTGGGTCCGGAATGGACCATCAAAACGTGTCCCATAGTTGCATTAACATTCTCGAACTGGCCGAACGGAATGGAGAATCGTGCTGCAGGCCTCATCCCCGGAGGTCCTCAAAGAGCATGCAGGACGGAGCTCACCGGAAAATCCGGTCGATAATGCGGAAGGCATGACTATTTGTAAGATATTGATACGGATAACGTATTGTACGTACGTAATTATGCATAATAACTTGCAAAATCGTCAACTATCGTTGAGTATTCTCGAAAGGTTTAATTATCTCCCCGCACGTGATTGCGTTTGGCAACCTCCTTTGGACCTCGACAGCAACGTTCCAGAGGGGTGGGCCAAACCCCGGAGGAAAAGGGATGACCGACCAGCATACCATCGAATCAGTCATGGAAGAGGACAGACGTTTCGACCCACCGAAGGAGTTCAGCGAGAAAGCCTTGGTGAAGAGCATGGAATCGTACCAGGCGATGTACGATGAGTCGATCAAGGATCCGGAGGCATACTGGGAGAAGCAGGCCGACATCATCCATTGGTATTCCCGGTGGCACAATGTGTTCAGCTGGGATAAGGCGGAGGCGAGGATCAAGTGGTACGAAGGCGGAAAGACGAACGTCGCCTACAACTGCCTGGACCGCCATGTGCTGGGGCCGAGGAAGAACAAGGCCGCCATCATCTGGCAGGGAGAGAAGGACGAAGAAGTGGTGACCCTCACCTATCAGCAATTGCTGAACGAGGTCTGCAAGTTCGCCAACGTCCTCAAGTCCAAAGGGGTCCAAAAGGGCGACCGGGTCTCCATATACATGCCGATGGTCCCGGAGCTGGCGATAGCTATGCTCGCCACTGCCAGGATCGGCGCGGTGCACAGCATCGTGTTCGGGGGCTTCTCGTCCGAGTCCTTACGCGACCGGATCAATGACAGCGAATGCAAGCTGCTCATCACAGCTGACGGCAACCACCGTGGCGGCAAGCCGGTGAACCTCAAGGTCAACGCCGACATGGCGCTGGAGAAGGGAGGTCCGGTCCAAAGCGTCATCGTGGTCAAGCGTTCCGGCACCGAGGTAGAGATGGAACCGGGCCGTGACTTCTGGTACCACGAGGAGATGGCCAAGGCATCGCCGTTCTGCGAGCCGACCTGGATGGACGCCGAGGACCCTCTGTTCATACTCTACACCAGCGGCTCGACCGGCAAGCCCAAGGGAGTGCTGCACACGACCGGCGGATACCTGGTGTTCGCGGCCATGACGCACAAGTACATCTTCGATGTGCATGAGGAGGACACCTACTGGTGCACGGCGGACATAGGATGGATCACTGGACATTCCTACATCGTGTACGGTCCGCTCTGCAATGGGACGACCACGCTCATGTTCGAAGGCATACCGACCTACCCCCAGCCGGACCGGTTCTGGCAGATAGTGGAGAAGTTCCGGGTGAACACGTTCTACACGGCCCCCACCGCCATACGCTCCCTGATGAGGGAGGGCGAGAAGTGGCCCAAGTCGAGAGACCTCTCATCGCTCAGGCTGCTGGGCACGGTGGGAGAGCCGATCAATCCCGAGGCCTGGATGTGGTACCGCCACAACATAGGTCAAGAGCGATGCCCGATCGTCGATACCTGGTGGCAGACGGAGACCGGAGGCATCCTGATCAGCCCCCTGCCCGGGGCTACGCAGACCAAACCGGGATCGGCCACCAAGCCGTTCTTCGGGATCGAACCGGCCATCTTCAAGGAGGATGGTACAGAGGCGGCGCCCAACGAGGGAGGGTACCTGGTCATCAAGAAGCCCTGGCCGGGGATCATGAGGACCGTGTACGGTCAGCACGACCGGTTCAAGGAGACCTATTGGAGCAGGTTCCCGGGCTACTACTTCACCGGGGATTCTGCTCGGATGGATAAGGACGGTTACGTCTGGATCATGGGCCGGGTGGATGACGTGATCAAGGTCTCGGGGCACCGGATCGGGGCGGCCGAGGTCGAGTCCGCACTGGTCTCGCATCCCAAGGTGGCGGAGGCAGCGGTCGTGCCGGTCCCGCATGACATCAAGGGAGAGGCCATATACGCCTACGTGACCCTGAAATCTGGCGTTGAGGAGACGGACCAGCTGAAAAAGGACCTGGTCCTGCACGTGCGCCGCATGGTCGGCCCCATAGCTTCACCGGACACCATCCAGTTCGCCTCAGCCATGCCAAAGACCCGCAGCGGCAAGATCATGAGGCGCATACTGAGGAAGATTGCCTCGGGGCAGGCGGAGGAGCTCGGCGACGTGAGCACACTGGCCGACCCGAGCGTGGTGGGCAAGCTGGTGGAGGACCACAAGCTGCAGACCAAGAAGGGATGATTCCGAAGGACGCGGATTGAGTCGCCAAGAATAAGACAGGGTTCCGTCCTGCCGGGGGACATCAAGGGAACCACCCTTGACCCCCTATGCTCCTCTTACGGGGAGACCTTACAAACCTCTTAGGAGGGGGCACAACCCCTCTTATCAGGAATTTTATCATGAGGATCGTTCCTGGCCACGGTCCACTGCGGACAGGGCGAACGGGTTTTCTGGCAGATAACGGAATTGACGCTATTGGATCTGTTGTCGGGACAGCGAGAAAGTTTCGGTGGCAGAGGGCGGTACGGACCGCGCAGCCGTGGCCATCCGTCGGAGCAGGCACAGACACCCTGATTCTGTTCTATTCGACGGCGGGCCGACAGCAGATCATTTCGACCACAGGTCCATGTCCACCATGTATGTGTCCTCAACGAGCCTGGCCTCGACCTTGAGCCCGGTGCGGTAGAACATGTCGAGCATGCGGAAGTTCTCCGAGAGCAGTTCGGCCGTGAAGGATTTCACGCCCTTGTCCTTGGCGATCTTGATCAGCATGTCCATGAACTGCATCCCCACCCCTTTGTTCTGCCAGCGGTCGACGACGACGAAAGCCACCTCGGCGGTGTTGCTGGTCTTGTCCACGTCGTAGGAGGCCATCCCGATGGCGTGGAAGTGGTCGCCCTCCTTGGTCATTGCGAGGACGGTCATGGTCCCCTCATAGTCGATGTCGATCAGACGCTGGATCTCCTTGTGCGGCATCTGTTTCTTCGGCCCCATGTAACGCTGGTACATGGTGGTCTCCGACAGCGAGTAGAACATCTCCTTGATCATCGATTCGTCGGTGAGCTTGGCCGGGCGGAAGTAGACCTCGACGCCCTTGAGCATCAGGACCGCCTCATACTGCTCCGGGTAGATCGTACCGGTGAAGGTCATGCCGGAAACGTCCTCGAACACGTAACCGAGCGATTTTGCATGTGCCAGAAGTTGCGCCCGGAACTTAGGATGGGCGATCGAGATCAAAGCCAGCGACCGCTGCGATATGCTCTTGCCGTGCAGTTCGGCGATGCCGTACTCGGTAACGACATAGTGCACGTCCCCCCTGGTGGTGGTCACTGCGGACCCGGTGTCAAGCGTTGGCATGATCCTCGAGACCGACCCGTCCCGGGCCGTGGAAGGCATGGCTATGATCGGCTTGCCGCCCCTGGAACGGGCCGCCCCCCGCATGAAATCGACGTGCCCGCCGAGACCGGAGAAGAACTTGTTGCCCAGCTGGTCAGCACAAACCTGGCCGGTCAGGTCGACCTGCAGGGCGGAATTGATGGAGATCATGTTCTGCTGGTGCCCGATGATGCAGGGATCGTTCGTGTACGATGAGGGCCGCATCTCGATCATGTCGTTCTCATTGACGAAGTCATAGACATGCTGAGTGCCCATGACGAAGGAGGCCACCACTTTGCCGTTGTCCTTGGTCTTCTTCGACCCGTTGACCGCTCCCGACTCGATCAGCGATACCAGCCCATCGGACAGGAGTTCGGTGTGCACGCCCAGGTCCTTCTTTTTAGCCAGGTATTTGATGGCCGCGTCCGGCGTGGAACCGTATCCGATCTGCAGCGTGGCGCCGTCCGGGACCAGGTCAGAGAGGTACTTCCCGATCTTGGTCAGGACCTCCATCTTCTCCTCGCGTTCCGGCCTCCATTCCCACAGCGGCTCGTCTATCTCTACCAAGTAGTCTATCTCAGAGACATTGATCAATGAATCCCCATGGGTCCGGGGCATGTTGTGATTGACCTGGGCGATGACCATGTCAGCGTTCTCGGCCGCGGATTTGGTGATGTCGACCGAGACCCCAAGAGAACAGTCCCCGTTCGTGTCCGGAGGAGACACTTGTATCAATGCCACGTCGATGACGATCTTCCCCGATTCGAACATCCTTCCGATCTGGGACAAGTTAACAGGAGTGTAGTCCGCCCGGCCTTCATTGACCGCGTAGCGCACGTTCGGCCCGATGAAAAAAGCGTTCAGACGGAAACGATCGGTGAAACGCTCTTCGTAATAGGGCATGAGGCCGAGGGACAGTGTCTGAACGATCTCGTTGTCGCCAAAGTTCTCCGACTCGGCGATGAGAGCCATGACCAAGGCCTGGGGTTCACCGCATCCAGTGCCTATGAATATGGTCTTGCCCCGTCCGATGGAACGAACAGCATCGGCAGCCGTCGTCCTCTTCTTGAAATTGGTCCTTTGACGGTCCTTAGCCATTGTCCGAACCTATCCTCATGAACACAATGGACCTGTACGATTAAATGGTTTTGCGGGTGGCCCAATGACTGGACGTACTACTGGGAACATGGAGCTGAATATGGTCTAAGAACCCTCTCCAGATGAACTAGCGGGACGAGCATGACGCTCCATGATGGAAATAAATAGCCTGGCTTAGGCGAGGGCGATGGTCCGTGACCACCGACACCGCAACAATTGGACACGTTTTTGCGAATGAGCTAGACCGAGGAACAGGTTATCG
>CAWDCQ010000053.1:0-17553 GCA_963800775.1 uncultured Methanomassiliicoccales archaeon | reverse complement strand
GAATGAAAAAATGAATGATGTCAAGAGTGGATAATTTTGGCATTCATTGCGGCAAAGTGAACGGCCAAATTATCGATGATCCAGCACAAGTGGACGACGGTTGAACTTCAGACGGGCTCGAATTCCATCGGCATCAAAATCATCGTTGCTTTTCAAAGGAGGGGGTGCAACTCAATTTGACCAAGAAAAATGCCAAGGTTATTGTGGGAGTTTATCGTCAGCCAAACGTACGGAGCCAAAAGATGACCAGGATGAGCCCGATAAGGAAGTATAAAATCACGATGATAGCGATCTTTTCTGTGTGGCTCGCCACTTCCCTGATCGCCCCGTTCACGATTCCAGCGAACAGCGTCAACGATCTCTCAGGCGGGGCTTCACATATCGACAATGCAAAGGCCTGGGGGAAGATGAACCCGTTCGCGGCGACGGTTTATTTCCTGGGTGACATTTTCTGTGCGGAAATATCCAGTCATTCCTTTTTCTTGAACGGCAATCAATTGCCCTACTGCGCAAGATGTATGGCGATCAGCGTAGGTCTCCTTGCTGGAATGTTGATAGCTCTGTACTTCAGCCCGAAGTTCAACTTGATATTCTTAGGTCTCGGACTGCTGCCCATGGTCATCGACGGAGGCATGGAGATCGTCTCGTCGTACCAATCCACTAACGTTCTGAGGGTAATCACGGGGTTGCTGGCGGGGATCGTCGTCTCTCTATACTTGGCTCATTTTGCTGAAGAAATGATGAAACCCGGATCTTTAAAAGAGATGCAGTTCTGAGGCGATCGACTTCCTTGCGTGGCATGCGTAGGAAGATGCCTCGACCATACTCTTACTCTACCAAACATCCCAGGCTCGGATCATCACCTTTCTCCTGTCTTGCATTTCGTATAATTGTCATGATTCAGCTCACGAGGTTCCTGAGTCAATACCAGAAGCCGCAAAAGTAACGATGGAGAGAACCCCCGATTACTGCATATGCAGAGACGAACGTGCCTCGGGCTGGCCTCATTCCGGGCCAGAATGGCTTCTTCCTCATCAATAGGACGTAGCACTAGTGTGAATTTGTGCCGAAGGGCCGGACCTGGTTAGGCACAAAGGAAAGATCGGAACTAGCAAGCGACCATGATGTCTGCGCCCATGTCGGGCGTTCCATAAGTAATCGGTTTCGGTCGCCCAATATCGAACTTCATAGCATGAATGGATTCATAGTGATAAAAAGGAACGAAAAGAGACTATCATGACCGGTCATTCCAATCTTGACGGAAGCTTCGAGAAGAGAGTTCAAATACCATACTTATCGAAATAGTTCAAATCAAATTAGGTGCATAGACGGTCTATCTTCATGAGTTCGCACGATAAGCAAGTCGGTCGTGATCCATCATCGGATATGCTCGATACAACGTACGTTGATTATCACAAGTTGTTCGAGATGATGGATGACGGGGTTGCCGTCTGTGAGCTGGTCCGCGACGAACTTGGAAGACCGACCGACTACCTAGTTCTAGAGGTCAACCGCGCGTTCGAGAACCACACCGGTCTCTCGCCATCCAAGGCCGCTGGCCGTAAGCGCTCCGAGTTCATCTCTATCCCCAACGAGCACTTCTTAGGGGTGGCCGCCCAGATCATTGCTTCCGATCGGCCTGACCGTCTGGATCATTACAACGAAGGTCTCGACCGGTGGTTTAGTATTGGGGTATTTCCTCTGGGCGGCGACCGATTCGTTCAGCTGTTCCACGATATAACGGAACGCAAGAGGGCGGAGGTAGCGCTCAGGGAGAGCGAGAAATTGAGCACCGCTTTGAACCAGATCAATTCCTACATCAACTCCACTCTCGATCCGGATGAAATAATGCAATGGGTCCTCGAAGCGGGGACCATGGCCCTGGGCGCTGAATCATCTCTCATCAACGGGCGTGAGGGCGATCACTGGGTCGCCCAGTTCGTGCACAACTTCCCTCCCAGCATTCTCGGACACCCGAAGACCGACGAAGAATCGCCGGTCTCCATGCTGGTCCTGAAGGAAAGAAATGCAGTGGCCATCGACGACGCGTACAACGACCCGAGAGTGGACCGGCAGAACATGAAAGCCTATGGTGCCCGTTCGGTCCTCGTCGCCCCCATCATTGTACGGAACGAGGTCATCGGCATCATCGCTTTCTACCATCATTCCAAGCAGGTCCGGTTTAGCCAGGCGCAGAACGACTTCGCATACAAGCTCTCCGCATCGCTCTCTTTGGCTATGGAGAACGCCAGACTCTATGGGACACTGAGCGAAAGCATGGCCAAGTATCGCGGTCTGTTCGAGAACATCCAGGAATTGGCGGCCATCTACGAGTATGTCGAGGATAGTTCCGGGAAGCTGATCGACGCAAAACTGTTGGAGGCCAATCCCCTTTGGTTGAAGGCCAATGGGGCCGATCCTAGGAATGTTCAGGGAAAAAATCTGTCTGAGCTGTTCAGCGATGAGTTCTTCGGCAATGTTTTACTGACGATACGTCAACTGAAGGAAACCGGGGAGCCCATCGTCCTGGAGAGGCCTTTCCCTCCGGAAGGGCCGGAAAGCCGCTCTTCGTTCTTCCCGCTCGATGAGGATCACTTCGTCGTCACGGCCCTGGACATCAGCATCATAAAGAAAGCGCAAAGAGAAGCCGAGGAGTACGCAAGGAAGCTGGAGCGAAGCAACATCGAACTTCAGTCGTTCGCTTATCTGGCCTCGCACGACCTTCAGGAACCTCTGCGGATGGTCATCAGCTACCTCTCCCTGCTGGACAGGAGGTACAAAGAGGAACTCGATCCCCAGGCCAAGGAATACATCAACCATGCCGTTGAGGGCGGAACCAGAATGCGCCAACTGATCGACGATCTGCTGGAGTATTCAAGGATCGAGTCGAAGGCCAAGGCGTTCGCACCGGCGAACATGGGCGAGATCGTGGATAGCACGATCAAATTGCTCCAAGTCCCCATCGATGACAGCAAAGCGGACATCTGCATCGAGCCCATGCCAATGGTCATGGCAGATGAATCGCAGATGCAGCAGGTGATGCAGAACCTTCTTTCCAATGCGCTCAAGTTCAAAGGGCCAGAACGACCAATAATACACATTTCAGCCAGAGAGGGAAGAAGGGAGTGGACCTTCTCCGTGAAGGACAACGGCATTGGTCTTGACGGCGAATACGCCGATAGGATCTTCCAGATGTTCCAGCGCCTTCATAATCAGGACCAGTACCCTGGGACCGGCGTCGGCCTCGCGATCGTGAAAAAGATCGTCGAACGGCATGGCGGTAGGATATGGGTCGAGTCGGAGGAAGGGAAAGGGGCTGCGTTCTTTTTCACCATCCCCAACGCAAGGAAATGACGATATTCCAACGTTCGTCGCCCGTTATTAATCATTGTAAATTTATATAAGTTGAATCAGTGCTCTCTCGAATTCTGTTGATCTGAGAACGGATCCGGGGATGATCATCCGATCGATATGGAAGAACAAGAAACAGCGTGGCCTCTATCCAGTTCTTTCATTCAGGAATGGATCTAGAATGCTTATTAATATTAAACCCTGGACAAAATTATTAAATCATTCCTCGATAAGTACAGCCCGGTGCTTTGAGTGGATCCGATCATTTCGCTGTTCATCCTTTTGCTGGTATCGGCCTTTTCTGTGGTTTTGGTCTATTTGGTATCCCGGTCTACCATTCTCAAATGCAAGGATAGGATTGCCAGGGCGGTAGAATACGCATCTCATGAAGCATCAACACAGACGGACAGGCACATCATCTTCGAGGACTATCCTGTTCGTGGATATTTGATCGGCATTGTCGGGATGTCGACGATAACTTGCGCTTTCGTGGTTGCGTTTTTCTTTGATTCAACCGTCTCAGACATGGGAGATACAGCGCTCGTCAATTCGATAATAGAATTGTTGATTTTAGGAGTTGCACTGTGGTTGCTCTACGACCTTGCTCAGAAGGCCTATAACACATCTTTGGTCATTGTCTCAGAGGAAGGCATCGATCGCAGGAAGTTCGACGATTCCACTCAGAGGTCGGTACTGTTCATCAGATGGAATGAGGTCACAAGGGTCAACGTGGGGTCCAGCAGGCAAGCGGCAGATCATGTCCAAGTGGTCATCGAAAGCCGACAGGGGGACGTCAGGCTGTGGGCCTGGTGGACCAACTTTGAGTTCTTATCGGAGAAGATATTGCGCCTTAGTCCCGGCGCGCATATTTCTGCATCTGCCAACAAGGTACTTGCGTGGAAGGCTGAGAAAGTGCAATCTCACCCCACAACACTACCTGTTTCCCAGGCCACAATCAACGATGATGTGAAACCTAAGAGCTCGTTAACAAGAATGTTACGCAAGAATGCTTTCATTATTGGCTTGATCGTTGTAATGGCGGTGCTGTTGCTGATATCATATTAGAGTGGTGGTTCGGAGTATTGTGATCGCCCATGGATAACATTTCCACTTCCTCCCAGTGACACCCAATAGACGGCATAAACACCCATTGGCACGTCTGCTTGCATGTCGACCGAAGTAACATTTGTCGCCGACAGTTCCTGAATATATGCATATGTCTGATTGTCGTTCAGCCTTTGGTAATTTTCTTCAGTCATAAAGAAAGCATCAAGAGAAGTCGTGCCAGTGAATACGACCCTGACGTGTCCATCTGAGGTCAGGGTAATGTTAGACTCTGAGCCGACAGACCCGACTTGCGTGATGGGGCCGTACACACCTCTTCCCATTGCGCTTGACGGAGTGCATGTCAAACCCAGGAACACGACGACCGTCAAGATGATTACTGCTTTTCTTCCCCCCCGGCATGTATCGTCATCAGGGCGGGAGTAGATAATAGCATCGTAATAAAAATGATTCAATTTCTAAACATTCGGTGTTTAGAAACTGTCGTCATGGTCTCTTTTTCCACCATGACGATCGGTCTGGTGGTCAGCACAATCATTTCACATCCGAGCTCTGCTTTCTTGATAGGCGCTTCGCATCTCGGTCATCGAGCGCTGGCCATAGCCCGGACATTCGACTAAGATGGTTTTAAATGGACCGTCGCAGGCTCGGGTTTCTTGATGATGATTGTTGCTATCGATCGTCATAATGGCGAATTTGAACGCCTTCTTCCGGCTCGATCATCTGTTCCTTTTCCTCCATACAACAAATGCAACAGCCGTTACGGCTGCCAGGAGGGCCACAATCCCGATATAGACCATCATATCGGTTCCAGATGCATTCTCCCCGTTACTGGTGCTTGCAGTTCCCGGCGATATTGTCTGAACCGATGTCTGATTTCCTGTACCGCCCGAGTTGTGGGCCGCCACCGCAAATGAATAGCTCTCTCCGTCGATCAGCCCATTGATGGTGGCCGAAGTGGCGGAAGTATGTCTCACATCAAAGCCGTTCACATAAATGACGTAATAATCGATGCTTGAACTGTTCGTCGGGGCGGTCCACGACAATGAGACCTGGTCGTTACCGGAAGTTGTTTTCAGATCCATCGGGACGTCCGGGACGGTCAGAGCCAGGGCCGGCGTGGTGGTCACTGACGGACGAGAGCGGCCCGATCCCCACGGAGTTGTGTGCGGCCACGGTGAAACCATAACTTTGTCCATTAGTCAATCCTGTGATAGTAACGGATGTAACCGCTGGGTGTCGTACATCGGTTCCATTCTGATACACGATGTAATAGTCGATAGCAACACCTCCGTTTGACGAGGGGGCCGACCAGCTGAGAGATGCCTGACCACTGCCTGGTGTCGCAGCGAGCCTGAGAGGCATTCCAGGAGCGGTCGGAACCCAGTTCGGGATGGCTGAGACCCCGGACGACTCTGGTCCCATCCCTTCGGAGTTGTGCGCTGCCACTTTGAACGTGTAGATTTGGCCGTCGACCAAACCCGAGATCGTGGTGGAGTTTGTGGTGGGATGGGCGACATCGATACCGCCCAGATAGACGATGTAGTAATCGATCGGCGCCCTACCGTTGCCCGGAACGCTCCATGAAAGGGATACATTTCCATCACCGATGGTGGCGGTCATGCCGGTCGGTGCACCTGGAACGGACGTACCCGGGATGGCGGTCGTGGCTAGGGGATAATGGTCCTTGCTGCTGCCATCACAGATCGAATAAGGATTGTCGACTATGCCGTCCCCATTGGCGTCCGGGCCCCTCCAATCGCTCCAATAGTTCCCGTATGAGGAGGTGTTCCATCGATTGCCGATGCCGGTATCGTTGCTTTGGATGTGCGATGAACTGTAGACGGACGACGATCCGTTGTTCCCGATCATGAGGTTGCCATACACCTGGTTATAGTTCGACATCGCAAGACTCAGGCCGTAGCCGCCGTTGTTCTTCAGCGTGTTATATGATATGACATTGTAGTCCGACTGGCGCACATGAATGCCATTGTTGCCGCTGGAGTAGCAGGTGTTGTTCGATATGAGATTTCTATTCGAGGAGCTGGTAAGCATCATGGAGCATGCTCTGGTCGCCTTGCATGTGTTATTGTTTATGACGTTGTCGCTCGAACTGTAAACGTAGATGCCGTGAGAGGCGTCGATGCAGACGTTGTTGATCAGGGTGTCATTACCGGTGTTGTCCAGATATATGCCGTATGGATCGTCGCCGCTGCAGTTGCTGTTGGTCACAGTGACATAGTTCGATGCCACCACTTCGACCCCGTAACTGCTGTTATGAAGGCAACAATCGCTGATGATCAGATGCACGGTGATGTGGGCAACGTAGATGCACGCCCCTCCGGTACCCGATATGTCATACCCATCGATCACGTACGGGTCATTTACCTTCCCTGATCCAGTGCAACCCTCCTGTGATCTCAGGGTCTCGAGATCGCTGTTATTGTTTATGGTTATGACCGAATGAGAAGAGTACGTGGGCCCGCTCGCCTGCACTCCACCTATCATTCCGACCATCGCGATCATCGACACGATCATTGAAAATGCTACAAGGACTGAAAGTCCTCTGCCTGATGCTATGTTCATGTCCCCCGCCTCCTCGTTTTATAAGTGCTGAAAACACTTTACTTCGTACGTTACCGATATGAAGGCATGAGCGTCGAGGAAGCTGCCAAACTTGTCGGCACGAGCAAGAACAACGCTTACATCTGGCAGGAACGCTGGAACGAATCTGGGCATCAGGGTATCATACCCAGGTTTGCCGGGGGCAAACCATCCAAGCTGACCGAGGAGCAGAAGCTGGATCTGAAGGAAAGGTTGGGCTCTGGCAGCTTCACGACCGAGGATGTGCGAGAGCTCATCCAGACGAAATACGGTGTCGAATACACTTCCAAACAGGTCCGGATAATCATGCGCAAGATGGGGCTGAACTATGCCAAACCTTTCCAACATGACTATCGGCGTCCAGCGGACGCCGAGGATCAACTAAAAAAAACTCCCGGAACTGATGGATGAATGCATAATCGGATTCTTCGACGAGGCGTCCCCGCAGACCACCGCCAACACCGTAAGGCGTTGGTCATTCGGTCAGCCAGAGATCTGGAAGAACACGACCAAATTGAAATCCAACACCTTCGGTTTCTACGCTTTGAACGGTGTTTCGGTGGTCGATTTCCTTCCTCATTCGAAGAAAGAGGACATTTGTTGCTTTCTGCGTACCATCCGGAACGCCAATCCGGTCGGTCGGATCATTCTGATCCTGGATAACTTCCGTTCACACAGGGCGAATGCCACGATGGTCCAGGCCGCGCGCCTGGACATCGATCTAGTCTTCTTGCCACCATATTCTCCTGACCTGAACCCGATCGAATATATCTGGAAGAGCGTGAAGAGGGTCATATCTGATAAGTTCGTCAAGAGCCTGGAAGATATGAGGATGATCATATCCAGATCGTTCCTGGACTGTTCTTCGAGGTTGTCGTTTGCCCGATCTTGGATCACTAAGTTCTTAGGAGGAATTAGTATTGATAGTTAGGTTCGTAACTATAATTAGGTAATTATGTGAGATTGTTATACTAAAATATTAACCCTAGACCGTAAAAAATCAGTATAAACTGCAATTAATACACAGCCGAAATAAGAGTTAGTCGGACCAAGGCCGAGCAATCAAACGGACGAACTCCGCTCTATCTATCTGGCTCCGAGCACCTGCATGATCGGCGCGCCCGGCTGCCAAGCCAGTCAGGGGTTTATCACAATTAATATGCAACTTAATAGTTTATCAGGAACCATCCTACCAGGATTAGAATGGCAATAAGGCCAACTATCCTTATGATCTTCAGAGGAAGGCCCGATTCCTTACGCTCCTCCAGCATGAGCTTTTCCTCTGCACTAATGGTTGTGTTTGATTGCAATCGAATCCTATTCGTTTCTTTTACCTCGAAATCAGTCAACTTAGGCTCATACCAGGAACCTGGCGCAGGAGGGGCCATCGAGGTTAACAGTCATAACCAGCCATAAATAACAATGTCAATGATTAATGAAATATTGACAAGAAGCAGGATGGACACCAGCCGCATCCATTAATTCCTCGTGCTTGCTCAATATGGAAGCGATTAAATAATAACGACTCATGGCGGTGTCAAAATAATGTCTTTATCTGGACATGCCAGCCGAGTTCAGTTCCCCGTTATAAGCTTGGTTCGTGCACGGGTCATAACTCCCCAGTCTACACCCGGACGCACATCCCATTATTTCGAAGTAGGAGGCTAGCTGCCGACATCTCGACAAACATTCCAGGAAAGAAATTAAATAGCACCAAATCGCAGTAATCGAATAATCGCCGAATATCGGAAATCAATGGTGATCCCCATCCCAAAAACCAGACCTTTTGAAGTCGATGCCTCCGAGTATCCGTTCGCAGATCATTGGCTGCCTTATCGGGAGGGTTGCATCCATTATGTCGATGAAGGTTCAGGGCCCACCATTCTTCTGCTTCATGGAAATCCGACCTGGTCCTATGTCTACAGAGACGTGATCAAAGAACTGCGTGGGGAATGCCGTCTGGTCGCTCTCGACTACCCTGGCTTTGGCATGTCAAAGGCACCCGACAACTACGGTTTTACTCCACAGGAACAATCGGACGCGGTAGCGTTCCTGATCGACCACCTGAAATTGAAGGATTTTGTGATGGTGGTCCAGGATTGGGGTGGGCCGATCGGGATGAACTACGCGGTTCGGAACAGAGCAAATCTGCGTGGCCTTGTCGTGATGAACACTTGGGCATGGCCAGCGTCCATTCTTCAGGTGCTGTTCTCGCTGGTGATGGGAGGATGGCCGATCGGATACTGGCTTCAAACCCGAAGGAACTATTTCGCAAAATCGATGTTGCCAGATGGTATTCTCCACTCGGAAAAGGTAACGGGAACCTTAAGAAAGGCATACACCGACCCGTTTCCGACCCCGGAATCAAGGATACCGACCTGGGTTTTCCCGAGGCATATCCGCAAGTCTCGCCGATGGCTCGCCGGTATCGAATCCCAGCTGCCGAACCTCTCCGATCTGCCCGCGCAGATCCTCTGGGGAACACAAGATGATCCTGGTTTTCCACTCTCAGAGATGGCGAGATGGCAGGGATATCTCAAAATGAATGAAACCGAGACCCTCGACGATGCCTCGCATTCTGTTCAAGAGGATCGTCCAGATCGGGTCGTGGCAGCCATTCGAAATGTTCTCAAAAGAACCTCGAGCTAGATTCTACTGGCCACTGCTTGAAATCGTAGCGCCGAATCGATCAGGTGGTTTACCCGAAGTATTATGTGATCAATGAGACCATCATATGGTCGATCTCGATATTGTGATCGGAATTGTTGAAAGAAAAAGTTGGATTAGCAACCATGCCGTATTGATCACGGTTAGTGTCGGAAATCAATATAAGGCGATAATGTCGGGTGAGGATCAGATGACCGAAAATAGGACCCTGAGCGTCAACATGAGAACCACAGTCAGTTTACTGGTGGTCTTTACAATATCGATCATCTTCGCTCTGATGGTCACCATAATAAGCTCAGCGACAGAGGTTCAATTGCTTTCCATCATAGTCGTCGTCCCTTTGATTCTCCTGTGCATCATCTTCATCCATTATTGCCTGAAGGGAAAGCCTTGGAGCTATGTGGGGACATCGGTCCTCGGTTCCATCGGAGTTCTGTTGCGGATTGTCGTTAGTTCACAGCCGAATCTCGAGGTGAGTGGCGGGCTTCCGGTCGGCGTTACCGCCCTCTATGTCGTACTGGGGGCTCTCGTTTCACTCAAAGCATATGAATCTGTACTGGAATTGCGCCAATGGAACATACAAAGACCCAGGAACTGATGTTATCATACTGGACCAGAACTCTTATAGGCGATGGCCTTGGTTCCCGCACTTCTGAAGGAATCCGATCGCCAGATCGTCGGCACGTGGTTATTACGTCATCACCCCATCCGGCCGGCAAAAGTCTATGGTGACAACCGGGTTGAGATGGGCTCCTGAAACCTTGCCCATGAAAGGATGGTCGCCATGACCATAAGGCCCGGCGCTGTGAAGTCGCGACCTGCCGATCTGCCCTTGACTGAGCGTATCCACCATATGGGAGCCGCAGGCCACCATGACCAAGAAGAACGTACCTAGGCCGTCGGAGAAGAGGCGCCGCCATTTGAACCTGGAATCATCAAAGTCCATCCCCCATCCGGCAGTGTCCGGGGATTAGGATCCGTCGCTCACCTTCCTTGAGACAGCCCCGTCATTGAGGCCGTATTGCCTCGTCCCTGCTTTCGCCCGGTGCTTCAGGCAAACTAGTTCACTCGAGTGGATTTTGAATCTGGGTTATTAATAATTGATGCCTTCGATCGGCGGCGCATGACCTGACGCAGTCGAAAGATGTACTCGGTCACTTTCATTGTCGAATTCGTGCGCATTCATTCCATCGACATCAGGATCTCTGCCGTGCTCCTCACCCGGCCCATTCTCTTGAAGATGAAATTGACCGCCGCATGGTGCTGCTCGTCGGACATCGATGCCATGGCGTCCTCGGCAAATATCTGCTGATATCCGTACTCATAGGCGAACCTTGCGGTGCTCTCCACACCATAGTCCGTGGCAATGCCGCACAGGATTATGGTGCCGATGCCTCTTCTTCTCAGCTGCAGGTCGAGGTCCGTTCCGTAGAATGCTCCCCACTGTCTCTTGGTTATCACCACGTCCGATGGCGCCGGTCCTATCTCCGGAACGAACTCGGCCCAGTCGGGAGGCGGTTCAGGCCTGGATATGGTCGAATCACTGATGACCTTCAAGGCGGTCTCCGGCGTTCTGACCACGCGCACCAGAAAGACCGGCATGTTGTGCTTGTGACTTGCATCCAGCAGTCTCACGGCATTGCCAATTACCTCGGAAGCGGGGCGGGGCCGGAGAGCGGGATTGTTGGCGATGCCTTTCTGCAGGTCGATGACCACCAGGGCGGTGTTCTTTGTGTCGATGTTTAGTTCTGGCATGGGCGATAATCGGGCTCGTCCATATTTAGCCGTGGCGGTTAGTACCCTAAATTGAATGTTCGGTCCCGGATAGTACGGATACAGTACTATTAAATATTGAACTTGTGTTTCTGAGACCATTCCCATCAGCACTCTGTTTTCAGAAGATGTATCTGAGGAAGGTCGACAAAACCATGGACGAAGATGAGCGGATCTACGCAGTTGCGGACGATATGGCCCAGACAATTCCAGTGCTTTACCGATGGATCTTGAGACCAGACGTCAGCGGGATCAGCCCCTATTCACCGATGATCTCGGTGCTGAGGGTGGTCAAGAAGCAGGGTCCCATCTCCATGTCCTCCATCGCCCAAGCGCTCTATTACTCGAAGCAGAACCTCACTGGCATCGTTGACAACCTTGTTAGGGATGGTTACGTGGAAAGGCTGCCGGACCCTTCTGACCGGAGAGTACTGAACATCGCCCTCACGGCACAAGGAAGAACTTTCATGGATGAGAGAAAGAAGAAGATAAAGAGCAGGCTGGTCGAGGACCTCTCCCACCTCAGCGAAGAGGAGCTTGAGAGTCTCTTAAATGCCTTCGAAAAGGTCAAGCTGGCAATCCCCAAGATGCTGGGCAATGATGTTCTGGACCGATGCAATGCACGCCCCAGCCAGATACCGCTGGCATCGGAAAAGAAACCGGAGCGGGTGTAATGTTAAAAGTACAGACGGAAAGCCTGGCCAGGCACTTCGGCAAGTTCACGGCCGTCGATTCCTTGGACCTGTCGGTGGAAGAGGGCGAGGTGTTCGGCCTCCTCGGACCGAACGGGGCCGGAAAGACCACCACCATCAAGATGCTGACCACACTGCTCCCGCCAACCGCCGGCCGGGCCACGGTCAACGGCCTGGACGTGGTCACGCAGTCCTACCAGGTCCGCCGGTCGATCGGATACGTACCGCAGATGCTGTCGGCCGATGCCAGCCTGACCGGCTACGAGAACCTGCTGGTGTTCGGCAAGCTCTACGAGGTCCCGGGCAACGAGCTGAGGTCTAGGGCGCGCCAGGCCATCGACAGCATGGGGCTGACCGAGTTCGGCGACAAGCTGGTCCGGACCTATTCCGGCGGCATGATCCGGCGTCTGGAGATCGCCCAGTCCACCCTGCACCACCCTAAGGTCCTGTTCCTGGACGAGCCCACGATTGGCCTCGATCCCCTGGCCCGCAGGGCGGTCTGGGAGATGATGACCAAACTGAGGCAGGAGCATGGGACGACCATATTCCTGACCACCCATCTCATGGACGAGGCGGATGCACTGTGCGACCGGATAGGGATCATGCACAAGAGCAAATTGGTGGCGCTGGGAAGCCCCAAGGAACTGAAGGAGAAGACCGGAGCGACCAGCCTGGACGAGGCGTTCATCCGGCTGACCGGGGACCAGATGGAAACGACCGGCAACTTCCGGGACACGCAACGGGAGCGCCAGACCGCCCGGCGGCTGGGGTGATGCCATGACCTCGAGACTACGTGGTGGCCTGGAATACATCCGCTCGTTCATCAGCAAGGCCCTGATCATCACCGAACTGGAAGCCCGCAAGCTGAGGCACGACCCGGCGGACCTCCTGACCCGGGCGGTGCAGCCGGTACTGTGGCTCCTGGTGTTCGGAGAGGTGCTTACCCAGGTGAAGGCCATACCGACCGGCAACCTTTCCTATCTGGCGTTCATGACCCCCGGCGTCCTGGCCCAGAGCGTGCTGTTCATCTCCATATTCTACGGCATATCCATCGTCTGGGAGCGGGACCTGGGCATCGTGCAGAAGTTCCTGGCCAGTCCGACCCCGCGAACGGCCATCGTGGCCGGTAAGGCGTTGTCCGCCGGCCTGCGGAGCCTGTCCCAGGCCCTGATAGTCTTCGTCCTGGCTTTCATCCTCGGGGTGGGCATCACCGGGAACCCGATCAACATCCTGCTGGTGGTGCTCGTGGTACTTCTGGCGGCGGCCATATTCGCCACCCTGTCCCTGATAATCGCCTGCATGGTGAAGACCAGGGACCGGTTCATGGGCATAGGCCAGATGATCACCATGCCGTTGTTCTTCGCCAGCAATGCCATATACCCGATCTCGCTGATGCCGGACTGGCTGAAGTTCATCGCCTACGGGAATCCCCTGACCTACGCCGTGGACGCTCTCCGGGGCCTCATGATCACCGGCGGAGTGAGTGAGTACGGTATTCCCCTCGACGTCGGCATTCTCGTGCTCACCGCGGCCGCCCTGATGCTCATCGGCGGGCGGCTCTACGCCCGGGTGGGCAGATGAACGATTTCCAGCCAGGTGCACACATGTCGAACGGTGAAACATTAACGGCCGAAAGCCTCGGAACTGATGCCCACGAGGAAAAGAACAGCTACGCGTGGGTGGTGCTCTCAGTGACCACCATAGGCGTTCTCCTGGCATCCATCCAGGAATCGGCGCTGCTGATCTCGCTGCCGGACATGATGAGCGCCCTGCACATGGACTTCCTCACGGTCATGTGGGTGCTGCTCTCCTATCTGCTCATCACCACCATAATGGTGCCCATATTCGGACGGCTCTCGGACATGTTCGGCCGCAAGCGGCTGTACGTCCTGGGATTCGTCCTTTTCACCCTGGGGTCGTTCTTGGGCGCTCTGGCCCAGGCCCAGTTCCAGGGCTGGGACCTGGTCGGATACCGCATCATCCAGGCGCTGGGGGGCGCACTGCTGTTCGCCAACGGCACCGCAATGGTCGCGGACGCCTTCGAGGCCAGGCGCTTGGGGTTCGGCCTTGGCGTCAACATGGTGGCGGCCGGGGCCGGGATTGTGCTCGGACCGGTGGTGGGCGGCATCCTCTCCCCCCTGGGATGGCAATGGATATTCCTGATCAACGTCCCGTTCGGTATTATCGGAACGATCTGGGCGATCATCCGCCTCAAGGAACCGGCGAGGGTGCCCAAGACCCAGACCTTCGACTGGGCGGGGAGCGCCACGTTCCTGGTGGGGCTCGCCGGACTGCTCATGGCGGTCTCCCTGGTGGCGTTCCCGCTGGTAGGCTCCGATGTGGTCAACGCCCTGTTCGTCATTGGCGTCATCGGCATCGTCCTCTTCTTCCTGGTCGAGAGAAGGGCCAGGCAGCCGATGATGGACCTCGGCCTGTTCCGGAGCCGGGAGTACGCGGTGGGCAACTTCACCAATCTGCTCAACGGCCTGTGCCGGGGGGCGGCGCTGTTCCTGCTGATATTCTTCCTGCAGGGTCCCTACCGGGAGGACCCGCTCACCGCTGGTCTAAGCCTCATCCCGTTCGGGGTCTCGTTCATCATCGTCGGTCCATTGTCCGGCCGGGCCTCCGACCGGTATGGGCCCCGGAACCTGACCATCATCGGCCTGGCACTGACGGCGGCCTCGCTGCTCGGGCTGGCCTTCATCGACCAGTCGACCCCGTTCTGGGGGCTTGCCGTTCTGATGATAATGATGGGCGTGGGGGGCGGTCTATACAGTTCGCCCAACAGCAGCTCCATCATGAACGCGGTCCCGCCTGAACGCAGAGGAACCGCGGCCGGCACCAGGATGATGCTCATGAACACCGGCCAGATGTTCAGTCTGGCCCTGGCCTTCCCTCTGGTATTGAGCAGGATCTCCCAAGCGGACATGATGAAGCTCTTCCTTTACGGGGGAGGGATAAGCCCGGAGGCTATGACCATATTCGAGAGCGGTCTTCACTCGGCCTTCCTGCTGTTCTTCGTGGTCGCGGTCGTGGCTGTGGTGGCCGCCCTGTTCCGGCCCAAACGCAAGGCGACGGAGCCATGACCATCCGGTCCTGCAGGATCGGCCGACGGGTCTGGCGATGGGGCTTCCGAACGATAATTCTCGTTCGGTCTATCGATCTGGCTGTTCGCCACTGAAGTGATCGGCGATAAATTCCATGGCGACCTATATGAGGCCTTCCGGATACGCTGCTGTTCCGCGATATGATCAGTAGCAAGAGGTGCACCGGAACATTGCGGTCTATCGCACGATCAGGAAAGCAATTAGAACCATCGATCGCGAACGGGAGAACTCATGCACCTGAGGCAACTCCCGCACTGCAATCCTAAAGGGCGCAGGTCACATTATTATCCGTTTGCTCCAGACGACTAAAGGTCTCCCAATTTCGCGATCTCTCGCTTGGTCAGGTCGATGGTCATTTGGTTATGGCGCACCAAGAACTCAAGCTGCCTGATCGAAGTAGCTCCGCAGCACCGCTGGAAGGCTTCCCCCATCGATCTGTACACATCATCGAAGGCAGTGATCTTTTCCCGTCGAACGGACACCACCACTTTGCGCCTGTCCGTTCCGTCAGGTTCCCGTTTAAGGAGCTCACGCCGCTCCAGCCGGTCGATCACGTTGGTGACCGCTCCCGTCGTGAGACTGAGCCTCTTGGAGATCTGCCCAGCGGTCAAAGGGCCTTCCTGCAGCAGCACGGATACCGTTTTCATGTCGGTTATGCCAAGGCCGAACTTTTCTGCCGCCGTTTGATGGAACAGTGCTGTTTCCGTGCTCGCCACCTGACCTAGGAACTGTAACTGGTCGATGAGCTCCTGACGCTGTCCATCATTTTCCAGGTGCGAATCTTTGCAGGCCTTCGGGCATGAATTATCTTAATGATTAAGATACTTAATTATAGTATGGTCTGTAATGATAATGATCGCCCATGGATAATGAAGGACCGAAGCAGCAGGCTCAGAACATTGCCAGTGTTCGATCGGCAGTTCCGACGGAGAGATACATCAGCGGTTCCGTCATTTCCAGGACGGCACCGCTATCGGTTACCGCCAACTGGGCAATGGTCCGGGTATGGTCATTCTGCACGGGGCTGCGGAATCTGCACAAAGCCATATGCAGCTTGCGGAGGCTCTGGCCGACAGTTTTACCATCTACCTTCCGGACCGCCGCGGACGCGGTCTCAGCGGCCCTTACGGCAAGGAATACAGCGTACAGGAGGACGTCGACGACCTGGATGCGCTTCTCACAAAAACGGGGGCTCATTATGTTTTCGGGGTCAGCTCCGGGGGCATCATCTGCCTGGAGGCGGCATTGAAACTGCCCGCCATCCAAAAGGCCGCGGTCTACGAGCCACCGCTTTTCCCCGATCTTTCCCCGGGCCGGAGGCCATTGTGAGCCCGGTTTGACCGGGAGATGGCTCAGGGAAAGGTCGCTTCAGCAATGCATGACCGCGATGAAAGGCTCGCAGATGGGGCCTCCTCTGCTCAATGCAATTCCCCGCTGGGTGCTGGAACCGATGATGATCGTGACGATGAAGCTGGGACGGAATGGGGAACGGGAGCAGAAGAAATCAGAGGACGAAGTGACCATGGAGGAACTGTTTCCGACACTTCGCTTCGATTTTCAGCTTGTCGTTGACATTGCGGGAAAAGCGGAGAAATTTAGCGACATTCGGAGCGAGGTGCTTTTGCTCGGCGGCGCCAAGAGCCCGGCTTACCTGAAAGAAGCACTGGACTCGCTGGAAAAGATCGTGCCCAGCGCCACCCGGTTGCAATTTCCCCGGTCTCGGTCATGGTGGTTCAGGCAATGCCGACAGGGGTGGAAGGCCGGACCTAGTGGCAAGTGAACTGCGCCGGTTTTTTGTGCCTCCCCAGGCCAAATGAGGTAAGGACTTGGGAGCGGGGGCGAAGATCATTCGCTCAGTTCGATGATTTTTCAACCAGATTGCCAAGGGTCCGATGACCGGGCACGCGAGATCGATTAGATACGAGGTCTTAAAAACACATATCCGACCGGGTCGAAATCTGAACTATCCTCGAGCAACAATATATTTCGTCTCAAATTGGTTTTTATATTTTGTAGTTGGTTAATAACACGTCGGAGAACCGGCCAGGCGGCCGATGCCGATGGATAGGGTGACCATGAAGTGCATACTTTGGAACTGAACTCTGTAACTTCTGGCTACAATCATGAGGTCGTCCTTCATGACATCACCCTCAAGCTGGAGGGCCATATGATATACGTCGTCCTAGGGCCGAACGGGGCCGGCGAAGCCACTCTGTTCAGGAGCATCGCCGGGATAATCGAGCCGTTCAGCGGAAAGGTGCTTCTCGACAACGAGAACACGACCTCATCCGGAA
>CAWDCQ010000052.1:0-47343 GCA_963800775.1 uncultured Methanomassiliicoccales archaeon | reverse complement strand
GAATTTCACGAAGGAGGCCAAGCGCTGGAGCAAATTGATTGCGGTCGGTCTGCTTGGGCTGTCTATATGATCACTGTGGCCCTGCCGTTCGTCGACGGGAGCGTGATGCTGAAGCAGCAGAACGTCATTCCTGGGGCCCAGGTGAGCGTTCCATCGTACTACGGGGCCGCAAATGATTGGCTGAACAACCAGACCGGGGATTTCTACCTGTATTCGTATCCGTATGAGAAACTGGGCTATTCTGCCTTTTCCTGGGAACACGGCTATTGGGGATATGACCCCACCGTCTGGCTGTGGGACCATCAGAGCCTGGTCTACAACAATGAACAAGAGGGCACATACCTGTTGGAGGTGGCCAGACAGATCGGCATGGAGAACCCGAGCTTCAACCCCGCGGCCGCCCTCTCGTTGATCAACGTGAGGTATGTGGTTTTCCATCGGGACACCGACTGGCAATTCATTTCCAATCACGACTGGTGGTACTGTTCCGGGTACAATTCGAGCCAGTGCGAGGCGGCCTTGAACGCTTCCGGCTTCGTCCTGGCCAAGGACTTCGGCGGGGTGGCGTTCTACGAGAATCCATACTGGCAGGACCTGCATTATTCAGCCGGGCCTTCCTTCTTCGAGACCATGGGCGGGATGCTGGAACTCGAGCGTCTGACCAATGAGCCGTGGTTCGCATCCAACAACTTCACCGTCCACCTGAGCGACCAGACGATCACACCGGACCTGAACGATTCACGTGGGGTCTATCTGGCCAATCAGGACGAAAGGAAATACCTGGACTATTCGATCCCGTCAGATTACTCATATTTCGATCTATCCCAGGACTCGAAGCGGATATATTCCTCCGGCGAATGGCTCTGCTACGAGATCCATTACAACAGCGGGGGAGGGCTCCAGACCCTGCTGGCCAGCGGAATTGTGACCGAACAGTACAGATACCAGATAATGGTGGACGGCCAGATCGCGGTTCCGGACACAACGATGACCGGGAACGCCAGCCAGGTTACCAACTATGCGGAGTGGGGACCGCCCTCATGCCCTCCGGACACCACGTCGTCACGGTCATGGTCGCGGGAAATGGAAGCCTTCCTTCGGCATTGGCGATACTGCCCAGTTCGAAGTACGCCGCGTTGACGAACGAAATGGCGAAGTGGTATGGCGAAACTGCCCTCGGGGCCTCTCAGACCCAATACGCATGGGTGACATCAGTGAACGGTACTGGGAATCGGACAGTGGTCAGCACGAACGGTCAGGGGGACGAATCAATGGTGGTGTTCGATTCCCCGTCCCAATGCCCGTACTACGATCAATTCCCCCGGGCCGGCGGATCCTGGAACGTAACTGGCGGCACTCTCATTTACGTCGTTCCGCAGGAATCGGATAACCAGGTTGAGAAGATCACGGTCGATGGCCAGTCGGCGACCAAGTTCTGGGTGTGGAACAGCAACACGCTCGTCAACAGCACTTATCCTTTCACGCTGCCCAAATGGGAGACCTCGGTCATATTCATTCCAGGCAATGCGAGCATGGTCGACCTGAGCATGGACTACGGGGATATCGAGGTCCATCCCGGCCAAATGGATAGCGGTCAAGTGGCCACATCGATCGTCGAAGCTGACAACAGTCCAGTCATAAATCACCTGACTTCCTGGTTGTCCGGAAGGGCTCAGATCAGGGTCGTGGTGGCGAACAACGAATCGAACGTGGACCTCACTTTCAACAACCAGACCGTGAAAGGCTCATTGAGCATCCATACGGGGACGGTCGGCCAATACAATAGCGTGGATGGATCGGTCAGCCTGGTCAAGGGATCGAACGCCATCGTGCTGGCACCAGTGCGCATCCCCATGAACGCATCGGCCAACAATTTCACCTGGGACCAAATACCGTCCGGGACCTTGGGGTCCCTCAGGCAGGCGGTCAATTCAACGGTGATAGTCGACCTGAACAATTCGAACAGGGATTCGGCGATTTCCTTCATCAACTCATCTGCCTGTCCATACAATTGGGGCGGTGAGGTTCCTAAGACCGTGGTCGTGAACCAGAGTACGGTCCTGTACCTGCAGGCCACCGACCAGCCGCTCACGATCAACGGGATATTCAGCAACGGCGAGATACTCACGGACCTTCAGTTCTATTCGGAAACCAGGGCCATGGGAACGAACACATCGAGCTTCAGGTATCCATTGACCATCCCTGCTGGAAGCAAGGCCATCATAGTGATACCCGGCAACGTCAGTACGATCCAGTTGGGTATTGCGGAGGACATGCATGTCAATATTTGGGATGTTGCCTTTGCCAACGAGGTTGAGAATGGTACCGCGATGCATTCCGTCCAGACCAGCAGGCCCGATCCCGAGAACATACTGGTGAAATTGAAGGACACGGACACGCTGCTCCTTTTCGGCGAGGGATACGATGGGGGATGGTATGTCAACGACAGCAAGGCCGAGCACGTCGTGATCAACGGTTTCCTTAATGGATGGGTGGTTGACAGGACGTCCGAGATCAACCTGATCTTCAGGCCGCAGAGCGGATTCTCAGAACTGCTGGCACTGTCGGGCATATTCTGGGGGATCGGGGTGACCATAGTGGTGGCGCCGACCGCCAGGGACAAGGTCAAGGTCCTGTTTAGGCGGGACCGCTGGAGATTCCGCAAGAACTGACCTCATTACAGAGGCCGGCATTCTTGCCTCAGCATCCCAGACTGCGACCGGCCGGGGCCTTTTGCTGTTGATCAAGGATTCCGGTAAAAATCATGACATTTAAATGTCAGATAGTCAATAGGCCAGCATCGGCCAGGGAGACGCTCATGGACATTACAATAGATATGATAATCAGTGCCGCGGCATTAATTTCGTTAGCCTTCTTGCGGTATCGATACCGTGTCTCTCTGGTGGTCGGAGTGCTGGTCCCCTTCGTACTTCTACTCATCTCGACAGCGTGGTACTACGTGGCGTTTCCTTCCGCACCCTTTGATGTTCTTGACCACCTGGAGTTCATTTCGTTCTATGTTTTCACAGGGGTCGTCCTTCTGTACATCGTGGAGACTGTCTATATCGAAAGCGTGAGGCGCGGAAAGGTCAGGGACGGACCGCTTTTCGGATTGTTCGATGAAAGGCTCTATGCATTGCTGTCCAAGATAAGAAAGGACTGACCTCATCGACCAAGGATACTGTTGAACAACGGGACAGGCAGACTGACCTCGCTCGCGGTCAGGGCCGCCTTGTCGGCGAACCACAGATCGCTTATTGAGGTCGTGTCAAGATCGTGGTTGATGAAGATCTTATAGGGGCCTATGGTGTCCAGAGGAACCATAGTCTCGTTCACATAGGCCCAAAGGAGCTTCGACCCCGCAGGATTGAGATTGCCCCCGGCGGAAGGATCACGATCATCAGGGGGACGTAAAGTGTGCGGACCTGGTTCATGAATTGCGTTGCGTTCCCGTAGTAATCGTAGGCAGCATCATAATTCCTTAAAGGTGTCGTTCCAATGGTAGAAGAACTCGTACCCTATGAACGGATTATGACTGTAGTAGCCGCACGCCATGGACGAGTAGATGGAATATCCGTCCTGCAGATGCGCCGGGACGGATATCTCATTGATCAAGGTGCCGGCTATCACATCATAGGCATTGCCGTACGAATCATCTAGATACATGCCTGTGCTGGTGTAGTTGTCGGGCGCTCCGTACCGGTCAGTGAAGATGAAATAACCCGGGACGATCAGCACCAATGCCAGTGCCACGACCATGATCTTGGCCTTGTTCGCCGATGTGAACTTCCTTTTTCCGATCCTGATCCGTACCCAGTCAAGGAAGAATGCAAGGGCTACGATGATGGGCAGGATGAAGTAATAGGAATGGTACATGTGAACGATGTTGTGCTGGTAGGTCAGGGCGAAGTATAGTAACCCTGGGACAAGGAACAGCATCAACAATTTGCGCCTTGGATGCGTTGTGGTGACAAGTCCCAATAGGCCGAAGATACCGATCAGCCCGAACGTCACCAGGTATGAATCGAAGAAATAACTGGAGCCGAGATTGGTCACGAGCGAGGTCGTTTCAGCCTGTTCTACTCCGCCGACGAAGAACCGGCTAACGAAAAAATCGAATGGGTCGTATTGCGGAACTGCTAATTGGGTGATTAATAGCGGGGCCACGAAGAATACGGCGAAGATCCCCATAACCTTGAGCAGATGAGGAATGCGGAAACGGCCCGGATACAGGAATAACATCAATGGATAGATAGCACTGAAGAAAAGGTAAGGCGCGCGAGAGATGGAGAGCAGGCCCAGTAGCGCGGCAGAGGCCCATAAATATCTGTCTTTTCCTAATTTTATGAACGCAAGAATGCAGAACATGAACAATACGAAAAGCATCAGGCCAAACGGCTCTATCTTAGTCTTGGTACCAAACCAGAGAACCAGCGGCGAGAATAGGAATGCTGTTGCTGCCAGCCAAGGAACGACGGCATCCTTTTCCTCCTTCTTCTTTCCGTTATTGAGGATCAAATAGATCATGACGAAAATGGCAACGAACGTGACCACCGTGAAGGCGGTTGATAATCCTCGAAGCCAAGGAGATACATCGTGACCTGCGTCGAAACCTAAAGTAGTGACCGCTTCTAAATAAATAAATGCTGACCAATAATAAATATATCTTTCATTGTACTCGGGGGAATTGGCGTCAAATCGAGTTATGAACAGGAATGGATTGTTGTGTTGCAGGGCGTAGCTGGCGACAACATCGTACGAAGTTTCGTCCCAGGAGTGGACACCGACGATTGGAGATGATATGTACGGTTGTTCAATTAAGATGAAAACGAGGATAGTCAGGGATAGAAGAGTCACCACTCGTTTGTGTTCTTTTATGACAGTGACTATCTTCACATGAGCCCGAATGTCGTTGAATTATTTAAATCAGAATCTAGAACCTACACGGGTTCTTGGGATTTGATGCCTATCACACCTGAGAAAAGCTTCATGGGCATCGAGTATGGAACGATGGTCACTAAACGGTCGAGGAGTTCGATCTCATGTATTAATTTCCATGGAAATATATAATCAATGTGTTAGCCGATTACTTTCCCAATAACGACATCCGACGTTTCTGAAACCGCCGCATGGGTTCGTACATGTCCGTGCCGCCTTTTTCCTACAACGAATGTTTTAAAGACGAAATATGTATGTTCAGCGCATGATTGGGCGGGCGACAAGCTTCTTGTATCTGTCCATATCAATCACGTCCGTCCTCAATTTTATAGGTATGTATTTCCTGACCACGCAACTCGGATCGACGAACTACGGGAATCTTCTGAACCTGCTGTCCATCGTGATAATTGTCAACGGCCTATCCGACCTAGGTTTCAGCACGGCCCATGTGAAGAAGATAAGCGAGGGGCGGGACCTAAGCGATTGCATAAGCACGTTCACTTGGATCAAGGTCATCCTCACCAGTATCTTCGTCGTGATTATAGTCGTCGGTACGGCCGCATATGTCGTCCTGAGCAACACATCAATCTGGAATCCCGAGGTCGTCCTCTTGCTCCTCTTCGCGGGATACTATGTTCTGTACGACCTGTCGATGATTGCCACGTACACTTTCAACGGGAAGGCAGAGATGGTGAAATCGCAGATGATATCCCTGATGGACCCCGTTGTTAGGGTGCCGCTCATCATCTTGGTCCTGTTCCTCGGATTGCCGATCGTATACATCGGAGCGGCATACCTATTGACCGGAGTGGCCATTCTTCTGGCCGCCGTTTATCTCCTCACCTCCCAGGAATTTCAGTGGCGTAAGCCGATATTGTCCGAACAATATCGTCAATTCGCTCTGCCTATCGCCCTAACCGCCTTCATTGCGGTGGCCATTGACAATCTGGATAAGATATTCGTGAATTTGGGGGGAGGGGGTAAGAACTGGGCTACTACGGCATAGCCAATAGCGTGGAGGGGATGCTCGTCGGGATCGGCATTGCAATGACCCTGATACTTCTGCCCACGTTCTCAGCGTTTCACACCAAAGGAAAAAACAGCATGATGAGCGAAATGTGCTGGCAAACGGAAAGGTACTCCATCTTCCTCTTCCTGCCATTGGTCGTTTATATCTCGGTGCTTTCCACTCCCATCATCGTGTTCATTTTCCATGCGGAATTCTCGAAGGCAGGCCCCATACTTGCTCTGCTGGTGTGCTCGGCGTTCGTGAACCTAATCAATCTTCCCCGGATGAATCAGCTCTATGCGATGAACCGGTCCGATCTGGCGGCCAAGAGCACTGTGATCTCTTTCCTGGTCTTCCTTTTATTCCTAATAACACTGACACCGAAGGATGTTCTCGGTGTGCCAACGGTCGGTCTCTTGGGTATCGGTGCCGCATTGGCTGCCATCTCCCAATCGTTGGTCTTCTTCTTGCTGACCCGGTACTTTGTGGCCAAGACCAGCGGAACGAAGAACAATCCTCGACTGTATCTGTACATCGGGATCGGCATAATTGGGGGAATTGCGTTCGGTCTGGTCAGGTACATCCTCCCATTGGATGGACTTCCGTTACTGGTAGTCCTCCTGCCCGTATCCTATCTGCTGACCCTGGGCCTGATGACGGCCCTGAAACTGTTAGGCCGGGATGACCTGAGAACGATCCTCGATCTGATCAACGTCAAGAAGATGTGGCAGTACATCTCCAAAGAGTCCCGCGGTGGGAAGGCTCCGTGAGATCTCCCTTTATTCGCGCTCAAGCCGGAATCCGTCCACGATCCCTTTCAGATAGGACCGGGAAATGTCCATCTTCTCCCTCCCGTGGGCAAACACCAGAATCACTGCCATCTCGAACAGGGCGATGGGAAGGATGCTCACCAGAAAAATGGCGACGAAAGCCAGCCGGGATGAGTAGATCTTGTGGAACATCATTTTTCCGCGGATCGTGTAGTAAGCCCTCATGGGCGTGTTCAGGTTGAGATTCCTCAGTATGCCCTCGACGCCGAAGACGATGTTCTCATCGTGGTATGTCTCCGCAGACCTCAGGACGAAGACCTGATAACCGTGGGATATCGCCTTTTTGGCGAAATCGGATTCGTCGTAATGGATGGGGAAGTTCTTGCGATCGAAATAAATGCCATACTTGGTCACGATATCCCGTCTGACCATCAGGGAATTTGGGACATCCTCCGAGGCATTCACCTCGGGAAACTCCCTCTCGACCCTCCCCCTTTTCATGTTCAGGCCGACGATCTTGGTCAGCGCCCCCACTCTGGTGACTCCGGCGAAACGCACGACATCCTTCTTCCCATAGTAGTAGATGAACGGTCCGCATATTCCGCACTTCGGGTTGCTGTCCATGAAATTTGAAAGGATCTCGATGCATTTCGGATGTAATTCGTTATCATCATCGATGAAGAACAGGTACCTTCCCAAGGCCATTTTCGCACCGTTGTTCCTTGACCCGGCCAGATAGCCCTTTTCTGTGTTGATGGTCAAATGAACGCCAGGATAATTCCTTCGGATATGGTCCGGAGTCCCGTCCGTGGAACAATCGTCCACCACAATTATTTCAAGGTCTTTATAAGAACTATTGACAATCGAGTCGATTAATCTGGACACCATGTCCTTCCGGTTGAACGTGGGAATGATGACCGAGACTGCGGGACCGTTGGAATCATTCATAAATTGAAGGCCAGTGGGTGCACACAGTACTGTCCTAAATATCCTTTTCGGTGAAGCCACACGACATTAATTCCAGTCACATCATTTAATGGCTGAGCGGTGGGTTCACAGGCCCCTAGAAATGCGATTGACGACATATTATCTAAGAGCGTAAGGATCTCCATCGTCAATCTCAATACCCATCTCGATCGGAACTCGTCATGTCGCTGTACAACCATTCCAGCAGATCATCGTTGTTCCCCGCTGCCTTCAAGGCAATATTTGCGGAGAACTTCCAGCCCTTCTCCCTGGCTGCGGTCAATGCCGTGAACCCCCCCTCCAGCATTATGTTTGCTTTTGCCCGAGCCCGGGTCTTCAGATCCAGTTCGTCCCGGAGGAGGTACGATCCCAGGAGGCGTTGCAGCATCGGCTCCTGGAATTTCAGCCGATGCCGCCGATACTTGCTGTTGGATTGCACGCGGTAAAAGGACATGGTCTTGTCGATGAATCCGACCTGGCCCTGGCTTGCTGCCCTGGTCCAGAACTCCCAATCTGCGCCATAGAACATGATGTTGGAGATCCCCGACCTCGATTAGTTCGCGTTTAAAAACTACGGCTGGCGGGGGCAGGAAGTTGTGCAGCAGGAGCTGCTGTTTGAATATCCTCTGGTCCTTGACCTTTCTTGCCTTTCTGGGAGCGACATAGGGCCCATCTCATTCCCGTCGGATTGTATGTTCTTCGATTGGCTGCCGATCAGTTCCAGGTGAGGATTTTCCCGTATCTGGTCCATATAGGTCCGGTAGAATCCGGGCAATATATAGTCGTCGTCATGAATAAAATGTACCCATTCCCCCCGTGAACGTTGCAGGCAGGTGGTCCAGTTCCTCGTGTACCTCATCTTGCTGGGCTGCCTAAAATGGCCGATGCTGCCTTTCCCCACCCGTTCGACGATCTCCCCTATTCTGGGATTTATGGGCGCATTTTCCACCACTTCGATGTGCATCTTTTCTGCGGGGATGTTCTGCTCCAGGATGCTGTTCAGCAAGGTCTCGATGTACTCCGTCCTGTTGAATGCAGGGATCATCACCGACCAGAATGGTCTTGCAGCATCGGATGCAGAAGAGATCGGTTCAATCTTCATGGTTTTCTGATATTCTTGAAGGGTCGAGAAACCGTCTAACATGCATATCCTCTGTGGCATTCGAATGTCATCCCGGATCGTGTGTTCCGGGTTATGGCACTGGAATCACCTGTTTGTTTATCTACTATCCTCCGTCAAATGACCAGAACCCGGTTGATGTGCTGATCGTCATCCAATGAGAAGAGGTAACAGACCAAGAAGGTGGAGTTCGATACACTCATCGGTATGACCCCTTTGATGGGGTTTGCCCCTCCCATCAATGAAAGGAAGGTCATAGGTCCCGATTGCCAAGGCAGGCCGCTTTGCACGATCCTCATGAGATCGTTCGCCATCACATCCTCCATTGATGCGGTGAACGGTTGCGACATGACATCGCTGAAAAGGATAATGGTTCCGTTTCCGCGGTGGACGATGGCCGCAGACGTCAATTCTGTCTCCCTTTGATACAGGTAGCCGATGGCACTGCCGTAGGTCTGGACATCACTTACCCGCATGCCGAATGTGGGGGATACGTACTTGAAATCCAAGGCGGCGGCGGTTGCGCTGGGCGTAACGCCCTGACCGCCATCGTACGACAGCGGGTCATAAGTTATCTGATAGGGATCGTTTTCCGAGATGTTGCTCCCGACGAAAGGTAATGCTCCTTTTCCCAATCCGACGATTGTTCCTCCGTTGTCTATCCAGGTGAGCATCGCCGAGCTCTGGCCGCTCCAATCCTGGGTCGAATTGACGATTATCAGGATGGCCGGCCCGCCGTTCAGTACGTCCTCCAGTTGAGCGCGGTCGACCAGCTCCACAGATCGATGCACGTCCGAGGTCTCCATTTCGGCAGACAGATGGTCGTACAGACCAAGGACCCGGGCATAGTCCTCAATGGAAAACGCCTCCTTTTCTGAGAAGATGAATATCGGATCGGACCTGTAGGTTTCCACCGGGGTGAGGACTATGTTGACCGGATCGGAATACTGCGATGACGCGAGGGTATAGTTTATCGCGATCGAATCGTTCATCGTTCCAGTCGTCCGTTCGGCCGTCAACGAGACTGTGTCCCTGTCATTCCAGGGTTGCATGACGGCAGACGTCAGCAGCAAAACGGATATCAGGACCGCTGCTGCGATCGCAGCGAGCTTCATGGTATTTCCTCCGGCTTCTTCCTGCTCCGCAAATAGTTCATCGGGTCATATTTTTCGGGAAGGAATGTGGTCAGCAGCAGGACCATGCCGGTGAAGATCACGAGGCCCAGGACATAGGTATGAGACAGCGGGTCTGCAGAAGTGTAGTACAGCATGATGTTTTGGTTGAGCGTACCGACATCGATCAGCCCGGTATAGCTCGCCATCGGATACAGGAAGGCATTGAAGGAAAGAATCGATACCAGGAACAGGGCTCCGGCGATCGTCAGTCCCGCCATTCTCATCTCCATCCTTCGGCTACCTGGTATGGCCATGATCAAGAGGGGGAGCAGCCACAAGAGATGCTGTGGGTTGGTCAACGGCTGGAACAGAAGCAGTGATGCGATGAAAAGGAGGTTCCCCATGACCAGCCTTTTCTGGAGGTCTCGTCCTTGGGTTTCCCTCTTTTTCGTCACCCAGAACGCAGAAAGGATGGCTACGGCGGCGATCGCCGCAGTACGATCAGCAGGTCCACGTGAAGGAAGGGGAATGAGATGTCCGGGCTGCTGCCGGGGTCGAAGAGGTTCCATATGGACCAGATGCTCAATCCCCCGAACTGCTGGTAATCCGTTCGTCTCAGGATCACTTCCGTGAATGCACCTGACGTGATGAAGAACGGAAGGATTGCCAGCAGGCTTAGCGCTCCACCGCCGATCAAGGCAAGGACATGCTTAGCGCCGGCCCTTGTTATCCACGGCGCTGAGCTCCGTCTGTTCATCAGAACTATCACCGAGAGGAAGAAGATGAAAAGGAAGACCGGATAGACCTTGAGCAGGGTCCCGATGCCCAATGCCAGCCCAGTGAACAGATATCTCTGCCTGAGAGCGAAGAACAGGGCGACCAGCGTCATCAAAGCGGGCAGCACGTCGAACTGCCCCATCATCGAACCGGTCAGAATGACCAGAGGGTTAAGGAACCATAGGACGAAGGCGCGTTTCGCCCACTTCTCATCGTATTGCTCCTGGACCATTTTGTAGATCAAGGCCGGCCAGTAGGCCCCGACGATCAGCGGGATCTTGATGGCCAGGTTAAATGAGGGGTCGGTAACGTACGGGACCATGATCTGGGTGGTATGGGCCACATCCACCATGCTGGGCTGGAACGCAGCAAAAGTCGCCGGGTCCTGGAAAAGGGAAAGGATGAACGTGAAAGGATAGGTGAGGACCATGAACAGTGGCGGGTAGGAATACATGACGTGTCCATAGACCCCCAGGCCGGACAGCGAGTCCACTGTTGCGGAATAGTAAGGGTAAACATCGTACGTCCAGGAAGTGAAGGGTGCCAATAAAAGGCGGATGATCAATCCGACTATTGCAACCACGACGATGCCCTTGAAAGAAAGAATGAACTGTTTTCCATCTTCCCATGCATAACTAAATTCTCGGCGGTCCACAGTTGTCGACCCACCTAATCAAATGCATCGATTATCAATGTCGGAGCCCCGATCTTCCGTTGCCAAGGCCATTTTTTCTATTTAACTTTGCGCTGGGCAAAGAATGGCAATCGAAGCATCGGGACGATCGGCTAGGCTCGAGAAGATATCGCTGGCATTGCGTTGTCCCGCACGGTGTCGATGTCCTCATTTCTCTAGAGGACGAATGGTTGGCATTCCCAAAGCCTCTGCCGCTCGGAAGGCCCTCTGGGCCGCTTCCGGGCCCAGCGAACGGATGACCGTGTCTCTCCTGGTCAAGACGTCCGATGCCAGGACCATGTCCTTGCTGAGCAGCGTCCTTATCTCGGTTTTTCTCAGGTCCAACATGGTGATTGGATACAACCGGTATTTCTCGATAAGCTGTTCCAGTCCAGCTTTGTCCGGAAAGTTCCATCCGATCAGCCTCATGCATATGCAATCGGCGTACTTCACCACCTCGCTCGAGAACCTGGTGTTCGTCACCAGGTAGGGGCAGCGGAGGTCGAACGCCGCATCCACATCCAGGAATCTGCCGTACGTGTACAGGGCGGTCTGGATCTGGCACTTCATCGCCAAGGAATTATGGAATTTGCATTCCACCATGAAACGTTCATGGTCCATTTCCAGAGTGACATCGATCTCATGCGTAATGCACTTGCCCTGAACGATCTCCCTCACCTTGGCCTGATAGCCCATCGACTGGAAGAGCCGTTGGACGAATGTCTCGAAATTACGCCCGTCCGGCCCCAAAGCCAATATGGCCTTCTTCAGGCCGTAGCGGGTGGCACTGCTGGCATCCATGAGGGACCGGGTCTGCCGGTATATTTCCTCGGTAGTGATGCCGTTGTAGAGCTGGGGCATCAGGCGATCGATGATGGCATCTGCCTCTTCGGACGAAGCGCCAGAACGAATGACCGCGGTCCGGGTCTTGGAACGGTCGAACTCCTCGACTTCTCCAGATCGTTTGATGACCTTCAAGCTTGCACCATCATGTGATGAGAGCACCCCAGTAATAAATCTGTATTCAGCAGATCTTCTTTTACCGATCGTCGTTTCCCGATTTTGTCATTTCGATACCAATGACGGGCACCTCTTTTGGATGTCGTGATCAACGCGAAGAACGCTCAGTGGACAATCGGTCAATGGGTTATGTGCATATCCAGTCCGTATTAAGGGCAGTTCTTCCGATCAAGAACGCTACCATCCTTGGTTTACGGTTCAAAGCGGTCAATTCTGTAGGCTTTGGCGCAGAAAATGGTGGATTAGGGCCTCACAGTTCTTCATTCATCTTCGCTTCGATAAACCATACATTTTTGGACCTGCCTTTCATTTCCATCAGATAAGCTGCGTTGAAGGAACATGCGAATCCTAGTCATCACAAAATATTATCATCCGGTCATCGGCGGAGTGGAGACCTTAGTCCGCACCCTGGCGGAGCATCACGTCCTCGAAGGTCACGAGTGTACCGTGGTCTGCATGGACCCATCCAAGGATTCCGACGAGATCGTCAACGGCGTGCGCGTGATAAGGTTCCACAGGCAGGGCCATGCCGTGACCGGCATCCATCTGGGGATCCGGGAATGGCTGATGAGGAATGCCACGCCGGACAAATACGATATCGCCAACGTTCACAATTTCCATTCCCCCCAGGCGTTGATGGCCGCGTACTACTGTCATTCGCAGGGTCTCCCGTTCGTGTTCACCACTCATTACCATGGCCATGGGCAATCCCGGACAAGGGATGTGCTGTTCCAAATATACCGGGTCTACGGCGGCAACATCTACCGCTGGTCCGAAAAGAACATCTGTGTCTCAAATTTCGAGAAGGACCTGGTGCAAGGTGATTTCGACCTGCCGGATGACAGCATTGCGATCGTTCCCAACGGCGGCCGGGACTTCCAGAATATGGACGTGGCCAGGCAAGGTTCCATCCTTTACGTCGGAAGGCTGGTGAAGTACAAGGGGGTCGACCATATCCTGTCCGCGATGGCCATCCTCAAAGGGCAGGGCAGGAGTCGTTCATCTCAGGGTGGTGGGCTCGGGGCCGGAGAAGGAATCGCTGGTGGCCAGTACCCACGAGCTCGGATTAGATGGTCAGGTGGATTGGCTAGATGGCATCAGCGAGGAACAGCTCAATCTGGAATACTGCAAGGCCGGCGTCCTGGTGCTGTTGTCGGCGTTGGAGGCTTACGGATTGGTGGTTGCCGAGGCATTGAAGTCCGGAACGCCATGCATCGTGGCCAGGACATCGGCACTGACCGAGTTCACATCGGAGCCAGGCTGTTTCGGCATAGACTACCCCCGGACCCCAAGGAGCTCTCGGCCCTTATCGAAAAAGTGTTGACCGGTGGCATAAAGGTCGGTCCTCTGAGCGACAAACTGATCTCCTGGCAGCAGGTGTCTGACCGCTACCTCGTTATTTACGAGGCCGCCATAAAAGGATACAGGGCCGGTTCGAAAAAGGACAGTGATCGGCCACCGTTCAGTCAATCATTGAAGCCATTCCTCCGGTCAGGAAGTATAGCTGGGATTACAGGGCGTTCCTGCGATTTGTCCTGGAGCTTTGGCTCAAGTTCGTTCGTTCCTCATGGCCCGATTCTCTCTGGAAGGTTCGTCTCTCTTGTCAACGGTTAATAATATTCGTTCCCTTATCCCCGACCGTTGCATCTCCCGCGTCTTTTCGGAGGAATGGCCAAGCCAGCACTGATGATGGCAGTGGCTACTCTGGTCGGTGGCGGCTGTGACTATCTTTTCCAGTACTTCATGAGCGGGACGATGACCCCGGACAGTTTCTCCGAACTGTCGGCGTTATTGTCCATGTTCTACCTGGCCGTCGCTCCCGCCCAGATCATGAAGCACGTTCCTGGTGAAGCAGACCTCACGCATGAACGTCGACGGCAGGAAGAATGAAATCGCCTGGCTGATACGGAAGATGTTGCTGTATGAAGCAGTGATCGGGGCCGCCATCGCACTGGCGCTGTACCTCCTCCTGCCTAGCATATCGAATTTCATCTACCTGTCCTCGACGTTCCCGGTCTTCCTGCTTATGGCCGGTGTGGTCGTCTCCATGGTATCCCCGGTCGGATACGGTACCAGTCAGGGATTGGAGAGGTTCCGGTACAATGCCTTTTACGGCGTGACCGGGCCGGTCACGAAGCTGGGATTGGGGATAATCCTCGTCGTCCTCGGTTTCGGCATCATGGGCGCCCTCGGAGGGGTGCTGGTCGGCCTGGTCCTGGCCTTGTCGGTGTCCATCTACTCGGTCCGGGACCTTCTGCGTCTCAAACCTTTTCCCGTGCCCGCCCCGGAACTGAAGATGATGCGAAGGTCGATCCTGCACGTGATCGTCGCCATCGCCTGCCTCACAATAATGGTCAACGTGGACATAATACTAGCCAGACAATACTTGGACCCGAACACGGCTGGCCTTTATGCGGTTTGCTCGATGCTGAGCAAGATCATCCTCTTCCTGCCTTCCTCGATCAACATCGTCATCTATCCCAAGCTGGCCGCGGCGCACGCCAAGAAAGCGGGAACGGTGGTCATGATGCGACTTTCCGTCCTGATCGCCCTGGCAGTGACCGGACTGGTGGTCTTCGCCTACTTCGTTTTCCCGAACGAGATACTTCGTCTTCTGTACGGGGGCGACAAGTACATCGGGGCGGCGGCCGGGCTGGGCATACTGGGGCTGGCCATGGCCCTGCTGGGCGTGGCGAACCTGTTCATGAACTACGGACTGGCCACGGATTCCCGGGTCTATTTGGCCATCATGGTGTTCTTCACCGCGATGCAGGTGGCCCTGATCGTGCTGTTCCACGATTCCCTGGTTACGATCGCACTCGATATGCTGGTCGCCTTCGGCGGGACCACTGTGACAAGCTGGGCCTACATGGAGCTATGGTCGGGTAATTGGAAAGTGGACTCCACCGCTCCTGGTGGATAAGGATGAAGTTCGATCGCCGTGTTCTTGGACCGGTTCGCCCGATCCGACCGATATTGCTAATAATTCGTGCCTGGATACGGAAAAGATAACCATTTTGCCCGAAGATCTCGTTTCGATCATCATACCCACCCTCAATGAGGAGCGGCACATTGGGTTGGCCCTCCGGTCCATCAAGGAGCAGGACTATACCAATGTCGAAGTGCTGGTGGTGGATTCGTTCTCGAAGGACGGGACTCGGGAGATAGCCAAGGGTTTCGGCGCCCAGGTCATAGATTACCCAGGAAGGGTGCTGGGGGCCCGGTTGAAAGGCTTGAGGAGGTCGAAGGGCCAATGGGTCATGTTCGTCGATGCCGATCAGGTATTGCAGCCCAAGGCCATCTCACGCTGTGTCGAACAGATCAATAAGCATGACATGGTGGTGCTGGGCGAGCGTTCCTTCAGGCCAGCCAACTGGGTGCAGCGGGGGATCGACCGCCAGAGACGGTTCCTTGAGAGCGAGGCGATGAAAGGGGGCGAAGGGCTCTATGTCTTCCCCCGTTTCTTCCGGAGGGGGCTGCTGGAATTTGCCTATTCCCAGATCCCGGAGGAATTGATATCGACGATGGGCAATTACGAGGATTCGCTCCTGGATTCCAAGCTCCGGACCAGGTCGACCGATTCGGTGATAGTTCCGGAAGCGGTATGGCACAACGAGGAGGCGAACGCCCTGGAACTCTTCCGGCATCAACGAAAATTCGGAAGGTTCACCCGCGCCAGCCAATCCAGCCTTAAGGTCGAATCGTTTCATCGGTCAAAGTCAAAGATGAGCGGAATGATTGACGCGCTCATGCACCGGTACCTGCTGGTGTCCGTGATAAAAGAGCTCGGATTCCAGGTCGGTTACCGGTTCTGAGCCATTGTGTCTGTGGCACCGACCTGGGTCACTTGAAGCAGCCCCGTGCGGGGCCGGTCGTATTACTCTATCTCTCCCAGGTTCTTGACCGGCTGGCTCAGGTAGCCGCGGTAGCGCGGTTCTATGTACTCTTCCGCGATCGTCAGGTCCAGCGGGCTGACCAAAAGGGAGAACGCCGTGTTCGACGGTTCAGTGTTCAACTCGCGCCGGAAGGTCTCGCGCTGGTTGTTCTTCCAGGTGACGGTCATGAGTATGTAACCGTTCTTGAGCTCCAGGTTCAAGGATTTCAGTATGGATGTGTATGTCGACGCCTTTCCCCGGCCGGATGTTCTCGATAGTCCGACCTTCGACATGAGGCCGAATGCTTCTAGCTGATAGACCAGCTTATAGCATGTGGCGATCGGCAGGTTGATGGATGGTGCCATCTCGCTGACGGTCAAGGTTCTTCGCGACGTTGCCCCCAAAATGAACAGAACTACCGGGTCGATGATGAAATGCGCGACCTCAGCTTTGTCTTGTTTGTTCAGACGCCTGATCGCGTCCAAAATAGCGCTGTCCATGTCCAATTCGTATGTATCCCCCACCAAATCGATTCCCCCATACCCGTAGCGTCCGGATGCGAATTAAAGCTTTTCAAAGACTATCGGCAATCGAGCGTGACATGCTCCGATTTATCATGAAAACGCTTCGATAATCGTAAAATGAGGGAAAAATGGGCGGATGCCCGTTATCACATCTTGCCGATGTCCGCCTGTTGCATCGTTGCGTCGATCTCCGCCTTGAGCTGGTCTGGCAGCCCCATGATGCTCACGTCCAGGAAGCCGCGCACGATCATTCCGACCGCCTCTTCCTCGGTGAGGCCGCGGGACATCAGGTACTCGACCTGGTCCTGGGCGATCTTTCCGACCGCCGCTTCATGGGTCATCTCCACATCCGGGACATATGCCTCGAGCTCGGGGATGGCGATCTGGATGCCCTTGTCGTTAAGGATCAGCCCCTTGCACTCTAGGTGGGCCTTTATACCCGGTGCGCGGCCGACCAGCTGGCCCCGGGAGATGATCTTTCCGCCGGTGGACACGGTCCGGGAGATGATCTCGCACCGGGTGTTGGACGCGTTCATCAGGGCCCTTCCGCCCAGGTCCATCTCGCTGCCGGGATGACCGATGGCCACGGTGGAGAAGCGGGCCACCGCGCCAGCGCCGTCCATCCTGGTGGTCGGGTAGGTCTGGATGCTCTGGACCGGACGCAGCGCCACGTAGTTGGAGATGTACGTCGAGTTCTCCTCCTGCAGGATGACGGTGCGCGGACGAACGCCCATGGTCTCAGACCAGTTGTGGATCATGGTGAACGTCAGCTTGGCCCCTTTCTTGATGTAGAACTCGGATATGCCCAGGTGGAGCGCCCGTTCCACGCCTTTGCTGGTGGAGCATCCGGTCAGGACCTCCAGTTCGGCACCCTCCTCGATTATGATGATGTTGTGCACGGTCTGCGCCGCATCCTTGCTCTTGACCATCAGGCAGGTCTGGACCGGCAGCTGCACCTTGTGCCCGGCCAAGGCCCGAATGAAGTATCCGTCCGCGTCCTCGAGGTACGTACGGGCGGTGTACTTGTCCGCGTCCACGGCCACGGCCTTCCAGCTGTAATCCTTGACCCAGTCATGGTTCTTCAGTGCCTGCTGCACGGAGGTGACCTCGACCCCGGTGCCCTGGATCGATTCGTGAACCACGGTGTTGTCCATCAGGACGAACGACCCGGACCGTCCTACCCCGCTCGGCATCACTCCCGCGTTCAGCAGTGTGCGGCGGTCGGATTCGCTCAGCGATTCGAGCGATTCGGCCATGGGCATGTCCCGCCTGGCCTCCTTGAAATGCTCGAGCTCTATGTCCTCTCCGAAGGCTGCCTTCTTGGTCTTCGCTTCCTCGGCCTTCTTCTTCAATGTCTCGGTGGCCACGTTCATGCCTCCCGGGCAACTTCTACGTTGGGTTTCTTCAGGTTGAGCTTGCACCTTATGCACTCGTCGTATCCCATGCGCCTGATCTCCGAGAGCAGTTCCCTTGGGTTGCCGGAGCATGCCACCGTGCCCTTGCAGAGCACGAACCCCTGTCCGCCTCCACGTAGTCCAGGATGGCCCCGGTGTGGGTGATGATGAGCGCCGCACGGCCGCTCATGTCCCGCTTCCCGGCGCACCCCATTTTGCCATGGAGCAGTTCATTGACCTTGGCCCCGACCTTCTGGATGGAAACGATGTCCACGCCCGATTCCGGCTCGTCCAGAAGGAATAGGCATGGGTTCTGCGCCTCCAGCTGCAGAAGTTCCGAGCGCTTGATCTCCCCTCCCGAGAATCCCACGTTCACGTCCCGGGCCAGGAACGGCTGCATATCAAGGTCGACGGCCAGCTTTTCCGGGTCGCTCCTGCCTCGTCCGGTCACCTTGACCAGGTCGCGCAGCCTGACCCCGGCCAGGTTCGGCGGGCGTTGCATCATCATGCCGATGCCCTTCTGAGCGCGTTCAGACACCGATAGCCCGGTGATGTCCTCGCCATTCAGCCGTATCGAGCCTTGGGTGACCTTGTAACCGCTGAATCCCATGATGGTCATCAGCAACGTTGATTTGCCCGAACCGTTCGGTCCGAACAAGACGTTCGTGTAACCGTCCATGACACTAATGTTTAGATCGTGCAGCACTTCTCTGCCGCCGACCTCGACGCTCAGGTTCTCTACTTCCAGCATGTGGCTCGACCTGGTCATCTGAGGGAATGCAAGTTATTTGACATTTACCTGTTAACTATAGTGAATCAGACATTCTGGTAACGCTTATGTCGCATGAAGACGTACCGGCGCCGTCGTGGTGGCCTTGCTCGAACGTTTCGATCTCCTTGTGATTGGCGGCGGAGTTGGTGGCATGCAGGCGGCCCTTGACTCCGGACGGGCCGGGCTGAGGGTGGTCCTGGTGGAAAAGTTGCCTGAGTTGGGCGGACTTGCCTCGAGGTTCACACGGACGGTTATTCGAGGGGATACCCCTTCGGAAATTGCGCTTCGCCTGAGAAAAGACGTCCTCCGGGAGCGGAATGTGACGGTGATGCTCGGCTATCACGTCGGCACTCTGACAAGGGATGAGTACCTGGTCTCGGCCACTGTCGCGAACGACCAAGGGCTCATGGGCGAGATCGAGGCCAGGGCATTGCTGATCGCTACCGGCATGGAAAGCATCGATGCCAGGTCCATACCGGAATATGGTGCCGGCAGGCTCAAAGGGGTGGTCACCTCGATCGAGTTCGATGATCTGCTCTCCCGCTGGGAGTCGGAAGGTCGACCGGATGCGACGGCCGTTTCCATAGTCCAGTGCGTCGGCTCCAGGGTGGAGAAACGGGGGGTCCCCTACTGTTCCAGCTACTGCTGCATGAACGCGGTCAAGGAATCGATCAGGCTCAAGCGGCTCGACCCCAAGATCCAGGTGCATGTGTTCTACATCGACATCCGGACCTGCGGGAGAGGTCAGGAAGCGGCCTACAAGGAGGCGCGCCGGCTCGGGGTGCGCTTCGTGCGGGGGCAACCGGCGATGGTGACGGAGAAAGGGTCGAAGCTCCAGGTCTGCGGTGAGAACACGCTCCTCAGCGAGCTTTACATAGTCCCGGCGGACATCGTCGTGCTGAACGTGGGGCTGAGGCTTTCCCAGGAAACCCTTCGTCTCGCGGGTCAGTTGGGACTGGACCTGGACGAGGAGGGCCTATTGTACGTAGAGGAGATGCAGGCCGGGACCGCTCCGGTCATGACCATCGGCTGCGCGGAATCCGCGAAGGACGTGGGATCTTGCGTGGAGCAGGCCAGCAACCGGGCGAACAGGATCGTTCAGATCCTGAGCCCAAGCAAGGTCTGAGGTCAGTACTCGGTCACCGGCCTCTTTGGCCGCGCCTTCTGGGCAAGTTCCGGGATCGACGCTATCTTGTCCTCCTGGACCGGTGTTGTCGTCTCCTCGACCACCGCGATCTGGTTGTCGTCCTGGTCTAGGAAGATAGCGATGAGCCCGCCCACTCGCCTCTTCTCCGGCTTTACCGCGAACCGCACCCCTCTGTCCACCAATTTCCGGTGGAGGTCGTATATGCTCTCGGTGTTGAGGATGATCCCAGTGGGCCCGCCCGGCCTCCTGCCTTTCGAATCAGGGACATACAGCGCTATCCTTCCCAGCCCGCTCGGCCCGAGCTCGATCCAGTTCTCGCTTGGCGAGTTCCGCTGAACGACAAGGCCGAGGGTCTCCTCGTAGAAGGCGGTGGCTAAGGCCAGGTCCTTGACCGGCACGGCCACCGTCGAAACGCCGAGTAGTATCCCGCGGCTGTCGTATTGCGTGTCCCCACCCATCGGGTCTCCGAGCGGCATGAACGTTCATCCGGTTCGACAGTATTTAATGTTGCTAGAGAGGAATGACCGACAATCGTTCAGCGCGGCATCCGAGATATTTCCTAATCCAGGAACATTTAAGCCCGGACAACACGTTGGAAATATCGGCATGGAAATGAAAGCAGACGATGGCAAGGACCAGCGGTCCAGATGGGACAGCACTTACTCCGCCAATCAGGATTTCTTCGGGAAAGGGGCGAGCCAGCTCGGTCGGAGCGCTTTGCCGGTGCTGCTGAGCCACAGATCAAGAGAGTACTGGAACTTGGCTGCGGGCAGGGCCGGGACACTCTCTTCCTGGCCGAGAACGGTATGAAGGTGACAGCCTTGGATTATTCCGAGGCGGGTCTATGTCAGATCAGAAGCAGGGTCGAATCCGTCGGAGTGCAGGGATCGGTCGTACTGATGATCGGCGATGCCCGGGACGGGTTGCCCTTTGATGATGGAACGTTCGACGCTTGCTTCTCCCATATGTTCTTCACCATGCAGCTGGCGGAAAAGGAACTGGCATTCATATTCGCCGAGGTCCTGCGGGTGCTGAGGCCGGGCGGCCTGAACATCTACTCGGTCAGGAACGTACACGATCCCCATTTCCGCAATGGCAAGCATTTCGGGGAAGGCATGTGGCAGAACCCGCTTGGTTTTGTGGTGCACTTCTTCGACGAGGATAAGGTCAGGCGACTGGCATCTGGGTACGAGGTCCTTTGGATCAGGGAGTTCGACGACCCGACGCCGCCGTTCACCAAGAAGCTCTACGAGGTCGCTCTGCGCAAGCCGGATAAATAGGCGAATCCCAAAAAAGGGGCGGGGAGCAGCGGCTCATTCGTCTCTGTTCGAACACCAGTACGTGAGCTTGTGCGCGCGGATGGCGGTGTTCGGATCGCTCACCATCTCGAAGCTTGCCGGGGGCTCGACAGAGCTGGACCCGGTCTCTAACAGGTATCTTCCCTTCACAGAGCTGTGGGTGGCCAGGCTCTTGTCGATGGCCTCCAGGTCGAGCGGCGTCCTAGGCTTGACGCCGGCCTGCTCGACCATCACCCCCAGGTCCTTGTTGGCGTAATGCTCCTCTATCATCCTGATGTTCCAGTCGATGGAAACCGGGGTCACCGACGGATTGCGGTCCCGGACCAGCCACCCTTCTCCCGCCCGGGAAAGCTCCCCTCGGCCGGGAATGCCCTCGAAGTCCGACAGCCATTCGGTGATCTTCTTGGGGGAGAGGCCGACCGCCGTCGCCACTCCCGCCGCCGCGGACACCGAGGTGCCGTAGGATGGCACCAGGAAAGAGGCTGGCATCGTGAACGGGAAGTCTCCTTTCTTCACATTGATCCAGCATTTGGGCTTGTTGCCGAACTTCATGCCCTTGTCGAAAGAGACGTTGATGTCGCCGAACTCCCCGAACTCGACCACCTGGGTGCTCTTGGGGATGAACACCTTCCACATGTTGATCTCGGGGTGCCGCAGGACCAGGATGCCTTTGGTGGACTTGACCATCTGGATTATGCCGTCGACCGCCCTTCTGGTGCCTGCCGCTATGGGGTAATTGTCCCCGGACGCGGTGGTCACGACCCCGATGTCGGCGAGCCCGGTCCCACCCAGGTTGCATTCGAACACCCCTCTTGTCCATCCCCCTTCCATGAACGACAGCCTCAGTATTGTGGCCGGCGAGATCGAGGCCTCCCTTTCCAGCAGCTCGACCGTTTCCCCGACGGAGAAGAGGCCGCGCGAGGTCAGCAACAGGACCTTCTCGCCCTTCTTCTTGAGCAGGTGGGAAATGGCATGGCAGGTGGAGGTCTTGGCCTTGGTCCCGGTCACCTCGATGGTGGGGTAGCTGAAATGGGCCAGTTCGCCCACGGCCCGGTGAAATGTGATCTTCTGTTCGTACTTCGCCCGTCCCAGATAGTGGTCCGGGCAATGGACCGGGACCACCGCCAGGTCGTATTTCTTGGACGGCGTGGACCTGACCACCGAAATGCCTTCGTTGCGCAGATGATCGACCATATACTGCTCCGCGGTCCTGTAGACATCGACGGCGGTCACTTCCTCGCCGCGGGAACGATATGTGAGGGCGATCACGTCGCCTCCATGGGTCAGGTCAGAACGAGCACGTTCATTCTTTCAGTCTCCGGAGGGTCACGGCTCTCCTGAGTGTTAATACTTTATCGCCAGATGCCTTCATCCGGAGAACACGTCGAATCCTAGGCTCTTGCCCAGGTCCTTGGCCGATCGGGGCATGTCGGCCATCTGTCCTCCGCCCTCGTGCTGTATCCAATAGGTCCGGGACAGCTCGTCCAGCGCCTCCAGGGGGGTCACTCCTGACAGCGAGCCCTCGAACAGCATGGACTCGATCTTGGTGTACGCCCGGATCGACAGGAACGCCACGAACATGTGCCCGTCCATGGTCTCCCGGTCGACCAGGAACTCCCGGTCCTGACCTATGGTCTTGCGGTAGTCGGTGAACAGCCGGTCCACCGCGTCCCTCCGGCGGTACTGGCGGTAGACCTCATCCTCACCCAGGTCCTTGTCCGATGCGAGCATGATGCAGCCGGCGACATGGCTCCGGTCCAGCACGTTCTTCTCCCCCAGCCGGTTCTCGTCCAGCATCCTATAGAGGGTCAGTTCCTCCTCCATCTTGAGCTGGGCGTCCTGGTAGAGGTAAAGCCACATGCCCTTGTGCTTCCTTTTGCCGCACTTGATCAGGTGCTTATCATGGAAGAAGTGGTGGGCCAGGGGGATGTCCATGTCGTACAGGTCGCTGTCCCGGTTGACCGGAAGGACGAATGAGACCTTTCTCTGCAGAAGCAGCGATACCGCCTCCTCGGAGAACGAGTCCCGCTCCAGGACCAGGGTCACTCCCTCCCCTCCTATCTCATCCAGAAGCTTGCGCATCGGTCCCAGCTCGCCCACCGGGTTGGACAGTGTGCGCACCATGGTGGGCGCTCCGGTGTCCTTGGAGAAGATCATGGCCAGGTTGATCCTCTGCAGCAGGCCCGATTCCTCGGGCGATCTTCCGAGAAGGTCGGTCTGCCCTGACCGGGTGAAATAGGCGGACATCCCGTAGACCACCTCATCGCCGGCCACGCACGTGCCGTTGAACACCTTGGCCTGGGCCTTCTTGTCGGCCCCGACACGGCGGAGCATCTCCACCAGGCGGTTAGGCGACAGATCGGGCCTGATCCCGGCGATGTTGTACAGCTTTTCCCAGGAGCTTTGCGCCCGGCGCAGTGGAACATCGCCCATCACTCTCAACATGGACAAGGCGTAGAGTTCCTGCCAATCATCCGGGAATGAGGCTCTCAGAAGGTCGGATGCGTCTGCCATCGCCCGGTTGAGAAGGACCGCGTTGCCGTACTGCTTGACCACCCTTTCGGAAGCGGGCACCAGCATGCTTTCCTTCTCCCTAAGTCCGTTCTTCTCGTCCAGGCGTCCCAGGTACTTGGAACGCTTCTTTCTCTTCTTCTCTTCCTTGTCCCAGACGGTGGTGGACCGGTACACGTAATAGGAGGAGCCGATCCTCTTGATCTCCAGACCTTTGCTGCCCTTGTCCCTTTGCTCTTTGAGCCAACTCGCCGCCCACTCTTCCATCTGAACCGTAATAGGGGATAATATTTGATAAACATTTCCATCACTATGCGGGAGTAGCCAGCAAATTTATCGAGGGATAACCATTCCCTAATGTAGTCCCTATCAAAAACGATAAACCTATATATTTAGGGACCTCATCGAGGGTTGTACTCATGGCGAAGGTTGATGCATTGCCTCAGCAGCTTTCGCCAAATGAGATGTAAAAATGTGATAGTGTTGCAAAACCGTTCACCGCGGTATCGGTCTCCCCTGACCTCCTTTTCCCGCGGTGGACAAAGCGACGCAATTATCGCTCTTGGACCAATTACTCCGGGTTGCTCGTCGGACCGCTGCTCGACGGTCTGGATGTTTCATTAAATCGAGCAGGTGCAAGACTACCTTTCACCGATGATCTTCAGCTACTGCGAGTAACAGCTGACATTACCCAGCACGCGTCTCCATTTCGTGTCGGTGATCGCAACGATCCTCTACCCGTGATAGATGTACTCATCTTCCGGGTCTGGGCATCAGAAATGCCCTCCTCTCCTGGCGAGATAACCCAGGGCGACGGCGACCAGGCCAGCCAGAATAATGACGAGTCCAAGGAGCTCTGTCCAGACAGATATGATAAAGCTCCTATTATCAAAATCACGATCCCGATGAACAACAATGGTGCGAGCATCTCGATGAAGCTAGTGTGACCATTGTCATTTCCGAACAGTTTGCGCATGGAGATCTCCTTTTCGATACAAGACCAACGTTTTTTACCGATCCTTGGATCGGTCCTTACCGTTCTTGATCTCCAGGTCGCCGTGGCCGCTGAACTGGACATTTATCCTCAGCCCCACCTTCTTCTCGACCTTGGCCAGGTCGGACCCGACGAGGGAGACCAGCGTGGAATCGGTGTAAAGCACGTAATCTTTGCCCAGGCTGACCTGAAGGAAGGCATTCTCCAGCGCGTGGAACGGATGATGGACGTCGATCTTTCCTTCCCTGACCATGCGTCGGGCCTTTGCCCCGTATGCTCCGGAGGAATGATGAAGGTCCTTGACCCGGTCGGTCAAGGTACGGACCAGCTCTGGATAGTTCGGGTCGTTCACGTCCAGTATGAACATGGTCCCTATGGATGGATCTAGAGCACCGGATCTGGCCGGACCGGAACTTGCGCTGGTCTCTGAAGTGTCGTCCTGTCCCTTATCTATCGGGAAACACTTCTCGCACACCTCGACCATGTTGCGCGGGAACGGCATTTCCGATCGAGAGGTCCGGAAAAGACATCTGTTGATTGATCCTTACCGGGAAAGGCGGCACGATCCTCAACTTGTCGATCAGTTCATGCTGGGAGAACAGATCCTCCGGCGGTCCGGAGAACATTATTTCTCCCTTTATCATGACCACCATCTCATCAGCCCATTCATAGGCGGTCTCGATGTCATGGGTGGACATGATCAGTGTCATGCCTTTGTGGTTGAGCTCGTCCGACAGTTCCATGAGCTCGTGCACCATCTCCGAGTCCAGACCAGCCGTCGGTTCATCCATGATGAGAACCTTGGGCTTCATGGCCAACGCCCCTGCCAGCGATACACGCTTCTTCTGCCCGAAGGAAAGCTGCTGGGTCGGGCGCTCCCTCAAGCCTTCCATGCCCACCAAGTGCAATGATTCATCGATGCGACGTTCGATCTCTTCTTTCTCCAGCAATAGGTTCAAAGGGCCGAAGGCGACGTCCTCCTCCACCGTCGTCGAGAGAAATCTGGTGGTCAGGATTCTGGAGCACCATGGCAACATGTTCACGTAAAGCCAACAGGGACTTCTGGTCGTATTTCAATGGCTTTCCTCGAAAGCAGACCTCTCCGCTCTTCGGCTTGAGGAATGCCATTGAAGTGAAGGAATGAGAGGTCGACTTGCCTGCACCATTGGGCCAAGAACCACGATCTTCTTCCCTTTCTCAACATCCATTGTCACGTTCTTTAACACGCGACAACCCCGTTGGGATAGGCGAAGTTCAAGCTCTTTTGTTCTCAAGATATCGCACTGGTCATCGATATCACATCAGAATAACGAGGTTATAGAGATCGGATTCACGATCATCAGATTGATTATGTTCAGCAGATGAACATACTTATCGAAGCGGCCACCCACTTCGGTCGATCTTTTCGCCGGGGAGCGATAGCAATGGAACTCGCCTCGGAAGCTTCGGCAGTTCAGAGCCACCTGTGATCGCTCTGCCATATCCATCGACGAATGAATACGCCACCTAGCAACTTCGCGGTCGTCCGGACTGTTCTTGGTCCCGCGGAAGCCAAGACGGCTCTGGGCTGCGACATACATCGTGTCCAGTGCTGCTCGATAGAGAAGGAAGGAATATCTATAGATCAGGATCGTCAGTTCAACGATCTGGCCGGGATTCGCCTGCCTCAGGGCATTGGCGAGGTGGGAATCGTGTGGAAGTGGCGAGAGAAAAGGCATGACCGTCACCCCGGCGACCGCCCGCATGAAGACCACATTCCCAGGTCAACCCCTTGTTGGAGAGTTCGAGAACCGCCGAAACCTAGGTTCCAGTCAAGAGATGGTCCCCAGGTGGTCACGAATGCGATTACTATTGCCCCGATAGGAATATCCCCAGACCATCCACCAAGGCCAGGACAATCACTTCGGAGATGACATAGCTTTGTCTAATAGAAACAACAAACAAAAACCCACCAAGAAGACTGAAAATGGGACCACGATAGATGAGGCCAATAGTGAGGAGGATTCAGCAAGGAAAGGGCCGAGCGCGAACTTTCCAGTGGTGACTCAGTTCTTGAAAGGAAAGAATAGGCAATCTCATCTATCGCGAACATGTTTCAATCACACCTTTTCGACTGAACCATCGAATCTTTTCTTACGGCCTCATCTTGAACAGCCTTCAGCTTTGTGCATTTATGCTTGCCAAGGCTCATTTCTTGCCGTGCTCATTGCCGATGAACCAGAAATCATCGATGCCCCATCGGCCGCCTGTACCACAAAAGAAGCGACTCAGTCTCTTCCGGCGGTGTCCACAGGCTGTGGAACCAAACCACGTAAATCGGGTGTCGATCTCCAGAATCTTCTCTGGCCCTTGATCATCGATCCCCGAATGTTCCGCTGTGGAGCGATGATGAAGGCCGAAGCGCATATTCCTAGCCGACTATCCGCAAACCCTATGATGTACCAGGTGCGGTGCTTCATCAATCCACCTCCGGCGGTTCTGCTGAAACCGTTATTGCTGCTTCTTTTTTCTTTTTTGATCAGCAGCTTGTCGCCGATAATGTCCGGCCTCGCCCTCGACAGATAGTCAAGAACATGATCATCAATACCGATTCGGCTATAGACAATGGGATCTGGGTCACTGCATAGATGCCCATAAAGGTGGACCCATCGATGTCATTATGCTTCCGTTGGTTGGATAAACAACTGCCAGCTGAACCGCGGTGGTGAAGATAAGTGAACCAATCAGCGAGGAAGGCGACAATGAACACGGTTGGTAACATGCTCATCTTGAGCTTCATGCACCCTCTATAGGCAAGGTAGGCTACGGTCGGACCCATGATGCCCATGGAGAAATCGTTGGCACCCAATGTAGTGATACCTCCATGAGCTAATAGCAGCGCTTGGAAGACCAGGACGATGAACCCTAGGCTAGCCGTGATGGAAACCCCGAATAGGATTGTTCCAACGGCCTGTCCTGTTCGATGTCGATGATGAACCAGTGACCGACGGCATTTTCAGGGAGGACAGAACGAAAATGAAAGCACCAGAAATTGCCATCGTCAGCTTTTGCTCTGGATGTTCTCTAAAGATCTTCCTGATCTGCCAGAATCCGTAAATCACAACCGGTAGCGACAGTGCGAACCAGAACACGCACCAGTACCAAGGCAAGAAACCTTCAGCGATAGCATTTATAGTTACGAACCTAACTATCAATACTAATTCCTCCTAAGAACTTAGTGATCCAAGATCGGGCAAACGACAACCTCGAAGAACAGTCCAGGAACGATCTGGATATGATCATCCTCATATCTTCCAGGCTCTTGACGAACTTATCAGATATGACCCTCTTCACGCTCTTCCAGATATATTCGATCGGGTTCAGGTCAGGAGAATATGGTGGCAAGAAGACTAGATCGATGTCCAGGCGCGCGGCCTGGACCATCGTGGCATTCGCCCTGTGTGAACGGAAGTTATCCAGGATCAGAATGATCCGACCGACCGGATTGGCGTTCCGGATGGTACGCAGAAAGCAACAAATGTCCTCTTTCTTCGAATGAGGAAGGAAATCGACCACCGAAACACCGTTCAAAGCGTAGAAACCGAAGGTGTTGGATTTCAATTTGGTCGTGTTCTTCCAGATCTCTGGCTGACCGAATGACCAACGCCTTACGGTGTTGGCGGTGGTCTGCGGGGACGCCTCGTCGAAGAATCCGATTATGCATTCATCCATCAGTTCCGGGAGTTTTTTTTAGTTGATCCTCGGCGTCCGCTGGACGCCGATAGTCATGTTGGAAAGGTTTGGCATAGTTCAGCCCCATCTTGCGCATGATTATCCGGACCTGTTTCGAAGTGTATTCGACACCGTATTTCGTCTGGATGAGCTCTCGCACATCCTCGGTCGTGAAGCTGCCAGAGCCCGAACCTTTCCTTCAGATCCAGCTTCTGCTCCTCGGTCAGCTTGGATGGTTTGCCCCGGCAAACCTGGGTATGATCCCCTCATACCCAGATTCGTTCCAGCGTTCCTGCCAGATGTAAGCGTTGTTCTTGCTCGTGCCGACAAGTTTGGCAGCTTCCTCGACGCTCATGCCTTCATATCGGTAACGTACGAAGTAAAGTGTTTTCAGCACTCTGGTGTCCTTTTCCAGCGTCTTTATCCGCTTCTCCAGGTCCTGGACAGTAAGGTGTTTCTCGATCATGATCTCCTCCGGCCTGGCCATGAATGATAATGGGTTTAATTAGTAATAAATGTATGGTTCTAAACTATAGTACATCTCCATCATTGTTATCCTTCCTATTTCATCATTGGATGTATCATCCAACTTAATCTGTAATGATATTTGTTATTGATAAGCTTTTCTTGATTAATGAATCTTGCCTTGCTTTTCCATGGTCTAACTTTTTTCTTCGCAGCTGTTGCATATGCCGCTCATATTCAGTGAGCAGCGATTCACCTTGAAACCACACTTCTTGGAGAGTTCAAAGACGCTCATGTCGAACTGCACACAGAACAATTTGTGGCAGACCTCACATTCGAAATGTACATTGGAGTCGGGATGCTTTGCGTAAGTGTTCAGCGAGCCTTTGGGCACTTCAGAAATCAAACCCATTTCTTTCAGCATCGTGAGGTCGCGATAAACTGTTCCAAGGCTTATCTTCGGGAGGATCTCCCTTGCCTTGACATATATCTCGTCGGCAGTAAGATGGACGTCGGTGTCATAAACTATATCGATTATTGCCTTTTTCTGTTTAGTCCATCTTTTGGACTTCGTCTCGCTTTCCATTGAGATAGAAGATGTTATCATTACTGATAATATTAACCTTCCCAGGGGCGGTAGGGGGTGAAAAAGGTCCGAGTAGATATTTATTGCTAGCGAAAATATTATTGAATTTTATATAGATAATTATTTTGTTTAATTAATTAGTGTACGGTCTTGTTTTTTGTTCGTCCAGACATGTGCATGCTCCGTGTCGATTACTTTGATGACAGGCGAGAATCGCTCACTCTTCGCGTGACACCGTTCGGTCAGGTAAATTTCACTAGCATCTTTATAGGTATATGTCTGATAATAATAGATGGTGGCCTTGATGCAAAAGTCTTTTGACAAACTCTTGGAATGGTCAACGTGATGAAAAAGAAACAATATCTGAATTGATCGAGGTCTTGCTTCCAGCTTCTAATAGAGCCGTTCTAAGGCGCAAGGTTATGCGTATATCCAGTTGGAACGACCTTCCGGAAGGTCTGTAATATCAGGCGATCCTGTTCGATGAAGAACCCGTAGAGATTAGAAAACGAAGTGCAGGGCATAGAACATATGTTCAATTTGTTATAGCCGGCTCGATCGGTATTTCAAGTGGAAACTTAGCCATTCAACAAAGCCAATACCACTTAATGTCTACATTTTCATCTTCCATACAGGCCATGAATTGGCCGTCGTCGATCCAATCATGAATCGCTCAATTTCCAATGTTTTGAAAATGGCAGACATCCCGTTGGATAGATTTTGCAAAAGCATGTGGTATGATTATATATTGGTGTAATAGCGCAATGGTCTGCTAAATAGTAAACATTGCTATTAGTCCTTTGTAAGCTGATTGGATGATACATCCAATACGATGTTAAGGCCATCGGACTCGGAAATGGGGTTAACACAGGGGGGTTAAAAATCACAGATGAAACTGCACTGGAACCAACAAAAAAAGCATCGCTCTCAGAAGCGCTCATCAGCCTGAATAGGGGAGAGAAGGTGAAAGTGGTCTTGATGTACTCTGTACTGGCTGTCGCGACCGTGATCTCGTTCATTGTTGCGACATGGGCTGGACAGGCATATTATGCTCTGGGCGGTTTGGCCATCGTAGTATTCGTTCTTGGTCTCCGCCACGGAGTCGATGCCGACCACATCGCCGCCATCGACAACACCACGCGTAAGCTGATGCAAGAAAACAAACGGCCGCTGACTGTTGGCATGTGGTTCTCCATCGGTCACGCGATAACGGTGGGGCTCATGGTCATATCTGTGATCGTCGCCGCCAAGGCAATACTTGGCACTTCCGTGGAATTCACTACCGACTGGGTCAGCACATTGATCTCCGGGGCTTTCCTATTCATCATCGCGTTCATCAATGTGCTCATCGTTAGGGAGATCTACGGGGTCTTCAAAGGGCTGAAGAACGGAAAGATCAACCAAAAACAGCTCGATGAAGAGCTGAACAAGAAAGGGTTCATGAACACCCACTTCAAACGGTTGTTCAAATTGGTGTCCCAACCCTGGCATATGATCATCGTCGGGCTGCTGTTCGGCCTGGGCTTTGACACCGCGACCGAGACCATGACCATCGGACTGGCGGTTGGCGTTGGAGTATCTGGTCTTGTACCTATATGGGCCATCATGACCCTTCCTCTAGTTTTCGCCTGCGGGATGATATTCACCGACATGTCTGACGGGGTATCCATGCGGTTGGCGTACGGCTGGGCGTTCCAGCACCCGATACGAAAGGTGTACTACAACCTCACCATAACCATAATGTCGGTCATGGTGGCGTTCGCCATTGGCAGCGTCGAACTGGCTCAGGTATTGGCGACGGAGATGAACTGGACCGGAGGGTTCTGGGGCGATTTGCAGGCCTTGGACTTCGAGACCCTGGGCTTCTTCATCGTGGCCCTGTTCATCACCTCTTGGCTGGTCTCGGTCGCATACTACCGCCATAAAAAGTACGAGGAGACGTTCGATCAGGAAAAGTTTATGCTGGAAAAAGCAGAGGTCTATAAATAAAATATAGACGACCCATGATCGGAGCGCACCGGTCATGGGTCAATTTCTTTGGCATGAAGCTCGTCGGGTTGACACAGTGGACATTGTGTGTCGGTGTTGCTGGTGATTCCAGTTCCAAGGAAAATTTAGGGTAACCTAATATCGTTTTTATATTAGGCCCGCCTGAACCTGGGCGATGGTGGCATTGTCTGAGGGACCGTTAGCAAAATGGCTCGACAACATGTCAGACATCGCCGATGATAGGGCGTCCAGGATAATTACCATAGCCATGAAGGTTATCATTTCATCACCAGGCGCCATCGAGCACATTCAAAAATCACTGACAACACCTGCTTGAAACCGCTTGACTCATGGATGTAATTCGATGAAGCTGTCGTTTGGAGAACTGCTAAAGAATTTTGGTCCGGCCTGGCTGGTCATGATAGCGGACGTGGACATAGCCTCCATAGTGACCGGGCTCCAGGCGGGATCCGAGTGGGGTTACAGGATGATCTTCATATTCGTCCTGTTGATCGTCCCCTTGTTCTTCATCCAGGACGCTGCTGGTCGTCTGGGGATCGCCTCCGGTCTTGGCTTGGGCCAAGCCACGCGCAAATATTTTGGAAAGAGGGTCGCGATCGCCGCGGCATTGCCCATGGCGATGGGGGACTTCCTCGAATACGTCGCCGAATATGCCGGAATAGGTCTCGGCCTCTATCTACTTGGTCTGCCTGTGGTGCCTGGGCTGGTCATAGCCTATTTAGTTCACACGTTTATCGTCGTGGGTAGACAATATGCCAAAGCTGAGGCGGTACTCCTTCCGTTGAGCCTGTTGCTGGTGGCGGGATTCGTTCTTACACTGTTCGTATTCCCGTTCAACGCTAAGGACGTGTTCTCCATCGGTCTATCGCCCTTCCAGCCCTATGGCAACTCTTCGTACGATTATCTGATGGCCGCGAGCATTGGAGCAGTGATCATGCCTTGGATGCTGTACTTCCAATCGGGAGCCAACGCCCGAAGATTGAAACGGCCGGAAGCCATGAAGGCTGAACGGATCGAAACGCTGCTCGGCGCGGTCGTATCGGAAGTCCTCATGGTCATCACCGTTCTGGTGGGTCTGAACCTTGCCAGCTCGGGCGGTCTCGGTCTGTCCGATCTTCCCAAAGCCTTGTCTGTGTTCGGCGGGAACGCGTCCCTCCTGATGGGGATCGGATTCATTTCAGCTGGCTTTCTGGCCCTTGTGGTGATCTCTATGGGGTCGGCCTGGGGCGTGCTCGAGGCGCTGAACACCAGGTCCAGGAGGGCCTTCCTGATCATCTATTCGCTGGAAAGCCTTCCTGCGGTCCTGCTGGTCATGCTCTCGTCCAACTATGTTACCCTGATGCTCAGTCTGATGGTCATTTTCACCATCATCGTCCTGCCTTCCCTTTACCTGCTTGGGAAGCTGGTCTCGCGGGCGGATGTTATGAATGGGTATCAGTACGACCGTCGATGGCAGATGGCTTTCTGGACCATGTCTGCATGCATTGCAATCGGCGGACTGCTGGGGATCATGGCCTTGCTCTGATGGGGCGTTTTCTTTTCGGTCCAATCTATAGGGATGGGTTGAGGCCCTAGCAAATACTCGAGCGGTACCCCTTGAAAATTACATTTTCATTATCCTGTCATTACTCTACCACTTCTCGGATCATTCTGCACTGCCATTCGGCTGAACGGTATCATTTTTTGTCTGAGCGATAAAGGCTGAGTCCTTGCCCATTAGTGTTCCAGCTCTGCCGGGCAGGGCAATATACTGTGGCGTTAATGGATCATAACCCAGAATCCTCCGTATCGATGATCGATGGAACGGAACGGTGTTATTGTCGCCCTTCTTTCGGTCATGTCACGATTCGATCGGTTATCTGGTTTTATGCTTCATTCTTTCCCTTCACATCCTTCTTGGACTTGCTGAAGCAACAGGCTCTCATTTGGCACTCTTTATGTTCGAGTTGAAACGTCGAGTGATTAATATGGTACCTGGTCTCCAACTGATGTTCGCACGCCTTCAATATCGACGAACATTCCGAAACCGGTTGGTCCGTGACACGCAGGTGGGCGCTCAACGCGTAAACGCCGGATGAAATGGTCCAGGCATGAATATCGTGAACGTCCTCAACACCTGGGACGTTCATCAATGAAGAGCGGATCTCGGACAGTTCAATGTGGGGTGGGGTGAACTCCAGAAGGATATAGACAGACTGATGACAAAGCCTCGCCGCTCCGTACAGGATGATCAGCGAGATCACAATGCTGATGATTGGATCGGCAAAGGTCCAGTTGAACAACAGGATGAGCAATGCTGCTACTATGACACCGACCGATGAGAGCATGTCACCGAGCATGTGCAGGAAGGCGCCTTTCACGTTGAGGTTCTCCTTCGATCTTCCCCTGAGAACGAGAACACAGGCCACATTCGCCGCCAACCCGGCGAATGCGACTAACAGCATCAACGTTGAGTCGATCCCAGCCGGATTCAGCAGACGGCCGACCGCCTCGTACATGATGAACAGTGATACGAAGATGAGGGCCACTCCGTTTGCCAAGGCGACCAGAATCTCGAGGCGAAGATAACCGAAGGTCTGTTTTGCGGTCGCCTGCCTTTGTGAAACGATAGCTGCCGCCAGGCTCATCGCCAGGGCCAAGATATCAGTGAACATGTGGCCAGCATCGGATAGCAACGCCAATGAACTAGAGAAAATGGCTCCGAGCAGTTCCACCACAGCGAACGTGGCAGTAATGATCAGAACGATCAAAAGCGGTTTGGAAAGCCCCTTACCTGGCTCGAAGCGAGCGTGTTCGTGATGGTCGTGACCATGGTGATGATCATGGGAGCATTGTCCCTCGTGGTCATGGTCCTCATGCCCTTCTTCCTCAGACATCGTTCATAATAAGATTGCATCTATTTCACACTCACGGAGATTAAACAGAGTTATGGGAAGGGCGGTAAAGATGCGGAAATGGGTTTCTGCAAACTGCTATCTTATACGCTCATGTATTGTGCGATGCCCAGTACTGTATGGCAGTTAGGGCAAGAATACATCGTTGTTTCGACACGCATCGCTATTATGGCGGTAAGGTTCATCCTTGCCGTTTCTTCGTGATCGATATTTTCTCTGACAATGTTAACCCTGGTTATTTCCACCCGACAATTGGGACATAACGCCAAATTATTTACCCTAATTAAAATATGTTCATTTAGTTAAAATAAGTTCTGGCGATAAATTACCAATTTCATTGAAAACGAATCATTCGACGGTCGTTCGCAATCATCTTAAATCTCATCCGTTCATCGTTTAAACATGCCAGTCTTCCAAAATGTCCGTCTTCCATGGATCCTGAGAGAGGCCTCCCACCTCAGATGGGCCCTAGAAATCAGATTGAAAGTGGAATCGTTTTTAACACCATTTGGTCAATCGCTGGTGTGAAAGATTTTCTTTTCGTCCGGGTAGGCCATGCCCGTAAAGACCATGTCCGAGTCGTAGTGGCCCATGTGCAAGGATAAGATCCTTTCTATGATAATGAGCAACAATGCGGGAAGTGAAGGATATTTGATAAGGAGAATGACGTACCTTGTACCTATATTTAAATTCACATTTCGACTATATTATTGCTGCGGTTCAGCGTTATTCTTGTTAGTAAAAATACCTATTAAATATCCAAAGTACGATTTGTTTTCACGTTGGATTATACATCCAACATAATTCAGGAGATGCTGAACTTTGATTTACAAAAGATATTGTTGCCCATCGATGGCAGCGAGAACAATAAGATCGCCATCGCACAGGCGATCACGCTCGCCAAAGAATTGGATGCGGATGTCACCGCATTTTCAGTGATTGACCGGTCCTATCTTAGTTCTCTTTCGAGGTATCCCCCTTCCGGAGTTCTCACCTGAGGTGGACGAACTGAGCAAGAAGGCGGTCGGTAATGCGGTTATGGAGGGGGAGAAGAAAGGAGTTCGTATAACTGGCAAGGTCGTTAATGGTCATCCTGCCGATGAGATAATCAAGGAATCCAAGAAATACGATCTGATAGTCATGGGATCCCTGGGTCGTTCAGGGATGTCCCATCTGCTGATGGGCAGCGTTGCCGAAAAGGTCGTAAGGTTCGCTGCTTGTCCCGTGCTCGTCATCAGAAGAACCCAAGACGGTTGAAATTATTTCTCAGCGATCTTCTTGAGAGGCTGTTCTGCCTCCTGCCATGGCCTAATCTCCTCTCGAAATGACCATAGAGGTATCGATCGGGCTCACTCCGTACACCATCGAAAAGTCTTATGGTTCCTTGAACCACGCTACGTCTGCTGCCGGAGTCCTCTTGCGGAACATTGGCGGCCTTGAACGCACTCTTTCTGGCCCGCATTTGTCGCCGTAACACAGACTAGGCTACGGACCTACCATTATATCGTACCTAGCAGTCACTAGTTTCCCGACTAATGTTCGACTATCAAAGCGATCGAATTCGAAAAACTATTTGTCAGATGATCGGGAATTCAAGTAAGCAATCACTGTCGCTCCCAATTCTTTTTCCACCTTCTTGAGGTCCTCTATTTGTTTGGTGTTCAGGTCAGCGAACTCGATCGGTTTGAATGCGACCAACACCACCCCAAGGTCTTTTTCAATCAGTTTGATCTTCTTAAGATCTGAATCAGATATTTTAGCTAGTTCAGGTAAATATACCATTTTCACACCTGTTTAAACTAACGATTCATTGATATTATTAACCTTACGGATAAGAACCATCCATCAGGTCAATTTTGATTAGCGCACCTGGCGGCCGACGAGATATATTCAGGAGTCGGGAATCTCCCAAGATAAGTCTCGGAACCGTTTTCCGCGACCTCACCGGGTAGAAGGAATTGAACCCTATATCTGATGTTGCCGAAAGGTTTGGTGAACACTTATGCCAAGAACCCGGATACAAATGCTCATCTCGAATGCAATCAATCCATGCCCATGCAACTGGTGCAAATGGCCCGTTCTTTATGATTTCCCGTGCCCGGGTCAGGGGCTCCAGATCCGCTATTCGCTAGCCGCTCCCCTGGACACGCTCTCTGATCCGGTCAGAAGTATGACCGCCAATCTCGGGTCGGGACCGATGGGGCCGCAGCACCTCACCTCGACCGATTTACCATCGATCATCAATGTGCCGCTCTTGCATCCCTCTTTCAATCCCAGCACTTCGGGGATATCCTTGCTGATATGTATCCCGCTGGCCAGGAAGCAAGGTTGGACGTATATCAGTTCCACGTCCTTGGCCATGAGGGCTCTGATCCCGTCCAGGATGTCAGGTTCATTGATCTGCATGAACCCTGCCACCGCCGGACCGAACTCTCCTCCTTCGTCCAGGATACGGGCCATCTCTAAGGCCAGGTTACAGTTGTGTTCCAGTTTGCTTCCGTGTCCGACTACGAGTACTCCAGTTCTCATTGCCCTCCTCTTAGATCGTGGGCGTCCCTCATCGGTTCTGGATTATCTCTGCTCCCTGGTGACTATCAGCGAGAACAATTCCGAGGTGATGCTCGGCGGTCTCAGGTTGTTCCCGAACCCGATCGATTCATGCTCGTATCCCAGGTTCTCGCACACGATTATCTTGAATTCCGACCCCCTGAGCGGACAGTTCGGAGGCGAACTTCACCATGTCGAAGGACGGGTCCGCCAGGAGGAAGACGATCTTACCTCTGCCGACCTCATCCGCCACCTCCCTGGCGGCGTCCTCCTTCACCTTGCCGTGCACCGATACGACCGTTGCCTTTTCCAAGGGAAGCTTCAGCCGGGCGAAGGCCAGCTGCATCGACGAAACGCCTGGGATGACCTCATCGCCAAGATATCCGAGACCGGCCAGCATGGGGTCGCCCGTCGACAGGATCACCGAATCCTTAGGAAGTTTGTCCAGGTTCCCGTAGTCCTTGATGATCTCCACCTTGCAATCCGGGTCGATATGGGGTCGGGCCAGGACGATCGACCTTTCCGACCCGTAGATCAGACTGGCAGCCTCGATGGCATTGATCGCCTCCCTGGTCAGCATTCCTGGGCCGCAGCCCACTCCTACAACGATCATCCGCTGTCCCCCAGTATCTTTCCGGATTTGTCCACCAGCACGACCCGGAGGTCATCGCGGACCTCCTTGCAGCGGGCCAGTGCGGCGCCGACGCGGTCGTTCCAGCGTTCGTCGGTCATCATCTCATCGACCGTCATGCACCCCGTACCCTCCAGAATATGTGGTTCAAGGAACTTGAGGATCAGTCCGGGCATGCCGCACAGGACCACATCGCCCTGCGCCTCCTTGATCGCCTGCCCCATCTTGACCCCGACCAGGACCGATTCCCGGTCCGGGAACAACAATCGTGAATAGCGGAGCCCGGTCCTTCCGGTTGTCAGGACCAGGTGCTCCCCATTCCTGATCCTTTCCATGACGGAGGTCTCCACATGGTCGTCCCAGGGCTCGACCAGGCCAGTGGAACCGAGTATCGATATCCACCGACGATGCCCACCCTCTCGTTCATCGTCCTTTTGGCCACCTCGGCCCCTTTCCTGATGGTGAGGTCCAGTTCGATCCCTTCGAACCCGGTCCGCTCCATTGCCTGGACGACCGCCTTCTCTATGCTGAGCGAGGCGCTCCTGCTGACGGCGGCAGCACCCTCGGCCATGCCGTTGAACGGTCTGGTGAGGCGGCCGATCCCCTCCCCGTAGTTGATCATGATCCCTTTGTCACCCGGTTTTGCCAGGCAAACGAATTCTATTCCCGCGGTGGCATCGGTGCCATAGTCGCCGGAATACTTTCGGGCAGGTGCCCACGCCCCATGCCCCATCGCTCGGGACGGCGACCCGGATGCCGCAGGAAAGATCGACGTCCACCTCGTGGACCTCTTCCTTGAGCGAAATATCGCCGCTTTGCATGCCGCGGAGGCCGTGGTCCCGGTGGTGAAGCCTCTCCGGAGCACCTTTCCGGAGGAGGTCAGAACGGCCATTCCGCTCTCGACCAGCTTCATTCCTTCTGCATCCGTGCAGTTTTTACTCCAAGCGTCAGGATAATCGAACCCGGTCACCGGATCACTGATCATGCCCACCCTCATTGAAGATGGTGATTATCTCGTTGATGGCGGCCACCGCGACGGGTGTGCCTCCCCGGGTCCCCTCCACCGATATGGAAGGTACTGGCATGGTCCGCAGCAGGGCCTTTGATTCCGCAGCGTTGACGAATCCGACCGCCGAACCGATGACCAGGGCCGGCTTTATTCCCGCTTTTATCATGTCGCACAGGACCAGCAGCGAGGAAGGCGCGTTGCCGATGACTACTGATCGCCCCTTCCACCTCGTCCTTGAGGGCCATTATCCCGGCCGATGTGCGGGTGATGCCCTTTTCCTTGGATATCTCCTGGCCATAGTCTAGGAAGCACTTCACTGGCGAACCGTGCCCCTTCTTCTGGACCCCGACCTGCACCATCCGGATATCGACCAGGATGGGCGCCTTGTTCTTCAGGGCCTTGAGCCCTGCTTCGATCGGGTGGTTCTCGAACCGCAGGAGCTTGGCCATCTCGAAGTCGCCCACCGCGATAGAGCATCTCTGCCTGACCCTGTCCTCGTCGTTCGCCGACCCGATGGCGGTACGGGCAAGGGCCCGGCTGCGGGAGGATATCGAGAACCCTTCCTCGGTGTCCGCCCCTAGGTCAGTATACGTATTTTTTGTCATAGCCCCTCGGTGTGATGATCCCTCTGACATCGTCTCCCTCCTTCCAAACGCGGCTTTCCGAATTCCCTATGATCACGGTCGAATGCATGTCGACGAAGGAATCATCCTCCGCCAGGCTGCCCAGGTCGGTGATCTTGGCGATCTCCCCTTCCCGGTAGGCATTCTTGACGATGCCGACTGGCGTGTTCGGCGGCAGTTTCGTCAGCGCCTTCTCCATGGTCTCCTTGAAATGCGCCTTCCTGGTCTTGCTCTTCGGATTGTACAGCACCAGGGGCACGTTCATCTCCAGCGCCAGCCCGATCCGCTTCTCGATCAGGGGCCAAGGCGTGAGCAGGTCGCTCAGGCTGATGACCATGAAATCGCTGGACAACGGAGAACCGAGCCTGGACGCGGCCGCGGTCGCCGCTGTGACGCCGGCAATGACCTCATACGGGACGTTCAATCCGCTCTTCTCCATCACTTCCAGGACGATGCTGGCCATTCCGTAGACACCAGCGTCCCCGCCGCTCACCATGGACACGACGTGCTCCTTAGCCAGGTCGACCGCCTTCTTGGCCCGGTCGACCTCCTTGCCCATCGAGCTCATGATGACCTTCTTGCCTTCCAGCGTACCTTCCAGCAGGTCGACGTACATACGGTTGCCGATAACATATTCGGACTCCCGGATGGCCGCCTTGGCCCGCTCGGTCAGCATGTCCACGCTGCCTGGCCCGGTCCCCACGATGTACAGCTTTCCAGTTTCACTTTGCGATCGCGATTGTGACATTGCCCTCTGCCCTCCTCTCCATGATCAGCTGATGATGTTTCGACAGCGCCAGCGCTGACGGTTCCGCCACCCCGACCAGGCCTATTATGCTCGCCTTGGAAGGGGTGACCCCTTTGTTCGCGTTTATGACCTCGTCATCCAGGAAGACAAGGTCGCCCCCGAGCGATTCGACGGCCTCTATCAGCCCTCTCTCCCTTTTCTTCTTGACCGTTGATGCATAGGCCAGGACCTCGTCGGTGGATATCCCCATATCCCCCAGGGTCCGGTTCACCAGGCTGATTATCTCGCCTTTGGTGGTGCCCGTGTTGCAGCCCAGCCCGATGACGTAGCTTCCCTTCTTGAATAGCACCGAGACCTTCGGTCCGGCGATGACCATCGCCGGTCCTTCCACCGTGTACACCGGCACATCCCCTTCCAGGAAACCTTTGTTAACGGCTATCGTGGACGATCTGTTGATCACGTCCAGTCCCTGCTGTTCCATGATCGTCTCCACCGACGGTTTCCCGTTCGCTTCCGTGGCGGTGGTTATCACCGGCACCGCACCGAGCCCGACCAGCCTCTTGGCCAGCTCGTTCGCTCCGTGATGGCCGCCGGTCAGCGGTATGGCAAATCCGCAACCCGATGGAACGACCACCACCGGCGGGTCGGTCCACTTGTCACGGAGCAGCGGCGCGATCTTGCGCACCACGATACCGGTCGCCATCACCGCCACGATGCCCTTGCCGCTACTGAACGCTTTCTCGAACGCGCCATCGTCGTAGTCCACCAGCTCCGCTTCCAGGAACTCCGCTACCCTGGCCGCGTCCTTGTCGCCGGTGAACCCGATGACGGTGACTTCGCTCATGAATACAGCACCGAGTTCTTGTAACGCGGTTCGGGGTCGACGATGCCGCCGATCAGGATCAATGCGGTCTTCTCTATGCCCGCCTCCCTCGGCCTTTCCGGCGATATCTTCCACGGTTCCGCGGACGATCTTCTGGTCCGGCCACGATGCATGGTAGACGACCGCCGCCGGCGTGTCCCGGGGGCAGGTGACCTTCTTCATGATGTCCTCCAGCTTGTCGGTGCCCAGGAATATGACCAGCGATTCACCGCGGCTGGAAAGTTCGGCTATCTTGTCCGATTCCAGAGTCGCGCCCGCGGGCCTGGTGACGATGAGCGTGTCCGAGACCCCTTTCAAGGTCAGCTGTGTCTTCAGCGCCGCGGCCGCCGCGAACATGGACGAGACACCGGGAACGATCTCCACGTCGATGCCCTCTGCCTTCAGGTCGGATATCTGCTCTACTATCGATCCGAATATGGAAGGGTCGCCGCTGTGCAGCCGCACCACCCGCTTGCCTTGGGAGACGCCATCGACGATCGCTTTGTTGGTCTCCTGCAGGCTCATGCCCCAGCTGTCCAGCTTTATCTTGGCCGGTGAACGCGCCACGATGACCGGGTTGACCAGGGAACCGGCGTAGATGAGCACGTCGGCCTTCATTACCAGGTCCATGCCCTTCACGGTGATGAGGTCCGGATCTCCCGGCCCCGCGCCAACGAAATGTACAAGCTTCATCCTTACCGCCTCGCGAACATTATGGAGAAGTAGTCGCTGTCCTCGGGCATCTCCTCCTCGGTGTAGATACGCTCCCCGGACATGTAGATCCTTTCAGCCAGGTGGAACTCTTTGTACCCTTGCTCCTTGAGCTCGCGCATCTTTTCCTTGGGGTGCCTGACCTTAAGCAGGACCATGCTCTCCGGTTCTGCTCCGTCGGAGACGACGAACCCGCCGTTGATCGACAGTCCCGCCACCCGAGAGGCGAACGCGGTGATCGAGCTGATCCCTGGCTCCACCTCGAACTGGATCTCGGGGTATTTCGCGTACATGATGTGGCATAGCCTTGAGAAAGTGGAATAGAAGCTTGGGTCCCCGATCATCCCGAAGATGACCAGCCCCTTCTTTGCGAACGGCGCTATCATGTCGCCCTGGGCCTCGAGCCTCTTCTTTATGAGCTCCTCATCGCCGGTCATGGGAAAGTCCAGGACCACCGGGTCCACATAGTCCTTGACCAGTTCGTAAGCGATCTTTCCCGGAACGAACACCTTGTCCGCTGTCTTCAGAAGGCGCACTGCCTTCAGTGTGAGCAACTCCTTGTCCCCCGGTCCCAATCCTAATCCGATCAGCATTTGAATCTCCTACCTTTCCCTGCTCCCTACTATAACGAACACCGGATCGATCGGTTTGAACATGATCGAACCCGCCAGATCATATGACCTGGCCACCTGTACCTGCACGGCTTCCTTGAAGGTGCCTAGCGTTTTCATCGTGGACACTGCGTCCTCGAGCGTCCTGATCAGCACCGCGTTGACCACGACTGTCCGGACCTTCAACCGGTCCAGTTCCTCCAGTGTCTGCTTGAGCCCTTTGGAACCGCCCAGGAATGCCGCGTCCAACACCGGGTCCTTCGCAAGGAATTCCCCAGCATTGCAGTGATAGAATTCAATATTCTCGGTCCCTGCCTTTTCCGACTCGAGCTTGGCGCATGCGATCGCTTCCGCCCTGATGTCGACAGCATGTACCTTAGACACGTCTTCGCCGCGGCGATGCTCACCTTTCCGGTTCCGCATCCTAGATCGGCGAACACGTCTTCCTTGCGCAGACCCGCTTTGAACAGCGAGATGGCAAGGACCTCATCTTGCGTAGGCCCCCCTCGAAGTGTCATTTGCCCCCGAGTTGGATAATACCTCCAAGTGTATAAAAGGTTTATTGGATATATCATCCAACTGGGTGGCGTCGGCACGTCCAGGTAATAGCCGTTAAGTCATATCCAGACGTTAGGGGAAACCCATAGAATGCTTCAAATAAGCCTCTCCCGTATGTCCTTTTCTGGGGTTCGGTCCGTTTTATGCGAACCGTTCAATGTAGGGGGCGAGCGTCGGTGTTGCCGTTGCTGCTAGATGCGCGCGGAAAGCGCGTAGTGGTGTTCGGGGGTGGAGAGGTCGGTCTACGCAAGGCTAGGTTCTTTGCCAGCGAGGCCGATGTCACCGTGGTCAGCCGAGCTTATGTCCCTGGATTCGATTCCCTCGATAACAAGATCACCAAGATAACTTCCGAGATCGGCGAAGAGCAGGAAGGCCTGATCGATGGGGCCGATTTCGTCATCGTCGCCACCGCGGACCGCCAGCTGAACGATCGTCTGGAGGCCAGAGCAAAGTCGGCGGGAAGGTACTGCAACCGGGCGGACGGGGTCTCCTCGTTCCTGATTCCGTCGGTCGTGGAAAGGCGCAACTTCATCGTGGCGGTCTCCACACTGGGCAGGAGCCCGGCCATGTCCCGCTTCATCAAGGGGGCGGTGGAGGAGGGACGGCCGGAGATGTCGTCCATGATCGACCTGCAGGAGGAACTGCGGGAAAAGGCACGGTGCCTGATCCCCGACCAGCGCCGCCGGGAAAGGCTGCTCTGGGACGTGCTCGAGGACGAGGCGATCTGGGACGCGCTGGCCAATGACCCTGAGCAGGCCCGGTCGATGGCCTTGAGGATGATGGAGGTGGACCATGCAAACGATCTTTAGTGCCCACATCACGCACAAGAGCGCGGGACTGGAACAGATGGAGTCCATTGCAGGGCAGGAACCCCTGGAGATGCTTCGCAGCATCAAGGCCCTGGGCGGGGTCAAGGAGTGCGTGCTGCTCAAGACCTGCAACCGGGTGGAGATATACACCGTCACCGAAGAGTACGAGACCACCAGAAAGAGGCTGGAGGAGTACGTGAACGGTTTCATCCCGTTCAACAACCAGGAGAACCTGGTGCAGTTCCTCACCAACATGGACTCGGTGCGGCACCTGCTGCGGGTCTCGAGCGGCCTGGAATCGATGATCATCGGCGAGGACCAGATCCAGATGCAGGTGAAGGAGTCGTTCGACCGGGCCCTGCACGAGAAGTGCCTCGGTCCGGTGCTCTCCCTGATCTTCCGCAAGAGCATCAGCGTCGGGAAGAAGGTGCGGACCGAGACCGGCGTCAACAAAGGCTGCGTCTCCGTCGGTTCCGCGGCGGTGGAACTGGCCGAATCAAAGCTGGGAAGCCTGCAGGGCAAGAACGTCCTGGTTATCGGGGCGGGGGAGATGGCCACGCTGATCGCCAAGCACCTGATCGGCAAGGGCCCGGAGACGGTGTTCGTATCGAACCGCACCTACTCCCGGGCGGTGGAGCTGGCCTGGGCGCTCAACGGCAAGGCGGTGCGTTTTGACGCCCTCGAGCATTTCCTGGCCCGGTCAGACGTGGTGATCGTCGCCACATCCGCCTCCCACATGGTGCTGGAGAAGCGCCATCTGGCGGCGGCGATGGACCTGAGGATGCAGGGGAGCCCGATGCTGGTGATAGACGTATCGTTCCCGCGGGACGTGGCCCTGGACATTCAGGAGGTCCCTGGGGTCCAATTCTTCGACATCGACGGGCTGCGGGGTGTGGCGGAGGAGAACCTGCTGCGCAGGAAGAGCGAGATGCGCAACGCGGAGCGGATAATCTCCGCTGAGCTGGACCTGCTGAACACGTCGCTCGAGGAGATGCGTGCCGGCCTGATGCTCGACCGCCTGTACCGCAAGTTCAACGATATACGCGAGAGGGAGGTGGTCAAGGCGTCCAACCGACTGGCCGCCGGGGAGGATGCGCAGGAGGTCATCGATGACTTCGCCAGGTCGCTGATGAAGCGTTTCCTGGCCGACCCCACAGAAGTTATCAAAGACGCCACCAGACAGGGGGACCACCGCCTGCTGGACCTAACCAAGGAACTTTTCAAGATCGAGGGTGAAGAAAGTGTTTCCGGAGAGCAGACCGAGGAGATTGCGGAAGAATGCCACGGTTCGGGAGATGGTGCGTGAGACCAGACTATCGACCAAGGACCTGATAAGCCCCATCTTCGTGGACGAGGACATCACCAGGCCGAGGGAGATCCAGTCCATGCCAGGCGTCTACAACCTGCCAATAGACTCAGTGGCCAGGGAGGCCAACGAGACCGCCGAGCTGGGCGTACCGGCGGTGCTGCTTTTCGGGATACCGAAGCGGAAGGATGAGCAGGGCAGCGAGGCCTGGAGCTCGGCGGGTGTGGTCCAGCGGGCCATCCGGGAGATCAAGAAGGAATCGAAGGTGGCGGTCGTCGCAGACCTCTGCCTGTGCGAGTACACCTCCCATGGGCACTGCGGAGTGGTCAAGGATGGTTACGTGGTCAACGACGAGACCATCGACCTCTATGGCCCACCGCGGTGGCGCAGGCCCGGGCGGGAGCGGACATAGTGGCCCCGAGCACGATGGACGGGCAGGTGGCCGCGATAAGGCGGGCCCTGGATGAGGCGGGGTTCGACGACGTCCCGATCATGGCCTATTCGGCCAAGTACGCCTCTGCGTTCTACGGGCCGTTCCGGGATGCGGCCCAGTCCACGCCCCAGTTCGGCGACCGGAGGACCCACCAGATGGACCCCGGCAACGCCCGGGAGGCGCTGCGGGAGATGGACGAGGACCTGGCCGAAGGGGCGGACATCCTCATGGTCAAGCCGCGCTGGCGTATCTCGACATCATCAAGGAGGCGCGGGTCCGCTTCGACGCCCCGATCGCCGCCTACAACGTCTCGGGCGAGTACTCGATGATCAAGGCCGCTGCCCGCAACGGATGGATAGACCATGACCGGGCCATGATGGAGTCGCTGATATCCATGAAGAGGGCGGGTGCCGACATGATAATCACATATTTCGCCAAAGAGGCGGCGAAGCTGATCGGGAGTGGTCTCTGATGTACGAGAGAACGAGGTCCAAAGAGCTGTTCGAGCAGGCGAGGGAGCTCATGCCGGGAGGGGTCTCCAGTCCGGTCCGGGCGTTCCAGCCCTATCCGTGCTACATCCAGGGCGGCAAGGGGAGCAGGATAACCGACGTCGATGGGAACGAGTACATCGACTACTGCATGGCCTACGGCCCCCTCATCCTCGGGCACCCGAACCGAACGTGATCAGGGCGATCAAGTCCCAGGCGGACCTGGGCACTCTCTACGGTGCACCGATCGAGATGGAGATAGATTATGCCCGGCTGATTAACAAATACTATCCGTCCATGGAGATGATGCGCTTCGTCAACTCGGGAACCGAGGCCACCATGCACGCCATCCGCCTGGCGCGGGGGTACACCGGACGTAAGAAGATCATCAAGGTGGGAGGGGCGTTCCACGGTTCCCACGACGCGGTGCTGGTAAAGGCTGGTTCGGGAGCGACCACGCATTCATCCCCGGATTCGGCCGGGGTGCCGGAGGAAGTGACCCGTAACACGCTCATCGTCCCTTACAACGACCCCGAGGCCATCCTCCGGGCGATAAGGGACAACAAGGGCGAGGTGGCGGCGATGATCCTGGAACCGGTCATCGGCAACGCCGGCCCGATCCTGCCGAAGGAAGGCTATCTGGAGCAGTTGCGTGAGATGGCCACCGCCGAGGACGTCCTCCTGATTTTCGACGAGGTCATCACCGGTTTCCGGCTGGCGATGGGCGGGGCCCAGGAATATTACGGCATCAGCCGTCACGGCGAACAAGGGCGTCTACGTGCTGGTCACGCTGCGGAGCGACGCCTCGATGATCGGCCAGGACATTCGCGGCGACCCCGAAGCCACGGGGCTCCCCTCGGACACGACGACGACGCCGAACAGCGACCTACGTTTCCGACGGGCACCGACGCGACGTACATCGCGCTGGTCGACACCTTCGCGAACTCGAGCTCCGTGCTCTTCGGGCTCACCAACGAACCGGGCGGCAACACGCTCTCCAACGCGAGCATCGCGGCGGCGATGAGCCACGCCGTGGGCTCATTCGCGCCGAGGAAGACCGGCTGAGCGTCCCGCACCACATCGTGTCGGTGCAGGGCAACGGCTGGACCAGCGACATCAGCTTCTACGCGATGAGCCCCGCTCATCCCTACGACAACGTCGTCTACGAGCTGCACTACTACCCCGGCCTCGGCGGGGCGACGCCGTCAGTTGTGCCGTGTCGGCCACGCTTCCGCTCATCGTCGGCGACCAGGGGCTTCACGACGGCCGTCCCCCAGGCGAGCTTCTACGCCGACATGGAGGCCAAGCAGATCCCGAACCTCGCGTGGGACTTCGAGCCGTACAGCAACTGCGGCCCCGACCTCCTCATGGTGACGGGCAGCGCGACCACGCTCACGCCGACCCCGTGGGGCAGCGGCGTGAAGGCGTACCTCCTCAA
>CAWDCQ010000051.1:0-69864 GCA_963800775.1 uncultured Methanomassiliicoccales archaeon | reverse complement strand
TGAACGGCACGCAAGCGCCGTACAAAGACCACGTTCTACGGTTTGTACGATCGCGCCAACAGCTTCGATTTCGCGCCGCCCTTCGACCTGCCGACCCGCTATACGCAGGGCATCGGCAAGCTCGATATGGCCGAACGCCGGGTGATTTTGTTACCACCAACGACATCATCGGCGGCAATTCGGGATCGCCCGTAATCAACGCCAAAGGCGAGATCGTAGGCCTGATTTTCGACGGCGACATAGAATCGCTGGTGGGAGATTTCGTCTATGAGGGCGAAACCAACCGCGCCGTCGCCGTGCACACCGCCGGAATGACCGAAGTGCTGCGCAAACTCTACGGCGCGCAAAAGCTGCTGGACGAAATCCTCGGCCAGTAGCGGCGGCCGCCCCGCTATTGAGATACAATGTATCTCAGAGGGAGACCGGCCATGGCTACCACGATGGTGCACGTCCGAATCGATCGGGAAGACCAAGGAGAGATGGCCACGAAGGCGCTGGCCGGGATGGGCATCTCTGGGTCTCGGACGCGGTGCGCATTCTTGTTGGTGCGCGTCGCGGCGGAGAAGGCGCTGCCGTTCGAGGTGAGAGTGCCCAACGCGACCACCACTAAAGGCGATGCGCGCCGCGGATAAGGGCAAAGGGAAAACGCATAGTCTTCCGCCGGGGGCCCTGTTCAAGGACCTGGGAATCTGATAAGTTGCGGATACCCGATACGAAGGCGCGCAATTCCGCCGCGATGTGAAACTCGCGCAAAGGCGCGGCAAGAAGAGGGCGAACCGCTGGCGCAGGACATCAGGGATGAGTGATCAACATGCAGAAGGTAAGAGGCAAGGTCTGGTTGTTCGGGGATCACGTGGACACCGACCAGATAATCCCGGCGGAAAGGCTGACCAGCGACAATAATGACAAGCTGGGCATGTTCGCGTTGAGAAGGTAAGGCCGGGCATGGCCCAGAAAGTGAAGAAGGGCGACGTGATAGTGGCGGGACGCAACTTCGGGAGCGGCTCGAGCCGCGAACATGCGCCCCGTGCGCTGCTCCAGATGGGGGTATCATGTGTTGTGGCGGAGAGCTACGCCAGGATTCTACCGGAACTCGATCAATGTCGGTCTGCTCCCGGTCCAATGCAAGATCGGGGTGGTCGAATGGACACCCTCTGGGTCGACTTTGACCAGGGGATAATAAGGAACGAGACCCAGGGAAGGAGTGGAAGTTCGACCCGTTCCCGCCGTTCGTGCAGGACCTGATCGAGAAGGGCGGCCTGATGGCCAAGATCAAGGAGGAAAAGAAATGTTCAAAGTAGCCGTCCTGCCAGGTGATGGCATCGGACCAGAGGTAGTGGGCGAGGAATCAGAAAGCGCTGCGGAAACTGTCCGAGAACTACTCGGTCCAGTTCGATTTCCAGGAGATGGACATCAACTCGGAGCGGTACCTGCGCACCGGAAAGCTGCTCACCGCGGAGGACGTGGAACAGCTGAAGAAGTTCGACACCATCTACCTCGGAGCGGTAGGGGACGACCGGGTCAAGCCCGGGGTGCTGGAGAAAGGCATCCTCCTGGCCCTGCGGTTCCAGTTCGACCAGTTCATCAACCACCGGCCTGCCCCCATGTGGAGGCCGTTCGGGCGGCTGAAGCGGGACATGGACTTCAACATCGATGTGTTCCGCGAGAACACCGAGGATTACTACGTGGGCGCCGGTGGAAGGGTCCAGGAAGGGCACGGAAAGCTGAACCTGCAGATCAAGCGGAACCTCTACGACATGAGGGTGCAGCTCCAGGCCGACTCGGACGCCAAGGACGAGTTCGCCTTCGAGATCGGGATGATGTCGCGCAAGAACATCGAGCGGTTCGCCGATTTCTCCCTTTCGTACGCCAAGATGATCGGGGAAAAGAAGATCACCGTCATCGACAAGGCGAACGTATGCAGCAACATCTATGGGTTGTGGAGGGACGTCTGGACGGAGAAGTGCAAGCAGGCCAACGTGGACCTCAGCTACATGTACTGTCGACGCAATGACCATGGCGCTGGTCAAGAACCCGGACAAGTTCCGGGTGATCGCCGCGCCGAACATGTTCGGGGACATCATCACCGACCTTCTGGCCGAGGTGACCGGAGGTCTCGGGCTGGCCCCCGGAGGCAACATCAACCCCAAGGGGATCTCCATGTTCGAACCGGTGCACGGCAGCGCCCCCGAGTACAAGGGCATGAACCGCATCAACCCGATCGCCACCATACTGGCGGCCAAGCTGATGCTGGACAACCTGGGCCGCAAGGACCCTGGGAGATGTCATCAACAAGGCCGTGCGGACCGCCCTTGACCAGGGGATCTACACCCAGGACCTGGGCGGCACGGCCACCACCAACGAGATGGGGGACGCCGTGGTCGCGGCCATCGGCCGGGGATGAGCGACCGGTCATCGAACCTTTTCCTAAACTGTTTTCCTATTTTCTGAAAATCGACCAGCACCAGATGGCGTGATGGCCGGACCTCGAGAAGCCTTTCCTGGAGCTTCCGATCGTCTCCCGAAGGTCGGGATTCCCCAACCTCTATTCGATGCTATGCATATTGAATAAATCTTTATGAATTTCTTGTGTCCAGTGGCTATTGCTACATCGATATTCTCAGTATCGATAATGACACTCTGCTCTGCCGGGTTCATATACGCCGCCTTCCGCTAACTGTTCAGACACAATCTGCAGCGTGCTTGACCGCCGCTAACGGTCATCGAAAAATCGGTGAGATATCATGAAAAAGACTTGGTTGAAGCGGGACAGGCGGGGAGAAATGGGAGTTGGGACGATGATAATCTTCATCGCCATGATACTAGTATCCGCAGTCGCCGCCTCCGTGCTGATCGGAACAGCCAACAAGGTCAGGGAACAGGCCCAGAACACGGGCAATCAAGCCATCAACAATGTCGCTTCCGGTTTCGTCGTACAGGATGTCACCGGCACCGTCAAGTCCGATTTCTCCTCGATAACCGACCTCACCATCCAGATGAGATTGCAGGCTGGAAGCCCCCCGATCAACATGGACCAGGTCTCGATCCAGTTCGTAAGCGGACAGACCAATGACATGCTGACCTTCGTCGCTGGTCAGGCCAGCGTGGCCCATGGTGGCGCAGTCGCCGGAACATCCTATTCCGCGAACAATACCAATCAGGCCGCCACCTGGAACACCAACAACCATGTGGTGGGCCAGGGCGATCTGATCACCACGACCATAACCGGATTGACACTGGGCTATTCAGTGGCTGTGACCATCAAGATCGTCCCTGCATACGGAACATCGACATTGGTCAGCTTTGTGACCCCGTCCTACCTCAGCACCAAACTGGTCGAACTGCGGTAAGGACCGACACAGCAGATCGGGCTAGCAGGTCATTACCGCTTCCCCGTTCACTCCTTTTCTAATTTTGATGCTTAATGGCGAGCGGCCGATGCCCATTTTGATTCTTTATTTTCTTTGATGGACAAAGCGGCTGTCGAAAAATGGATTAAGGGATTTAGGAAAATTGTTTCAGGCGGCACTCGTCGCTCAGCTGTTTCTCGAAATCTTCCAGTTTGACCCCGAACTTCGCCCCTTTGGCCCCGTGGCGCCTTATTGCGAGCGTGTTCGACTGCTCTTCCTTGTCGCCCATCACTATGATGTACGGGATCTTCTGCATCTCCGCATCCCGGATCTTGCCCTCGACGGTCCCCGGGCTCTGGTCCATCTCTACCCGGTAGCCCAGGTCGAACAGCCTTCTGTAGACTGCCTCGGTGGCCTTGGCGTTGTCCTCGCGGAACGATATGACCCGCGCCTGGACCGGCGCCAGCCATACCGGGAGGTTGCCGTTGACGTGCTCTAGCAGTATGCCGATGAACCTCTCGAGGGACCCGTACACGGTCCGGTGCAGCATGATCGGGGCGTGCATCTTCCCGTCGTCGCCCGCGTATTTGATCTGGAACCTCTCGGGCATTTGGAAGTCCAACTGAATGGTGGCGGTCTGCCATTCCCGGCTCAGGGAGTCCTTTATCTTGAAATCGATCTTCGGTCCGTAGAACGCACCGTCCCCGGCATTGATCTCGTACTTGACGTTCCTGCTGTCCAGAACCTTCTTTAGGGTGCTTTCCGCCTTTTCCCACAGCAGAGGGTCCCCCATGGAGTTCTCTGGCTTTGTGGACAGTTCCATGCGGTATTCGAAGCCGAACAGCTTGTAGAACTTGTCGATGAGGTTGATGATGCTGTTGATCTCGCTTTCCAACTGCTCTTCCATGCAGTAGATGTGCGCATCGTCCTGAGTGAACTGGATCACCCGGAACAGGCCGGAGAGCACGCCTGACAGCTCGACCCGATGGACCTCGCCGAGCTCCGACATCCGCATCGGCAGCTCACGGTAGCTCCTCTCCCGACTGTTGAACACCAGGATGCCGCCCGGGCAGTTCATCGGCTTGGCGCAGAACTGCCGGCCATCGTAGCTGGTGAGGAATATGTTGTCCTTGTAGTGCTCCCAGTGACCGGACACCTTCCACAGGATGTCGCTCATGATCTGCGGGGTCTTGATCTCCTGGTAGCCCGCTTTCCGGTGCTCCTCCCGCCAAAGATCGATGAGCGCGTTCCTGATGACCAGGCCCTTTGGGTGCCAGAACACCATGCCGGGGGCGACATCGTAGAAGGAGAACAGGTCCAGCTTCTGACCGAGGATACGGTGGTCGTTGTCCTTCAGGTTGTCCTTGCTCAGTTTGGCCTTGGATATCTGTTTCAGCAGGGCGATGTTATCGATCTGTTCCGATTCCACCTTCTTGGCCGCCACCCGGATCTCCCGGGAGAGCTCCGACAGGGGATGGCCCTTGCAGCTGATCTTGAACGCCTTGTACCATCCGAAAGGTGCGCGGGACACTTCCACTCCCTTTTCTTTGAGCATGGTCTCCATGGTCCGCAGCATCCTCTTGCCGGTCTCCGGGTCCGAGAGCTCCGATGATAAGTGCGCGTAGGGGTAGAGCATCACCCTTTCCGCCTTGACCTTGGTGAATATGTCGAGCAGGTTCTTGACCGCCAGCTCGGCCACTTCGTCGAAGCTTTCCTGGTCCTGCTTCTCCACCGTGGTGAACGCGACCAGCACCTCCTCGGCCCGGCCCTTGTGCTGGTCATCTGGAATCTTCTCTGCCACCGGAGTCGGTTTCTTGGTCTCGAACTCCATGTAATCGGCGTGAATGTAAAGGGTCCTCATTTTATCGCCATTTGATGATTCGGGCCAATAAACGTCCGTGTGATATAAAAAGAATGTCCGGTGGTTGCCACAGCGATGATTTTTTACTGACTGGCAAGCAAGTGGTTCTGCAACGATATTGCTTCCGATTTCCGATCCGCCGCCGAAGGAGGAAGGACGAACGTTCTGCCATTCCCGACCAGGTGCGGAGGTTCGGAAGAACGCGTCATTTCGGACTAGCCAGTAATGACGACAAGGTTTAAGTGCAGAGAATCGATTGCGTGCCCTGTAATCACTATGTTCCAGAAGAAATTGAAGAATGACATTGGTGGTCTGGCAAGGACGGCCCTGATCATCATTATCGTCATCGTCATGCTGAGCGCGAGCACCCTCGTCATAGTGCTTTACCAGGGGGGCCAAGCCGCGAACCGACCGCACCGTCGTCAACGGGGACACGGTCAAGGTCGATTACATCGGCGAAGTGTCCATCAATGGGGTCGAAAGGGTCTTCGACACTTCCCTGGCCAGTGTTGCCAACAACGCTTCGATCCCGAAGTCGCTGTCCTTCAGCTCTAAGGGACAACAGCTCATACACCCCGCTCTCGTTCACCGTCGGCGGAGGCACGCTGATCACCGGTTTCAACGATGCGGTGATCGGAATGAAGGTAGGTGAGACCAAGACCGTCGATATCCCTCCGGCAGAGGGCTACGGTAACCAGGTCCAGAGCAAGATCTCCAATTTCACCCTGACCGAGACGAAGAACGTCTTCGAGAACATGTCGATCGCTCAATTCACTGCCAAGTACTCGGCAACCCCGACGGCCGGCCTGACCGTCACCGACCCGATATACAAATGGCCGGTTACCGTGCTGATCGCCAACCTCGACGCGAACCTGGTCCGCGTGCAGAATGCCCCGATCCAGGGTCAAAGCTACCACATCTACGGCAACGCCTCCCAGGAAGCGGCCGGATGGAACATAACGGTGACGACCGTGAACACCGCGGTCTCCCAGGCAGGGCAGATCGTCCTGGTGCATGACATAACCGATGCCGACACGGGCATGATCCGCGGGGTCGACCAGACCGGTACCGTCTTCATCCTGGACAACGTGAACACCGCCGCCGGGACCGCGCAGAGGAATGCCAACACCGAGCTCCTCGGCAAGACCCTGACCTTCACGATAACCTTGGTCGGCTTTGCGTGACCGGGTCAAACCCCTTAAAATTCCATATTTTTGGTTCATTTCGATCCTGACGCTAGAGAAGCGTATATCTTCTCCATCTCGTCGGCCGCCAGGTCCCATGAGTACCGTGCTGCCCGGGCCTTCGCCTTCGCTCCTAGGTCGTGCCTCCGGGAATCGTCCCGAAGCAGTGCGTTGATGGCCTCAGCAAGCCGTTTCGGGTCCTTTGCCGGTACCACGATCCCTCCGTCGCCCACCACTTCCGGCAGACCTCCGGAATCAGAGGCCACCACCGGTTTGCCGTAGGACATGGCCTCGGCGGCCGCCAGTCCCAGCGACTCGAAGAGCGAGGGCATGACCAGCATCTTGCAGCCAGCAAATAGGTCCGCCTTCCTCTCCTCCGACACCCGGCCCTCGAACGTCACCTTCCCTTCCAGCCCCAGCCGGACCGTCATCCTTTCCAGACCGGATCTGGCCGGGCCGTCGCCGACTATCACCAGGGGCGAATCGACCTCCTTCATTGCCTGGAGCAGGTATGGCAATCCTTTCGTGGCGACGAGCCTTCCCACGAACAGGATGTAGTCTCCCTCTTCGGCGGTCCTCGGGACGGGCATCTCAATGCAACTGGGGACAACCTCCAGCCGATCGCGGGCGAACCCCCTGGACTCGAGGTCGTGGCGCACGAACTCGCTCACGCAGATGATCTTCTTGAACTTCAGTAGGTGCCTCTTCCAGAGGGAATCATTCAGGACCGAGAGCGGACGAAGGAACCCGACCCCTTCACCGAAGGTGTTGTGGAAGGTGAAGGCCTTTACTCCTTCGTAGTTCCGTGCCGCTTTGTTGTAGGTTCCGGACCAGCGGTAGTGGAAATCCACCATGTCCGGGTCCAGTTCCTTTATGGCATCGAGAATCCCCGGTGTGATGACATGGGGAGGGTTGTACAGGTTCACCAGTCGCGAATCGAGCCTGACCACGTCGTAGTTCTCCATCCTCTCCCGTTCCGCGGTCCCAGGCAGCCGGGAGGTGAGCACGGTAACCTTATGCTTGGTCCCAAGTCTTTGGGAAATATGATGGACCCGGTGCTCGATGCCGCCCCTATAGGGATAATGGAATGCATTGACCTCAACAATTCTCATTTTGCCTTCCCCCTGGTGATCGGTCCGATAAATTGCAGAGCCTCAGCTCTCGAGCATGGCCATCGGTGTAGGGGTCTCTCCTTTCCCCTTTATGAATTGAACCTGAAGAGAATAAGGAATCGGATACAGAGAGCAAAGTATCTTCTTGCCCGAAGACGCGCGGGAGAAATCGATGCATGATGGCCATGTTCGAACATTCAACACGTTGAACCGATGGTCATTGATATTGGTTTCGTTGGATAGTGGTGACAGCACAATGGTTCGGGGCAGGGTTACTTGTACTCGTCAATCTCGCTCTGACAAGACGTTGACCGTATGGTGAAAAAGGCGTCACAAGATTCAGCTTCTGAAGACCGATGGAACTATTCCACTGCTGACATAGCATCCATCGACTATCTGGCCAGTCTTTTCTTCTTTGCCTCGATGGCGTACTCGTAAAGGTCCACCATCTTCTTGGCGCTCTCTTTCAGCGAATACTCCTCGGCCCGTGGCCCGTGCATTGGCCGACACGTTGCCGTTCGATTCAAGGGCCATCTTTGTCGCCACGGCCCAGCTCTGCGGGCTTTCCGAGAACGTGAAACCGTTCACGTTGTTGGTGATGATCTCGGCGACTGCCCGATAGTTGATCCCGCTGCACGGTTTTCCGGTGGCCATCGCTTCCAGGACGACCAGGCCCTGGGTCTCGAACTTCGAGGCGATGGTGAAGGCGTCGCACGCGGCGTATAATCCGGGCAGGTCCTCATCCGGGACGAAACCGGGGAAGAATGTGCTGTCCTGGATGCCCAGATCGCGTGGCCCTCTGCTTGGTGTGTGCCTTTGCCGGCCCCTCACCGGCCACCATGAGCTTGGTCTCGGGGTATTGTTCGTTCAGTATCTTGAAGCCTTCAAGGATCAGGTCGAGGTTCTTCTCCCATGCGATCCGTCCCACTGTCAGGATGACCTTTCCGCCGTCCAGTCCATACTTTTCCCGCATGGCGGTGCCGCTATTCTTGGGATTGAACATGGCCGTGTCCACCCCGGTCGGTATGACGGCGATGTGCCTCATCCTTTTCACGGAATGTTCCAGCTCGGTCTTGATCGCGTTTGTCGGGACGATCACCGAATCGGCCCTTTCCAGTAGGTCCTTCAGATAGGTCCACATGAGCCGGGTGACAACCCAGTCAGGCAATGGGGTGAAATTGTAGAATTTGGCCGCGTCGGTGATCATGGTGTGGAACGAGACCACGACCGGCAGCTTCAGTGTCCTTCCCGCGAACATGCTGCGGAAGCCCCATGAAAAGCAATCCCTGGGCATGGATGATGTCCACATCCAGCTTCTTCAGTATGTGGCACTTGTCCGTGGGGAACATGGGGATCGTGTATCCCTGTAGGAGTTGAAGGTCTTGGCCTTGAAGTAATAGACGCCATCCTCCCGCTGTTTCGGGTCCTTGGGTTCCGGGGCGAATATGATGACCTCATGACCGAGGGCCTCCAGGCTTTTTCGGACAGCAGAATGGAGGTGACGACCCCGTCCCTCGACGGGAGATAACTGTCAGTGAACATCGCTATTCTCATCTCGTCACCTCATCCAAGCGGGGACCCATCTTCCTCGACATAAAATCCGGGTCCTTGCCCATGATGCCCATTCTCGGCTCTGCTCCCATCCGTTCCAGCTTAAATAATGCATCCTGTACAAAACCTAATCGTTCAAACCCATGGCCAACCTCGTTTTGGGGTCAGGGAGATGTTCCCGGAATCGTCGCTCCTTGGCGAGCAGAAGCGGCAATCCAAGTTCCAACAAGTAACTTCGTTACGGTCTGAATGTCTGAGCTCGATCCCCGCCAGAAGATCGGGGATACTGATATTGACAGCATTATGATTGCGGGCGCAATCCAGTTGGAGTTTCCGAAGACGACCTCCCTTCCGCAGTCCGGCCGGTCATCGACCGCGCGGACGGGCAGGCCTTCCGCACCGCATATCTCCAGGAAGTCCTGGGGTTAGGTAGGGCATAGACCAGCCCGATCCCTTTTGAGGAACGAAGGTTGGTAGGAAGATGTGACTCTATGATCTCGACCGCCGCGCAAAGATACAATCCGTGGGTACCGCATCGCTTCTTTCTGTTTTGTCGCCATGGGATTGACGATGGCCATCCCTTGCCCAGATTGGTGGACATGGCGATCGCATCCTGTATCCGGCTCTTCGAACCGGCCACAGCATGTATGAGGTCATACCTTTGGCGAAGATAGCCCGCTATGTAAGAGGATAGTGTGCATCCGGAACCGTGTACCTTGATCGGGAGCCGAGGGGATGTGAACTCGATTATCTTCGTTGTGAAGCAGCACGTCGGTTACCATAGGGCCTTCGAAATGCCCACCCTTCAATAGAACCGCGCCGGCACCACTGGCAGCGATGGCCCGGGCATGCCTCCTCAGAACTGAGTTCGGTCTAGATCTTCATCGAGGAGAATTCCTCCGCCTCCATCCGATTAGGGGTTACCAGAGAGGCTAGGGGGAAGAGTTTGTCCAGCATCGCCGCCTTCAGGTTATCTCCGGAACAGGGACGAACCGGCGCCAGCGCAGAGCACTGGGTCGATGACCAATGGAACATTCTCCCGACTTAGTTTCCGGGCCACGACCTGGGCGATCTCGGCCGAGTAGATCATGCCGGTCTTGACCGCATCGATCTTCAGGTCGTCGAAAATCGCGTCGAGCTGGGATGCTACGGTCCTTGCCGGCATCGGGAAGGATGGCGGAGACTCTTTCAGTGTTCTGCGACGTCACCGCGGTGATTACACAGCAACCGTGCAGGTCCATCGAGGCAAACGCTTTGATGTCGGCGGCCACCCCCGCCCCTCCGATCGAATCGGTTCCTGCGATGGTCAGGACCGTGGGCATGCTGTAGGTATCGTTTTCTCCGATTTAAACAAATACGACGTCTCTTGCAACTGGAAGGGGGCTTGAAGGAGGTCATGAGGACTAATCCCCTCATCTTCGAGCTGGACCGGGCCCGGGAGAATTGTTTCGGCCCCACCTGCCATTGATCTCAATTGGTGCCCTTGCCACGAACGCTCACATCGAATCTCTGGTCACCCAAACGATGGATACATGACCGTCAAGGCACTGTCTCGGAGCAGGATTTCTACCCATCGCGCCTGAAAGATTCTTCAATATTTTGCCGTCCTCACATCGTATGTTGTTCCGTTGCAGGCTATCGTGACCGACCCGTTCAGATCGGTACGGTAGACCGTCACGTCGTGGGCGGCGAGTCTGGATAGGGTCTGGTCCGTTGGGTGCCCATACGAGTTGCCCGCTCCGACCTCGATGACCCCGATCTTCGGTGCGACATCGGTCAGGAACTCGTCCGATGTTGAGTATGAGCTTCCGTGGTGCCCGACCTTCAGGATCTGCGCCTCCAGTCCGGTCCCGAACGCGTTCACCATCTGGTTCTCGACAGTGGACGAGGCATCGCCTTCGAACAGGTAACTGACCTTGCCGTCGGTCATCCGGAGCACGATCGAGGCATCGTTCGTGTCCGTCGCATTGGCGTTGATGGCCATCACCCGGATCGTCACGGACGAGCTCCAATTCATATAATCGCCAGCATGGACCTGGGCGTTGGTGTAGACCGGGCAGGTCTCCTGCGCAACTTTTGCCATGAATTTCTTGTAGGTCACGGTCGTGTCGGTGTGACCCGACAGGTCTGGCATGTATAAACATGATTGTCTCAACGGAAATGTGCAATGAAGTCTAGACCTTTTCTTAATCAATATCCACAAAATGCTCGCAAATCGTATGTTATGTATGCATTCTTGCATAAGTATTAAGATAAAAGGGCGGTCTGGCCAGGTGAACGATAAGACTCGATAAACGACATAGTGTCCGATATCTCGACAAAGGTTAAATAGACTGATTCTTATCGAATGAGTTGATGAAAGCGTCAAGCGGGCATTTTGTTCTAAAGGATGACACAGACTACAAAGACGTGGCCAAGGTCTTCCCTGAAGTGCTCACTACGTTCCTGCAGGAGACCGACCAGGTCCCTGAGGACCCGGACGTCATGCAGATGTTCATCTATCTCAACCAGACCGAGCTGGAGAATAACAAGAAGCCAGAAGGCTACAACCGCAAGGGCCGTATGAGACTGGTGTTCCCCATGACCCGGAAGGAGTTCTACATCCGGGGTTCGTCCAAGAGCGGCGAGGTGGTCCGGGTGGCAGAGAAGTTCAGCAAGATACTCACGAAGGGCGGAGTGCATCATGAGATGCAATGGAACGCCCTCAGCTCGGCCGAAGAGTAAAAAAGATCGCCCGGCACCATACGACTCCGGGCCGATCATGTTTTTAAGCCCTCATGACCTGAGCAGATCGTTCCAAACCTTCACCATGCGGTTCCTTTCCGCTTCGCAGAACACCATTTGCGCCTCTGCGATATCCTCGGCGACCTTGATCTGGGATTCAACGCTCGATGGAGATGTACCTCCGTAGGAGGTCCTCCGCTTCATGCAGCTCTCGCACCGAGATGAACTCCTTGATGTCCTTGCCGATCTTGCCCGAGAACTTCTTGAGTTCCGCGACACTCGAGATCGTCTATCCGCTTGTTATGGTGATGCAATGGCGGACCATCTTGCCGACGATCTCGTGTGCCTGCCGGAACGGGACTCCTTTGGTGACCAGATAGTCCGCCAGGTCGGTGGCGTTCAGGAAACCCTGGGAGGTGGCGGCGAACATGCGTTCCCGGTTCACCTGGATGGTCGCGATCATTGGCGCCATCATCCCGAGGCAAGATGTGACCGTCTCGTAGGAGGCGATCACCGCTCCCTTGTCCTCCTGCAGGTCGCGGTTGTAGGAAAGCGGCAGCCCTTTCAGCAGCATGAGCATGGTCATCAGGTTGCCAGTGGTGGATGCTGTCCTCCCCCGGATCAGCTCGGCCACGTCCGGGTTCTTCTTCTGCGGCATGATCGAGCTGCCGGTCGAATAGGCGTCGGCTATCTCGATGAACCCGAACTCCTGGCTCGACCAGAGGACCAGCTCTTCGCTCATCGAGGATAGGTGGTCCATGATCAGGGCGGAGCAGAACGAGTACTCCAGAGCGAAGTCCCGGTCGCTGACGCTGTCCATGGCGTTGTAGTGTCGGTCCGTCGAAGCCCAGAATCTGAGCGGTCATGTGCCGGTCGATGGGGTATGTGGACCCGGCCAGCGCCGCGGAGCCCAGCGGCGAGAGGTTGAGACGCTTGTACGAATCCAGGAGCCGGTCGACATCGCGCTGGATCTTGAACGCGTGCGCCATCAGGTGGAACCCGAGGCTGACCGGCTGTGCATGCTGTACATGGGTGAAGCCGGGCATGACTGTATCGAGGTTGAGCTTGGCCTTCTGATCAACGCCCCCTGGAGCGCGAGCAGGAGTTCCGCGGTGTCCATGACCACGTCGCGCATGAACATGCGGAAGTCGGTGGCCACCTGGTCGTTCCGGCTGCGCGCTGTGTGGAGGCGGCCCCCCGCCTCTCCGATCTGCTCCGTGAGGTAGAACTCGATGTTGGAATGGACGTCCTCCAGCGTCTCGTTGAGGTCGAAAGTGCCCGTCTCGATCTGGCCGATGATGTCCTTCAGCCCGGCGACGATCTTCTCTCCGTCCGCCGCCGGAATGATGTTCTGCTTGACCAGCATCTTGGCGTGCGCCACCGAACCGACGGCGTCGTACCAGGCGAGCACCGCGTCGACCGATAGAGAGGAGGTGAACGCCATCGTTCCCTCGTCCGGGGCACCGCTCGAACCGACCCGACCAGAGGACCTTTTGGGACATTTCAGCCACCTACTTCTTCAGTCTTCTGGGCGGAGGCCACGTTCTTGAGCGGCAATCCCCAGACGTAGATGAATCCCTTGGCGCAGGTGTGGTCGAACTGGTCCCCCTTGGCGTATGTGGCCAGCCCATGGTCGTATAGCGAGTACTTGGACTTCCGGCCCACGACGATGGCGCTGCCCTTGAACAGCTTCACCCGGACCGTTCCGGTGACGAACTCCTGGGTCGAGTCCATGAACGCGTCCAGCGCATTCCTTCAACGGGGAGAACCACAGTCCATCATAGCAGAGTTCGGCATAGCGCTGTTCGGTGATGCGCTTGAAGTTGTTGACATCCTTGGTCAGCACCATCTTCTCCAGGTCCTTGTGCGCTTCGATCAGGACGACCGCCGCAGGTGACTCGTATATCTCCCTGGACTTGATGCCCACCAGGCGGTCCTCCACCTGGTCGATGCGTCCAACGCCGTTCTCCCCGGCGATGGTGTTGAGCTTCTCGATCAGGTCCACGGCGTTGTACTTTTTGCCGTCCAAAGAGACCGGTAGACCCTTCTCGAACCCGATCTCCACATAGCGTGGTTGGTCTGGCGCGGCGGCTGGGTTCTTGGTCCACTCGATACGCGTCCTCGGGCGGCTCCTGCCAGGCATCCTCCAGGCAGCCGCACTCGCAGGACCTGCCCCAGAGGTTCTCATCGGTGCTGTAGGGGGTGGCCTTCTTCACCTTGATCGGGATCTTGTTCTTCCGGGCATACTCGATCTCCTCCTCGCGGGTCATGACCCACTCGCGCATCGGAGCGATGATCTCCAGGTCCGGCGCCAGCGCTCCGATGGAAACATCGAAGCGGACCTGGTCGTTGCCCTTGGCGGTGCAGCCGTGGGCTATGTATTGGGCCTTCTCCTTCTTCGCCACGTCCACCAGGATCTTGGCGATCAGCGGCCGGGCTATGGAGGTCGCCATAGGGTAGGTGCCCATGTAGAGCGCGTTGGCCTTTAGTGCCTTGAACACGTATGACTCGGCGAACTCTTTCTTCGCGTCGACCGCATATGCCTTGACCGCGCCAATTGTCTTGGCGCGCTCGATCGCTTCCTCCATCTGTCCTGGCTGTCCCACGTCGACCGCAACCGCGATGACGTCCACATCGTGCTTTTCCTGAAGCCAGCGGATGGCCACCGAAGTGTCCAACCCGCCTGAGTATGCAAGAACGACCTTCTTGCGCTCGGATGACTTGACAGATGATTTGCTGGCTTTCTTACTGGGTGCCATATGAATCTTTTTCGGTGAGCAGAGGAGCTTATTAAGGGATAATGATAGGCGAGAGACATTTGGCGTCGCGTCCGTCTTCTTTCGGACATTGTAACTAAGCCTGACCTGGCCTGAGTTCCGGCAGGGACAGGGGAGATGCCGATTGTCCCATTTCGGTCATCATGCTTAATAAGCAATTTTCGTAATTCGCCAACTCTTCATAAAGTGATTGAGGACAAACATCATGATAAGTGCAGCGATAATCGGCGGTTCGGGGTATACTGGTGGGGAATTGGCCCGCTTGCTATGCCGTCATCCAGAGATAAGGCTCAAGCGATGACCTCCAGGCAGCATGCCGGAATCAAGGTTGGAAGGTCCACCCTTCCTGAACGGGTTCGTCGAGCTCAACTTCACGGACAAGCTTCAGGGGGGAAACGATATTGACGTGGTTTTCGTGGCCACCCCGCATGGCGCCTCCATGGACATAGTGCCTGAACTAATGTCCTCAGGTGTTAAGTGCATCGATCTTTCCGGTGACTACCGCCTTCGTGATCCAGAGATATACAAGAAATGGTACGGGACTCGAGCACCGTGACATCGGGAACCTTTCCAGGGCAGTCTATGGCATCCCGAACTCTTCCGTGATAAGATCAAGGGAGCCGAACTGGTGGCCAACCCTGGCTGTTACCCTACCTGCTCTTCCCTGGCCCTGGCACCGTTGTTCGCAAAGGGGCTGGTCGAGGAACGCGTCATCATCGACGCCAAGAGCGGGACGTCAGGGGCCGGGGCCGAGCCGACAAAGGCCTCGCACCATCCCAACTGCGGAGCGAGCGTCACGCCGTACAAGGTGGGTGTGCACCGCCACACTCCGGAGATCAAGATGGTCCTGGAACGTGTTTCCGGTTCACCGGTCGAGGTTATATTCACGCCACACTTGGTCCCTGTTGTCAGAGGTCATGCTGTGCACTTCATATCCACACCTGAAGGAACCGATGGAGCGTGAGGACATGGCCGCATTGTACCGCGATTTCTACGCCGGTTCCCGCTTCATCAAATTCGAGTCGGTCCCGACCATGCAATCGGTGGCTGGTTCTAACTTCATCGAGATCGGGTTGCGAGATGGGCGAACGCAACGTAGTGGTAATGAGCGCGCTGGACAATCTCGTAAAGGGAGGGTCTGGCCAGGCGATCCAGAACTGTAACATCATGTTCGGTCTGGACAGAAAACGGGACTTGATTTTCCGGGACTGGGGGTTTAAAAATGGAAACAATTGAGGGTGGGATCACATCGCCGAAGGGTTTCAAGGCGGCTGGCGTTCACTGCGGTATCAAGAAAGAAAAGTTGGACCTTGCGGTCATCTCTTCTGAGAGGCCGGCCCGCTGTGCCCTGGCCTACACCCAGAACCGCGTCCGCGCCGCGCCCATAGAGGTAATGATGAAGAAGGACCCCAGCCTGTTGCAGGCTCTCGTGGTCAACTCCGGGAACGCCAATGCCATCACCGGTCCGCGCGGTCTTTTCGACGCGAACCAGATGATCGCGGGATTGGCCAAGGAGCTGAAGATCAAGAGGAACTGGTGGGCATAGCCTCCACCGGAGTGATATCCCGGTTCCTTCCCATGGAGAAGGTCATGAGCGGCATATCATTGGCGGTCAATCAGCTGAACCATGGAAGGACGCTGACCTGGCAGCGGCATGGGCCATCATGACCACGGACACGGTGGAAAAGCAGGCCTGCTGTAAAGTCACCCTGAAGGACGGAACGGTGGCCACGATCGCCGGCATCACAAAGGGAAGCGGCATGATCTCGCCCAACGTCAAGGTGTACTGCATGCCACAACGCTCTCGTTCATAACCACCGATGCCAAGCTAGAGAAGAACATCAATGAACAATGGCAGGATATCATGGACCAGTCCTTCAACGTCATCAGCGTGGACGGGTGCAGGCGCTAACGACATCTCTATCCTTATGGCCAATGGATGTGCCGGGGGGGCAGCGGCGGACAACGACACGGTATTCTGGGAGGGAGTACGCTACGTCGGCGCAGCAGCTTGCCAAGAAGGTTGTCATCGACGGTGAAGGAGCGACGAAGCTCATTGAGGTCAGGGTCACCGGCGCCAAGGACCCGAAGGAGGCTAGGTGCGCCGCGAAGGGCATCATCTCATCGAACCTGGTCAAGACCGCCGTCTTCGGCGCCGATCCAAACTTCGGACGAATATTGTCGGCGCTGGGCAACTCCGGTGCAGACTTCAAGCTGGACGAACTGGTTCTCAAGATAAGCGACGGTGAGACGGTAGTAACCTTGTTCGAGAATGGTTCGCCCACGATGATACCCGGGACCCAGTCGGAGGTCGATGCCAGAAAGGTCCTATCGGGCAAGAAGGTCATCGTTGACCTGAACCTGGCCATTGGCTTCTCGTCCGGTGAGGCGTGGGGATGCGATCTTACGTATGATTATGTCAAAATCAATGCCATGTACACCACCTGAGGCGGCAAATGACAGCAATGTCGTTTAGAATTTCCCGGGCAGGGGAACTCAAGGGCAAGACGGTCGTCATCAAGTTCGGTGGCAGTTCCATCGGGGGCTCCATGACCAAGGCCGTTTCAGTCGGTGACATCGCCTTGCTGGTCTCCATGGGAATGAGGCCCATCATAGTTCATGGGGGCGGGCCGGAGATCACCGAGGAGATGAAGAAGAACGGGCTCCCGGTGCGCAAAGTGCTGGGGCTGCGGGTCACCGACGATAACACGCTAATGGTGGCCAAGAGCGTCCTTGGCCGGATTAATGACTCGCTGGTCGCCGCGATCCGTTCCGACGTAAAGGCCATCGGTCTGGCCGGCTCGGAGTGCGGGATGATCATCTGCCGCAAGATGGATCCGGTCAAGGGCATCGAGAACGGCGTAGAAATCGTGGCCGACCTGGGTCACGTCGGTGAGGTGGTATCGGTCGACCCTAGCCCGATCGAATGGCTGGTCGGGGCTTCGTTTCGTCCCGATCATTATTCGATATGCTCCGACCGGAAAGGGCATCTTTACAACGTGAACGCTGACACCGTCGCGGCGCATGTGGCCAAGGCTGTGAGGGCGGAGGAGTTCATCCTAGTCACCGATGTTCCCGGGCTTATGAGGGAACTCAGCGACCCAAGCTCGGTTATTAAGGAAATCAGAACGGATAAGATGGCAAGGCTAGTCGCCGAAGGGACTGTAAAGGAAGGGATGATCCCGAAGTTGGAAGCCTGCTGTCTCGCCGTCTCGAACGGTGGGACAGCCGACATCATCTGCGGGAAAGACCCAGAGGCGATCATCGCCCAGCTGCTCCGGGGCGAGAACCAGGGGGACTCGGATAAAACATTAGACATATGGAATCAATATCACGCACAATATCAACAAGGGGGCAATCAAATATGAATTACCCAGGAAGTCGAATTACTAAATTCAGCATATCTGTTTCAGAACTATGGCCGCGAGGATATCTGCTTCCCAGCGGGGAAAAGGAATTCCTGTTCGACCTGCAGGGAAACCGTTACATAGACTATGTGGCCGGGCATCGCGGTCAACGCGCTGGGGCATAATCATCCAGCCCTGGTGAAGGCGATATGGAACAGGCCCAGAGGATGAATGCGCGTCTGCAACCTGTACTACGTGAAGGAGCAGGCGGATCTTTGGGGAGGCGGGGGCATCGATAGTCCCCGGCCCGCTTGGGCGTTTCCTGTTCGTGAACAGCGGGGCAGAAGCCAACGAAGCGGCACTTAAATTGGCCTTTAAGGCCCGCCGGGCACAACTTCGTGGCCTGCGGAACTCGTTCCATGGCCGCACCGCCGGGGCGCTTCCGCGACCGGCCAGGTAAAATACCAGGCCGGTTTCGAGCCATTGCTTTCCCAGGCGTTCTCCTTCGTCCCGTTCAACGACCCGGAGGCGCTGAAAGCGGCGGTCAACCGGGACACGGCCGGAGTCATGCTGAGGGAGCCGGTTCAGGGAGAGGGAGGGGTGATAGCCGCCACTCGCGGAGTTCATGACGACGGCCCGGGACATATGCAACGACGCCGGCCTCGCATGATAGTCGACGAGGTCCAGACCGGGATGGGTCGGACCGGTAAATGGTTCGGGTTCCAGCACTACAATGTCGTTCCGGACATGATCACGATGGCCGAGGCTCGGTGGGGGCGTCCCGATCGGCGCGCTGGTCTCCACCGGGAGATATCCAAGGCATTTACCCCCGGGTCGCACGGGACCACCTTCGGGGGTAACCCCCTCGCCTCCGCGGCCGCCTGTGCGGTCATCCAGACGCGTGAAGACGGATAAGCTGGTGGAGCGCTCGGCCGAGCTAGGCGAGAAATGGCGCGCTGAACTGGTTCAAGATCGTTTCCGGTGCCAACATAGTCAAGGGCGTTCGTCGCCTCGGCCTGATGACCGGATTGAGATGGGGGAAAAGGCCAAGCAGTTCCAGAAGTTACGGCATTGGAGAAGCGGCTGCTTATCAACGTGGCCGCGGCCAAGGTGGTCCGGGTGGTGCCGCCCCTGATCGTCTCCGAGGCATCGGTGAGGACATTCAACGAATCGCTGGGGGCGTTCTTGGCCGCCCAATGAGCAATGTGTCCAAAAATAGACACGCTCGATATTCCCTTTTATTATATGTTGGATTTACATGAAAGAACCTGCTCCCAAGGAGAGCATAGCTGAAAAGACCAGGGCCTACATCGACGCCCATCCCAGCATCAAGGATTGCGTCTCCAAGGATCTTATCAATTATTCATCGCTCGCCGACTGATCATGGAAAGTCGGCGTGAAGAACGAGGAGGCGGTCATGATCGCCTGCCGGCGCTACTCCGTCAAGCTCTCCAAGAAGGACCATGAGAAGGACGTGCTCAAGATACTGGGCAACAGCCGCCTGGAGGTGAAGACCAAGATCTGTGCCGTCACCGCCAAGAACGATTGGACCGTGCTGCATAAGCTCGAGACCATCTTCCAGAGGCTGATCAACGAGAAGGCCATCATGCAGGTGATCCAGGGCGCGCGCGCCATCACCATTATAGCCGACGAGAAGCTCAAGAACGAAGTGGTCAACGCGGTGGGCAAGGAGAACGTGCTGCGGGTGCGTCCCAGCCTGGTCGAGATATCGGTCAAGTCGCCGGAAGATCATGGAGACCAGCGGAGTGTTCTCATACCTGGCGTCCAACCTGTCCGAGAACAACGTCAACGTGGCGGAATCGGTCTCCTGCTACACCGACACCATCTTCATCGTCGACGAGAAGGACATGATCCACGCCTATGAGATACTGTCCAAGATGATCGAGAGCGCGGAGCTCGCGGAAGGCATCAGCGAGTAATTCCCCGGAGAGATCTGGCCTCCTCCCGGGAAAATGATCTGGCTGGCATCCCGGGAAATCATCATATAATGTTGGGAGCGATAGCCGTAATCTGGACAACGGAGAGCGGTACCGTGGAGAAAGTTCCCAACATCATAGTCGAGCCCCCAGGCCCGAAGGCCAAGAAGATCATCGAGATGGACAATGAGTTCCTTGCCACCTCGACCAAGTCTGCACCAATTGCGGTGGAAAGCGCTTCCGGGGCTGTCATTCATGACGTCGACGGGAACAGCATGCTGGATTTCGCCAGCGGCGTGGCGGTACTGAACATCGGCCACTGCCACCCGAAAGTGGTCAAGGCGGTGCAGGAACAGGCCGCCAAGCTCATGCATTTTGCCGGCACCGATTACTATTACGATATCCAGTCTGAACTGGCCAAACGGCTGTGCAAGGTCGGACCGGGACACTACAAGAAGAAGGTATTCTTCTCCAACTCGGGCACCGAATCAATCGAGGCGGCCATCAAGTTGGTCCGCTGGAACAGGCCCGAACGGAAGCAGATCATCGCGTTCATCGGGGCGTTCCACGGCCGTACCATGGGGTCGCTGTCGCTCACCGCGTCGAAGAGGGTGCAGCGGGAACGCTACACGCCCAGTGATCCCCGGCGTCACCCACATCCCCTACGCTTACTGTTATCGATGTCCCTATCATCTGGAATATCCGTCCTGCAACATCTGGTGTGCAGACATCCTCAAGGAGGTATATTTCGAGACCATCACGCCGCCATCCGAGGTGGCGGCACTGTTCATGGAGCCGGTCCAGGGAGAGGGCGGGTACATCGTGCCCCCGGTGGGCTGGGCGAAGAGGATCCAAGACATCATCAGCAAGGAGGGCATCCTTCTGGTGGACGATGAGGTCCAGGCGGGAATGGGCCGGTCCGGCAAGATGTGGTGCATCGAGCATCACGGCATCGAGCCGGACGTCGCCTGCATCGCGAAATCGCTAGGCTCCGGTCTGCCCATCGCCGCCACCACCTTCCGCGAGGAGCTGGACTGGAAAGTGAAAGGGCGCACACTCCAACACCTATGGCGGCAACTGTGTGGCCTGCGCCTCGGCGATGGCCACACTGGACGTTTACGAGGAAGAGGGCATCGTGGAGATGGCGGCCAAGAAGGGGGTGCACCTGAGGAAGCGTCTCGAGGAGCTGAAGGAGAAATACGAGCAGATCGGCGACGTGCGCGGATTCGGCATGATGCAGGCAATCGAACTGGTCGAGGACCGGGAGAGCAAGACCCCGGCCTGCAAGCTCCGGGACAAGGTGGACGAACTGTGCACGAAGCGCGGTGTCATCACGCTCGGATGCGGCCGGTCCGGTATCCGGGTGATACCGCCGATCATCATCCCGATCGAGCAGCTGGACGCCGGTCTGGATGTCCTTGACGGTGCCATCCGAGATGCCATCCGGATGTAGGCCAGATGAAGCTCCTCAAGCACGGGTCGGCCCCGGTGGTGCCCGGGCAGGGGTATCAGAAAAGGGTGCTGATGGACGAGGATGCCCTGGGCATTCCCGGTTCATTCATCCAGGAGGTGGAGTTCCGGAAGGGGGATGTCGTGCGCCAGCATCATCACCGTTTCCAGACCGAGATATTCTACGCCTTGGGCGAGGCAGCCTTCCTGATAAACGGACAAAACGTGACGATGGGCCCCGGCGACATCCTGGTCTGCGAACCTGGCGATGTCCACGGGAACCCCATCATTCCCTATGACTTCAGGATACTGGTCCTGAAGGTCAACTACCGAGAAAACGATATTGTTTGGGAGTAAAACTCCCGGCGATCTGCCCTCAATTCTTTTTCTTCTTCCTCGATTTTCTGAGAGCCATTTCCTCGACGCCGCTGTCTTCCATGATCTTGCAGATGGTGCCGTCCCTCTCCGAGACCCAATACCGGTATCCTTCCAATCCCGGTTCATGGTCGATGCCTGCGGTCCACGGTCTGCCCAGATATTCCTTCTCCACTTCAGCCAGCGGTCTCTTCTCATTTGTTTTCATTGTCAATGGTCCCTGATCTTTCGCTAAGACGGCTAGGAATGCACTATTACTAATCTATTCGCATCAACATATCTCCTATGACATGATTTTATCGGTCGGAGCAGGACGTTCCTATGGTGCCGTCCCCGGCCGCTTGGGGACAGCGGTCCCGCAATTCCATCAAGACGACTACAAGAAAAGAGGATGGAGCCACCAGGGAGATTCGAACTCCCGGCCTGCTGATTACAAGTCAGCCGCTCAACCGGGCTGAGCTATGGTGGCCTTGTTCCTCGTAATGGCATCAAGGATAAAATGATTATTCCCTTGAAACTCCAATCTGGAACGACCAGCCATGCCCCGACTTCCGGATCTACCCGGGAATGGGCCGAGAACAGCTGGCGATGCCAGTTACCATCGTGGCGATGGGCATCTCACCGCTGGCACGACCGCCGCCGTGTGATTCTCTCAGCGTCCAAACCCCATCCGAGGACATTCCACAATTGGACCAGGTCCAGATGATTGTTCCGCCAGCGGTATCGCGGAGCCCAGTCGCGCTAAGATAATGAAGCCCCTCTGGGACATACATCGAATTCGTTTCTATAGGGCATCGATCTCCCCTCTTATCCATTCGAACGCTTCGAGCGTACCGTTGAGTACGGCCGCCGACCTCTCCGGATCATCCATGCCGCACTCCCGGAAGGCAAATGTTCCGCCCAGTCGTTCCATCTCGATGCAATGGTCGATCAGCTTTTCCGGCATACCCAGCCTCTTCAGTAGATCGGCCCCGATCCCGGTTGCCGGTCGCCCTTTCTTCTTCACCAGCAATGCCAATCCGATGTGGATCGCAGTTCTGCAATGGGAGATCACGAACCGATAGCGTCCGATGCCGTAGACCTCGTAGGCCCCTTCCAGTTCATACCAGGCATCTTCCATGACCGCGTTCTCGAACTCGCTCAAACATTGGCCGGACCCGCACATGGACGGTCAAGGGGGCTGCGGCCGGGTATATCCCGCCAGTGGAAACAGGGTGCGTTCAATCTGGATGTAGGTCTGCGACCGGAAGACCGGAACAATGTATTTATCCGAAGAGCCGGATTCAACCATATATCCAGGGTTCACACCCTGATCATTATCTGGCGATTTCAATGGACAAGAGATCACTGAGGTTAATCGAGGAACTGAGCAATGCCCCTGGACCGTCCGGTTTCGAGAGGGATGTCGCCCGCATGTGCAAGGAATATGCCTCGCCATTCGCCGACCGGGTCTACAACGACAACATAGGCAACACCATGTTCGAAAAGAACGGAGAAGAAGGGCCGACGGTCCTGTTCGCCTCGCACATGGATGAGTGCGGCTTCATCGTGACTGGGATCGAGTCGCACGGTTACCTCACGTTCAATCAGCTGGGCGGCTGGTTCGACCAGGTCCTTCTGGGACAGCGGGTGATTATCATGACCAACCGGGGTCCCCTCAACGGGGTCATCGCCTGCAAGCCGCCTCATCTGATGGATCCGGAAGAGACGAAGAAGGTGGTCACCAAGGACAAGATGTTCATCGACCTGGGGTGCGCGAACAAGGAGGAGGTGGAAGAGTTCGGCGTGAGGCTGGGTGATTGCATCGTCCCCGACAGCCAGTTCCGCTGGTTCACCAAGACCGCGTTCAAGGACGGAAAGAAGCTGGGAAAGCGCACCTTGGCCATGGGAAAGGCGTTCGATGACCGTCTTGGCGTATGCACCGTGCTGGACCTGGTCCGGTCGCTCAAGGAGGGCAAGATGGACCACCCGAACATTGTAGTGGCGGCGTGCACGGTCCAGGAAGAGGTGGGCACCCGGGGGGCCAAGACGGTGGCCAACAGCGTCAGGCCGGACGTTGCCATCATCGTCGATGTGGAGATAGCCGGCGATGTTCCCGGCATCGATCCGATCCAGGCCCCGGCCCGCATGGGCGGGGGTCCGGCCATCACGGTATGGGACGGTGGAATGATACCGAACCAGCCCCTGAAAGAGCTGGTACTGTCGGTGTGCAGGAAAAAGAAGATCCCTTACCAGCTATCGTACGTCAAAGGCGGGAGCACGGACGGCATGGCGATCCACGTCGCCAACACCGGGGTCCCGACCATAGCGATCGGCGTCCCGGTCCGCCACATACATTCACACGTGGGGGTGTTCGACCTGCAGGACCAGGAGAACATGGCAAAGCTCTGCCTGGAGCTGGTGAAGGCCATGGACCGGGCAACGGTGGAGTCACTGACCAAGATATGAACCGAGCCACCGCTCGCCGGTCCGCTTTTTCACCCAAATCAATTCCCTCCAGATTTGACCCCGAGCACGACTTTCAGACCTGGTGGATACCAAAACTTATAAGAACAATCATTCATTGAAGGGAGTCAAATCAGACGACTATTTCATGGTGAATTTCATGTCAGCTGAGAACTCTGCACAGGTCGCCAAGGGCGACATCATCAGGATCGAGTATACCGCATGGACCGTCGACACCAACGAGATGATCGACACCACGAAAGAGGAGAGCGCCAAGGAATCGGGAATCTTCAACGAGAAGTTCACCTACGCCCCAATGCCCCTGCTGGTCGGCGGTGGCCGCATCTTCGAGGGACTGGACGAGGCCTTGATCGGGGCCGAGATCGGCAAGGAGACCGAGGTCATCATCCCGCCGGAGAAGGCGGCCGGACCGAGGGACCCCAAGCTGGTCGAGGTACACTCCGTACGCGAGTTCCTGAAGCAGGAAGTGGAGCCGCACCCGGGCATGGAGGTCACCATGCACAACAAGACGGGCATCATAACCTCCGTCTCTGCCGGCCGCGTCAAGGTCGATTTCAACAGGCGGTTCGCCGGGCAGTCCCTGAAATACGTCTTCACCATCCTCGAGAAGATCGAGGGCGACGAGAACAAGGTCAAGGCCATGCTCGAGATGGACTACGGCAACTCGGAAGGCTTCGTCATCACGAAGGAAGAGGACGTTGTCAAGCTGGTCCTGCCGGACGTATGCAAGTACGACTCGAAGTGGACCATGGCAAAGTACAAGGTCGTCGCCGACCTTCGTGAGCTGTTCGGAAAGGTCACCGTGGACCTGATCGAGGAGTACGTCAAGAAGGACGAGCCCAAGGTCGAAGAGAAGGCCCCTGAGGAGCTAGGCTCCGAAGAGGACCAGAGCTGAATTTCAGTTCCCTATCTCCCCTTGCATGTTGAAACGCTTTACCAAACTCCTTCGAATGGACGAGTGGCCTAGACTGGATATGGCAGCAGCCTCCTAAGCTGCAGGTCGGGGGTTCGAATCCCCTCTCGTCCGCTTCACGTTCTAGCCATGATCTATTTTTGAAGTCAATTTGGCACCATGAATGCCCTTCGCGATATGCTATTTTCCCGAGGCAGTCTGGCTCATAATCATTATAGTTTAGAACCATACATTTATTACTAATTAAACCCATTATCATTCATGGCCAGGCCGGAGGAGATCATGATCGAGAAACACCTTACTGTCCAGGACCTGGAGAAGCGGATAAAGACGCTGGAAAAGGACACCAGAGTGCTGAAAACACTTTACTTCGTACGTTACCGATATGAAGGCATGAGCGTCGAGGAAGCTGCCAAACTTGTCGGCACGAGCAAGAACAACGCTTACATCTGGCAGGAACGCTGGACGAATCTGGGTATGAGGGGATCATACCCAGGTTTGCCGGGGGCAAACCATCCAAGCTGACCGAGGAGCAGAAGCTGGATCTGAAGGAAAGGTTGGGCTCTGGCAGCTTCACGACCGAGGATGTGCGAGAGCTCATCCAGACGAAATACGGTGTCGAATACACTTCGAAACAGGTCCGGATAATCATGCGCAAGATGGGGCTGAACTATGCCAAACCTTTCCAACATGACTATCGGCGTCCAGCGGACGCCGAGGATCAACTAAAAAAACTCCCGGAACTGATGGATGAATGCATAATCGGATTCTTCGACGAGGCGTCCCCGCAGACCACCGCCAACACCGTAAGGCGTTGGTCATTCGGTCAGCCAGAGATCTGGAAGAACACGACCAAATTGAAATCCAACACCTTCGGTTTCTACGCTTTGAACGGTGTTTCGGTGGTCGATTTCCTTCCTCATTCGAAGAAAGAGGACATTTGTTGCTTTCTGCGTACCATCCGGAACGCCAATCCGGTCGGTCGGATCATTCTGATCCTGGATAACTTCCGTTCACACAGGGCGAATGCCACGATGGTCCAGGCCGCGCGCCTGGACATCGATCTAGTCTTCTTGCCACCATATTCTCCTGACCTGAACCCGATCGAATATATCTGGAAGAGCGTGAAGAGGGTCATATCTGATAAGTTCGTCAAGAGCCTGGAAGATATGAGGATGATCATATCCAGATCGTTCCTGGACTGTTCTTCGAGGTTGTCGTTTGCCCGATCTTGGATCACTAAGTTCTTAGGAGGAATTAGTATTGATAGTTAGGTTCGTAACTATAAAAGGTGATCGATCAGAACAATCGACTGTTCTATCGCTTGATCAACCGCGGATCCGTTCCATGCGCTCGGCGATGGTCGGTCCGTCCATGCCGATGATGGGATAGAAGGCCGGCACCGGCAGGCCGACGCTCTCTTTGATCAGCACCTCGTCCTCGACCAGATAGCCATAGACGATGGCGGACGCCTTGTGCTTCTTGCAATATGCCTGCAGGTCGCCGGGAGGGAGCACCTTCAGTTCCGGGTCCCATCTCTTCACGATACGCACCGCCTCGTTCTCCCCGTCGGCCACGGCGAACGCGCGGCAGCCCCGCTTCATGATCAGCCAGGCGGCCAATGCGTCGGTGTCCTTCTCCAGCACGATGAGGACCTTTCCCTGGCTACCCATCGGCAGTCCCCCGGTCCCGTCGCAATACTCGGAGAATATGAAGGCCGTATTGTCCCGGACCTCGACGAAGATCTCCTTGTCCGGATGATGGATGTCGACCTTGACCCCGCGCTCCTGGTTTGCGTACAGGACCGCTTCGCCCACGTTCACAGCTATGTCCATGCTGGTGTAGGGATGGGAACCGACCCGCCGGGACTTGATCTTGAAGCTGGAATTGTCCGCCAGGACGTCTTTGGAATAGCCCACCGCGGTGGCCTTGATCGATTCCATGTCGCTGGAAGTCTCGATAACCGGCGATACCGAAGCTATGCCGAACACCCTCTGCAGGACCTTGATGCCGTCGTCGATGCGAGCCTTGTCGGTCCGGACGTAGATCCTTCCCTGGTCGCAGTTAACCAAGGCCTCGATCCCTTCCCTGGCCATAGCTGAGATCATGTTGTCCATCAGCACCCTCTCGAAGCGCGAGCGGACGGACCGGGACTTGAGCCCGACCTCGGAGTATCTGACCAGGATGAGGTCCATATTCTGAGGCAAGACCGCCAGCGTTAAAAGGGTTTTCATGAGCGAGGCTTAACGCCTGAATCGGTTCTGCACCAAAGGAATGTGATTGCAATAACGATTCGAAAAGTTACGCGGGAGGAGTCGGCATTTATTGATTTCCTGGTCCTGGCGAACCGTTCAGCAATCGAACACGGACCAGCACACATCATTGCGCAACCTCTGGTCGTCGAGGACGAGTTCGCGAATCTCACTTGGAAGCTGCGCACGCTGCCACCGACACTCAAGACGACCGGCCTCTTCACGCTCATTCTTCGGAGCCGCCGCGCGTACGGCCCTGATCGCATACGCTGCTGCGCCTAGATCGTGAGCTGCCACATGTCCCACCGCCCCGGCCTGTCCGGCAGCGTGTGCCGCTTCTTTCGCGGCTCCGAGCACCTCTCTTGCCGCGGCATTGGCGGCAAAGGCGGCCTTGCGGGCTTGGGTCCACGTGACCTCACCTCGGGCCCAAGCACGTGCCTGTTCGATCGCTTGGCGCGGACGGTCGTCTCCGGGCTGCACTTGCTCGAAGAGGGGCAGAACGTGCTCCGCACAATCGGCGGCCCACACTGCCATGAGATGATGATCGGCGTCCAGTAGGGTGCCGCCGCGACGCACGGTAACAAGCCTGGGGTCCCGATCTTTGGTCAAGATCATGAGACTGAAAATGAGTACATCGTATATACAAATCGCAACTGCACCGGTATGCCGAATCTTTTACCCTAAATTCGTTGAAAATAAGTACTTCCGGAAAGCCCATGAGTGGCGCGTCCGGAGCACTTGTCCGCGGCCCGAATCGATTATATCTAGCCGGTGACCATTTTGAGGCTGAACAGATGGACCCCCTGACAGCAGTTCTCATCATAGCGTTCTCTATCGTAGCCGGCCTGATCGGCTCACTGCTGGGGCTCGGTGGCGGACTCATCATCATCCCGGCGCTGACGTTGGCCCTGGGCTTCAACATCCAGGAGGCGGTCGGGGCATCCTTGATCGGGGTCATAGCCACCTCCACTGGGGCGGCATCCCGTTACGTGTCAGCAGGGATTCGTGAACGTCAAACTGGGCATGCTCCTGGAGACGACCACCACGATCGGGTCGATCATCGGGGCTTTGGTCGCCATCTACACCGACCAGAGGATACTGGCGCTGGTGTTCGCCGTGATCATGACCTACAGCGCCATTTACATGCTGCGCAAACCCGAGCGGACCATCTCCCCGGAGAGCGCCGAGCTGGAGGGCCAGTTGCTGGACCTTTCCTGCACATACACCGATGCCCGGAGCGGAAAGGAGGTGTGCTACGGCGTCAAGGGCGTCAGGACCGGCCTGGGCGCGGGATTGCTGGCCGGGGCCACCTCGGGCATGCTCGGCATCGGCGGGGGGGTCATCAAGGTCCCGGTCATGAACACCTGCATGTGCGTGCCCATGAAGGCGGCCACCGCCACCAGCAACTTCATGATCGGGGTGACCGCCCTGGCCGGCGCGGTGGTCTACTATTCCTACGGCCTGATATCGCCCGTGCTCGCGGCCACCGTCGCTGTCGGGGTGATCGTCGGGGCGTTCGTGGGAACGCGCCTCACGCTCAGCAGCGAAGGGACCGCCCTGCGCAGGTTCTTCTCCCTGTTCCTGATCGGCATCGCGGTGCTGATGGTGCTCAAGGCCGCCGGTCTGCTGGAGGCGGTGTGATGGCCAACCAGCGCCTGAACCGGACCATGTACCTGGTGCTCGTGACCGGCATGGTGCTGAGCTTCTCCATCATGGTCATCGGGCTGCTGATGTATGCCGTCTCGCCGACCGAGGGGACGACGCTCCCGATCGACAAGATCCTTGACGGCATCGTTCAAGGCAACCCGATCGCGGTCATCGACCTGGGCATCGTTCTGCTCATCGCCACGCCCCTGGTCAGGATAATCGCGGCCGGGATCACCTTCGGCCTGGAGAAGGACTACCGGTTCCTGGGCATCGCGCTGTTCGTGCTGGCGATGATCGTCCTGGCGATCTTCATTAAACTTTAACGATGGCGTAAGCAAACCGTTATTATCCCCATCCAAATTCCCTTCGAGGATGGGCATGCCGGAAGACAAGAAGGATGAGAAGTGGTACTACACGTTCCTTCCATACAACATCGCCGGAGGCAGCACCAACCCGATCATCCCGCTCTTCGTCACCGAAGGGCTGAAGGGGACGGTGGGACAGGTGGGCATCGTTTCCGCCATCACGTCGATCGCGGCGGTCCCGGCCAACATCCTTTGGGGCAATCTTTCCGACACCCTGCAGAAGAGGAAGCCGTTCGTCATCATGGGCTTCCTCGGAATGGGCCTGGCGCTGCTGCTGATGGGGCTGTCCACCAGCATCCCCCAGTACTACCTGGCGAACTTCATGCTCGGAATGCTCGCGGCGGCCGTCGCCCCGGTCGGCACGGTCCTGGTCCTGGAATCGTTCGAGAAGAAGGATTGGGCCAAACGGCTGGGCGATTTCAGCCGCGTGGGAGGTCTGGGCTGGGTGGTCGGTCTGCTCATCGGCACCGCATGGCTGTTGCTCCTTAACGGCTCGGACGGGGAGAACTCCACCCGGGCGCTTTTCATGCTGGCGGCGCTGCTTTGTCTCGTATCCACCGTCCTCGCCTACCGCTGGGTGCCGGAGCCGAAGGACAAGATCCGGCGTGAGTGCATCGACCCGGAGGACCTGGAGCATGCGCACGCCCCCATCATCGAACGGGCCCGGTACCTGCCCCAGCGGGTGATGTTCGTGGCCAAGGTCAGCGCCAAGAACCTCAAGCTGGCCAATTTCCCGGCCAATCTGAAGCGGTACTACGTCATCACTTTCCTGGCCTTCGCCGGTTTCCTCTCGTTCTACGTGGCGTTCCCGATCTTCCTGAGCCAGCACGTCGGGCTGAGCGACCCGGAGATCTTCATCATCTACATCGCCTCGTCCCTGGCCTCACTGCTGACCTACTCCTTTGTGGGCCGGCTCATCGGGGACATCGGAGGCAAACGCATCCAGACGATCACGTTCGCCGCCCGCATATTCATCTTCCCGGCGTTCTTCGGCGTGACGCTGCTCAACCTGCCGTTCCCGGTCCTGTTCGCCGCGCTGCTGGTGCTGCATGCGCTGGCGGGACTGTGCTGGGCCGGGATAAGCGTGTCCGGCAATTCCTTGGTCTCCCGGATGTCGTACCACGATTTCCGCACTCAGTCGCTCGGCATGTACAGCTCCATCCAGGGAGTGGCGGCCATCTTCGGTTCGGTGCTGGGAGGGTTCATCGCCCAGTATTACGGCTATCAGACCGAGTTCCTGATGGCGTCCGGGTTCATACTGGCCGGACTGATCCTGCCTGATCTCGACGAACGTCGATATTGTGCCCGGGGACGAGGAAGGACCGCACATCATTAAGTGCGATTGAGCCGGCGTTCCTCTATGGCCTGAGAACCGATTCCGCGACCTGCTTGCCGAACAGCCTCGCCCTTTCCTCTTCCCCGTCGGCCAACGGGCCGCGCATCCCGTTGACCACGAACGATTCTTCTCCGATGACCGTCTTTCCCTTCTTCTCCAGTATCTTTCTCAGCTTCACCACGGAGCCCCGGGGGAAATCCTTCATCCGGGTATCGAATATGGCCGCCTTCACGCCCGGGTGGTCTTCCTTGAGCGCGTTCTTCAGCAGTGCGGAGAAACGGAACGGCAAACTGCCGTAATGCGTGGGAGCACCGAGCACCCAAAGGTCCCTGCCCCGGAAATCCTCCTCGCCGGACGCGGCCAACGCACGGCACTCGACCGTTGCGACACCGCCTTCCTTCAGGCCGGCGGCGATCGCCTGGGCGATCTTCTCGGTGTTCCCGTGCTTCGAATCGTACAACACAAGGGCGTTCATCGGCACACGACGGTCATCGTCGGCGATAAGGATTGCGGAAATAGGAGATGGATAGAAAATGATGGTGGAGGAGAAGGGATTTGAACCCTTGGACCGCTAGGGACTAGACCCTGAATCGTAGCGCCGTTGGCCAAGCTTGGCTACCCCTCCAAAGCTGGAATTTACCGAACGAGGTCTTTGTACAAAAAGCTTATTGAGCGCTGCAGGCGGCCCCGGGCACTTTTCCGTACCTCGCTCGAACACAGTGGACAACATAAATACGCATTGGTCGCCTTTACCGCTCAAGATGAAGGCCAAGCCCAAGCCCAAGAAGTCCCAGAAGAAGAAAGTGGTGATCGATCTGAAGGGTTCCCTCAAGGACGGGGGGAGGACATTCTCGAGGATCCACGCCTGTTCATCAACCGGGAGATCAGTTGGGTCAGGTTCAACACCCGTGTACTGGAGGAGGCGCAGGACGACACCCATCCGCTGCTGGAGCGGGTGAAGTTCCTGGCCATCTGCGGGAGCAACCTGGACGAGTTCTTCATGATCCGGGTCTCCGGCCTCAACGTCAGCTCAACAAGGGAGCCCTGGAGCCGCCACCGGACGGGATGACCCCGCTGGAACAGCTTCTCGCCCTGCGCGAGGAACTGAAGCCCCTGCTGGACCAGCACCTCAAGTGCTGGCAGGACGACGTCCTGCCCAAGCTGAAGAAGAACGGCGTGCACATCCACCGGATGGACGAGCTCACCATGGACGAACGCGGCCAGCTGCGCGAGCATTTCGAGAAGGTCATATTCCCGACCCTCACCGCCGCTGGCCCTCGACCTGGTGCACCCGTTCCCGTTCATTTCCAACCTATCCATCAATCTCGCGGTCGTGGTCCGGGACAACCACGGGCACGAGAGGTACGCCCGGGTGAAGGTGCCGAACGGATTGTTCCCCGCCTGGTCGAGTTCGACGACGACACCGACAAGTCCGGAAAGGGGGTCCACTTCGTGTCCTGGAGGACCTGGTGGCATCCAACCTGGACATGCTGTTCCCGGGCATGAAGGTGGAAGAGTCCTACGTCTTCCGCATCACCCGCGACGCCGACATCGAGATCGAGCTGGACGAGGCCGAGGACCTGCTCACCGCGGTGGAGGAGGGAGTGGAGAGCCGCCGGGTGGGGCGCCCCAACCAGACTGGAGGTCGACGGAACCATGCCGGTGCATCTGCGCGACCTGTTCGCCAGCAAGCTCGGCCTGCCGCCATACCTGGTGTACCAGACCCCGCCGCCGCTGGGCTTCGTGGACCTGTGGCAGCTGGTGGGCCTTCCCCGCCAGGACCTGAAGGACATCCCGTTCCTGCCCTTCCTGCCCCCGGCCCTGCAGAACGAGAAGAAGATCTTCTCCGCCATCAAGGAAAGGGACTTTGCCCTCTATCATCCCTATGACTCTTTCGTCCCGGTGGTCAACCTGCTCAAGGAGGCGGCGGTCGACCCGGAGGTGCTGGCGATCAAGATAACGCTCTACCGGGTGGACCGGCATTCCCCCATCATCGAGGCGCTGATGGAGGCCCGCGACAACGGCAAGGCGGTGGCCGCCACCGTGGAGCTCAAGGCCCGGTTCGACGAGGAGAGACAACATCGAATGGGCCAGGGCGCTGGAGACCAAGGGCGTCCACGTCGGTGTACGGGCTGGCCGACCTCAAGGTGCATGCCAAGCTGTGCCTGATCATCCGCAAGGAGAAGAGCGGCGATCGTGCGGTATTCGCACATCAGCTCCGGCAACTACGAACACCAATACCGCCCGGGTCTACGCCGACATCGGCTACCTGACCGCGGACCCGGACATCGGATCGGACGTGTCCGACCTGTTCAATTCGCTGACCGGATACTCCCAGAAGGAGGACTACCCGGAAATTGTTCGTCTCGCCGGTATCCATGCGCAGGGAGATCGTCCGCCGGATAGAACGGGAGATCCAAGAGGCACACGGATAAGGGCGATGGATACATCGGCTGGAAGCTGAACGCGCTGGTGGACAAAACAGGTCATACAGGCGCTGTACCGGGCCTCGATGGCGGGGGTCAGATAGACCTGAACGTGAGAGGGCAATGCTGCCTTCAGCCGGGGATCAAGGGAGTGAGCGACAACATACGCGTCACGTCCATCCTGGGCCGGTTCCCTGGAGCATGCTCGGATATACTATTTCCACAACGGGGGTGAAGAAGAGGTCCTGCTCGGGTCCTCGGACATGATGCCCCGCGACCTGCAGAAACGTGTCGAGGTACTGTTCCCCGTGGGCGACAAGAAATTGAGGAGGCCATCGTCAAGGACATCCTCGAAGTGCACCTGGCCGATAACGTGAAGGCCCGCTGCCTGATGCCGGACGGAACGTACCGGAGGGTGCAGCCGCAGAAAGGAGAGAAGAAGATGAGCTCACAGCTGTGGATGATCAAGCACAGGGGTAAATGGCATGGCGGATCCTCGAGACCGAACCGTTCCCGTCGGCCTGCGACCTGAAACACTACCGTTCGTTCGGCGCCGAGCGCCTGCTCGCCTCGCTGGACGACCTGACCTCGGAGATCAAGGGAGTGAAGCACGAGGACGACATCGAGTCGGTGCACCGGATGCGGGTCGCTTCCAGAAGACTGAGGGCGTCGCTAGGTCTTTTCGGTGAATGCTTTGATGCCGAGGAGGTCAGGAAATGGAACCGCGCGGTCCGCTCCGTGACCAGGAAGCTTGGCGAGGCCAGGGACCTGGACGTCCAGATAGAGTTCCTGCGCGAGTTCATCAGCTCCCACGTCGACGCCCAGTCGCTGGAAGGCCTGAAGGCCGACCTGCAGAGGAAACGTTCGGAAGCGCAGCCCGGCGTCGTTTCCAGCCTCGAGAAACTGGAAAGGAAAGGGATACTGGAGGAGATGAGGCGGACCCTGCAGAAGGTCCGCGATTCCCCCGCTGCTCGGTGCCCCAGGGCACCATGGAGAAGGCGTTCCATCACATCTCGGTCAGGCTGGACGAACTGCTGTCGCTGCAGGACAGCGTGCATCAGCCGGAGGCCAAGGAGAGGCAGCACCAGATGAGGATCGCGGCCAAGCGGCTCCGTTACACCATGGAGGCCTTCGAACCGCTCTACGGCCCGGAGCTGAAAGAGCGGATCGCCATCATCAAGGACATCCAGGACCGGCTGGGCGAGCTGCATGACCGCGACGTTTGGGTGGACATGCTCCAGGCCATGGGAGTGAACGACGCGGGGTTCGACGCCCTGCTGCATGATCGGATGGAGACTCGCATCGCCATGTACGGCGATTTCGTGACGGCGTGGGAATCACTGATAGAGGGCGGGTTCTTCACCGAACTGCTCGGATCCGTCACTGCCCAAGGCGACCGCTACCCAGGCCGACGGGCAGACCAGGCTGGAACGGATCAGGTCCGTCGCCGGCGACTGCGGCGGGGACGCGGAGCACTCTCTCCATGTGGCTCAGCTTTCCCTTATCCTGTTCGACCGGCTCCGCCCCCTGCACCGGCTGGGACCCGCGGAGAGAGACCTGCTCGAGTACGCCGCAGTGCTGCACGACATCGGATGGCAGGAAGGGCAGGACGCACATCACAAGAGCTCGTTCCGGATGATAATGGCAGAGGACCGGCTCCCCCTGGAAGCGGGAGAGAGGGCGATAGTGGCCAATGTGGCCCGGTATCACCGGGGGGCCTTGCCCGCCAAAGAGCACAAGGCCTACCGGGCATTGAACGCCGGCGAACGGACGGTGGTGGACCGCCTCGCCTCGATCCTGAGGGTGGCCGACGCCTTGGACGCGTCGCACGCGTCGGTGGTGGCATCGGCCGAGTGTCACCGCCGGAAGGGCGGCGTGGTCCTCCTCCTCGGCACTACCGGTTATCCGGACCGGGAGCTGGAAAAGGCCCGGGCCAAGAAGGACCTTTTCGAGAGGACATTCAAGAGGACCTTGTCGTTTGAGTGGGAATCATCATGAACGGGCCAAAGGTAGTGGGCTTCATAGACATCGGCACCAACTCGGTCAGACTGCTGGTCGTCCGCATCAACCCGAACCGTTCCTACAACGTGCTCAGCCAGGAGAAGGAAGTGGTGCGGCTGGGGGACGGGGAGTTCCGGGACCAGATGCTGACCCCGGAGGCGATATACCGGGGGGTGACGGTGGTCAAGAAGTTCGCCGAGCTCTCCCGGGCCTACGGGGGCGAGGAGATCGTCGCAGTGGCCACCTCGGCCGCCCGTGAGGCGAAGAACCAGATCGACCTGCTCAACCGCCTGCGCGAGGAGGCCCGGGTCGACGTGTCCGTCGTTTCCGGGAAGGAAGAGGCGCGTCTGATATACCTCGGAGTGGCCAGCGGGGTGCACATCAAGGACCGCAAGGCGCTGTTCATCGATATCGGCGGAGGCAGCACCGAGATCATCATCGGCGACCAGGAGAACTACACCTATCTGGACAGCCTGAGGCTGGGGGCCATCCGGCTCACCAACCTGTTCCTGCCGGAAGGGGCCAAGACCCCCATTCCCGCGGAGGTCTACAGCAAGATGCGCAAATACGTCCGGAACGCCGTCATCAGGACCGCGCACCGGGTCAAGGACGAGAAGCTGGGAATGTCCATCGCCTCCTCCGGCACGGCGATCAACCTGGCCGAGATAGCGAACCGCATGACCAGCAGCACGGACGCCCGGAACCTGACGCTGCGCCGATCGCAGCTGAAGAAGGTCATGGCGATGCTCTGCTCCCTGCCCCTGGAGGAAAGGAGAAAGGTGCCCGGCATGAACCCGGAAAGGGCGGACATCATCATAGGCGGCGGGGCCATACTGGAAACGCTGCTGGACGAGTTCGGCCTGGAAGAGGTGAGCATCAGCGAGAGGGGGCTCAGGGACGGACTGCTGGCCGAGTATCTGGCCCAGGGAGGGGGACAGGAGTACCTGGAAATGTCCGTGCGGGAAAGGAGCGTCCTGCAGCTGGGCCGGTCGTGCAACCTCGACGAGAGGCACGCGGACCGGGTCAAGGACCTCGCGCTCTCCCTGTTCGACAGCGGGTTCAGGCAGGGCCTGCACAACCTGGGCGACTGGGAACGGGAGCTTCTGGGCTATGCGGCATACCTCCACGACATCGGCGACTTCATCTCCTTCAACAACCACCACCTTCACTCCCATTACATCATCCGGAACGCGGAACTGCTCGGCTTCGATCAGCGGGAGATACTCATCATGGCTAACCTGGCCCGGTTCCACCGCAAGAAGATCCCCAGGAAGAAGGACCCGGACCTGACCGATCTGGACGAGCACTCCCAGAGGGTCGTGATCCTGCTCTCGGCGCTGCTCCGCCTGGCGGAGAGCCTGGACCGGAGCCACACCGGCCTGGTGAGGCAGGCGGAGTTCGTCGCGGTGCAGAAGAGCTCCGCGGTCATCGCGATCCACAGCGACGAGGACGTGCAGTTGGAGGTGTGGGGCATAGAGTCGGACGAGAAGGCCTTCGAGAAGGCGTTCGGACGGACGCTCCGGTCGAACGTGGTGCGGTACTGAGACCCTGATCGAAGGAAGACAACCCGTCCGGGCCGGATGGCTAACTTTATTCATGTTGAGCCGCGCATATTCAACGGACGACAAGACCGGTGGGCCATATGCAGAACGAAGAGACCGAACCGCTGAACGAATACCGGACCAAAAGGGACTTTTCAAAGACCGGGGAACCTCGGGGGAGCGCTGCCGCAGAGGAGGCGATCTTCGTGGTGCAGGAGCATCACGCTTCCCACTTGCACTACGATTTCAGACTGTCCATGGATGGCGTCCTGAAGAGCTGGGCGGTGCCCAAGGGGGTCCCGGAGGAGAAGGGGATCAAACATCTGGCAGTTCAGACCGAGGACCATCCAATGGAATACGCCAGCTTCGAAGGGAGCATTCCCAAAGGTGAGTATGGAGGGGGCCAGGTCATCATTTGGGACCATGGCGGATATGTGCTCGAGCACCGGGACCAGGACAAGGTGGTAATCGAGCTCCGGGGGAACAGGCTGAAGGGCCGCTACTCCTTGGTCAGGTTCAAGGGCCGGGAGAGCTCGCCGAAGAACTGGCTGATAATGAAGCTCTGACCGCCTGAGTAATCGATAAAAACTGAAAAGGAAGAAGTTTGTTCGGGTTTGACCGAGAGAGGGAAGGCCTTACTTGGCCTTCTTCATTATCTTCATCCAGCCGCCGGACTCGTAAACGCCGAGTCCCCTCTTGCCGAGAGTCTTCTCAAAGTCTTCCCAGGAGACGATCTCGAGGCGGGCGTTGCTTCCCTTTGTGAACTGAATCCCGTTCGTTCCCTTTACACGGCCCGGCTTGAGACCCTTCTTCTTAGCGATCTCTTTGGCCTTGTCGAGGCTAATCTGTTCCATCACCATATGCTATCCCTTCCTGACATTTGGCCGGATACTGGCCAACTATCCAGTAATGTAATGAACATGACCTATATATAAAATTTATCTCATAATGTTGCTATCCCAGTAGTCATTTCCTTTAAATCCCCTGCCACAAAAACACTTCTGCAGCCAGCATAAAAGGGCGTTTAGCAGCGGAGAAACAACGGACCGTTCACCGAAGCACCGGACCTGCTGGCCAGCGGACGCCGTTCCGTCTGGCTGGTTGTGTGATGTAATATATATCAAAGGAGAGCGATTCACTGAGCACTGAAACTTATGACACTTTTTGGTTCTTCAGGGATCCGCGGACTGGTCGGCCAGGAGATCACATCTAGCCTTGTGCTCAGCATCGGAAAGGCGGTCGGCAACGATTACGGCCGGATCGTGATAGGAAAAGACACCAGGACGAGCGGCGACATGATGGAGAGGGCGCTGGCCGCCGGGGCCATGTCCTCCGGCGCGGACGTCTACATGGCCGGAATGGGCTCCACCCCGACCCTGGCACGGGCGGCCTTCGACTACGATTGCGGACTGATGATCACCGCCTCCCACAATCCCAAGGAGTATAACGGGGTCAAGATGTGGAACCCGGACGGGAGCGCCTTCGACACCGAGCAGATGGAACGGATAGAGCGTCTTATCTCGGAGGACGGGGCCAAGAGACCGTCATGGCGGAACATCGGCCAAGAATACGTCCACGGGAACGCGGTCCGGGACCACATCAACGAGGTCATCAGCTCGGTGGGAGGGTCGGACGTCAGCGTCGTCGTGGACTGCGCCTGCGGGGCCACGTTCAACATCAGCCCCCTGTTGCTGCGGGAGATGGGATGCAGTGTCTTCTCGATCAACGCCCAGCCGGACGGCTACTTCCCGGGAAGGATGCCGGAACCGACCGAGGACCAGCTTACGGACCTGATGAGGAACGTCGTGGGCAGGGAGGCCAACCTGGGCATAGCCCATGACGGGGACGGGGACCGGATGGTGGCGGTGGACGAGAACGGGCGCTTCGTGGACGGCGACAAGCTGCTGGCGCTCTTCGCCTCCGTCCTGGGTGCCACCGGGCTGGTGGCGCCGATAGACGCCTCGATGGTCCTGGACGACATGGTCAAGGGCAACGTCGTGCGCACCAAGGTGGGCGACGTTTACGTGGCCGAGGCGCTGAAGAAGACCGGACTGCCCTTCGGCGGCGAGCCGTCAGGGACGTTCATCTTCCCCAAGGAGACCTACTGCCCCGACGGCGTGTACGCGGCGGCCCTGCTGGCCAAGTACACCCGGGAACAGCGCCTGTCGGAGATGATCGACTCGCTGCCCTCCTACCCGAGGGCCAGGGAGTCGTTCGTGTTCCCTGCCGCGAACCGCGCTTCGATCAACGAAAAGATGGCCGTGGAGATGTCCGGTGTGGGCTGCAACCGGCTCATCACCGTGGACGGATACCGGGCCGAGTTCGACGGCGGTTGGTACCTGATCCGGCTGTCGGGGACAGAGCCCAAGCTGCGCCTTTCCGCCGAGGCCCGGAGCAAGGAGGAGCTGGACCGGCTGATGGGCCAGGCCCGGACCATCGTGAAGAGGTGCATAAAATGAAGGCCCTCATCCTGGCCGCCGGGGAGGGCACCAGGCTCCGGCCGCTGACATCGAACACCCCGAAACCGCTGCTGCTGGTGGCGGGGAAGCCCTATCTCAGCCACCTGTTCTCGTCGCTCAAGGCCGCGGGCATCGAGGACATCGCCCTGTTGGTGGGGTTCAAGAGCAACCGCATCCGGGAGTGCTACGGGGACGGTTCCTCGGAAGGGATACACATCACCTACCTGGAGCAGAAGGAGAGGCTGGGCACGGCCAATGCGGTCGGCGTGGCCGAGGGAGTGATGGACGAGGACTTCGTCTGCATCAACGGCGACGTCGTCCTGTCCGCCAAGGACATCTACGACGTGGTCCAGGCGCACCGCGTGCATCTGGGGAACATCATCTCCACGGCGGAGGTCGAGGACCCCACCCGGTTCGGAGTGATCGAGGAATCCGAGGGCAAGATGAAGAGGATCGTGGAAAAGCCCAAGGTGGCGCCCAGCAAGATGATCAATGCAGGCCTGTTCGTCTTCAAGCCGCAGGTGTTCGAGTACATTCGGAAGACCAACAAATCGCCCCGCGGGGAGTATGAGATCACCGACACCCTCAACATGATGGCCGAGGACACGGACATCCACATATACCGGCTGAAGGGCCCCTGGATGGATGTGGGCCGGCCCTGGGACCTGCTCAAGGCGAACGAGATTCTCATGGCCGGGATGGAACGCAGCATCGAGGGGGTGGTGGAGGAAGGCGCCACCCTGAAGGGCAACGTGGTCGTGGAGAAGGGCGCGCTGGTCCGGGCCGGAAGCTACATCGAAGGGCCGGTCTACATCTCCAGCGGATGCGACATCGGTCCGAACTGCTACATCCGGCCATCCACCTGCCTGGGCAAGAACGTCCGGATCGGCGCTTCGGTGGAGGTGAAGAACTCCATCATCATGAAGGGCACGCACATCCCGCACCACAACTACGTCGGTGACAGCATCGTCGGGGAGCGGTGCAACTTCGGGGCCGGCACCAAGGTGGCCAACCTGCGTTTCGACAACAAGGCGGTGAAGGTATCTTTCAAAGGCGAGATGATAGACGCCGGCACAAGGAAATTGGGCGTCATCATGGGCGACGATGTCAAGACCGGCATCAACAGCATGATCGAGCCGGGGACCATCATCGGGGAGCGGTCGATCCTGGGGATGGGCGCTCTGGCCAAGGGAGAGATCGGGCCGGACAGCCGGATATTCTAGTCCAGGTCCACGACCTCGAGCTCGATCCGGTTCCCATCCATGTCATAGGCCTGCCAGCTGTGCATGTCATAGGGCAGCTTGGTGATTATGTGGGTGTTGCCGAAGCGCCGGAACAGCTGCAGGTCGGCGCCGGACCAGTGGTTGCTGGGGCCGGGGTGGGAATGCACCGTGCCGACGACAGAGTAGTCGATGGGCAGCATGTGCAGGAAAAGGGTGGCGTTGTCCTGCCCCTGGATCGTTCCCGGAAGGAACAGGAGCTCGGAGATTACCCCGTCCTCCGCCCGCATCGCCGCCACGAACTCGTTCGGCAGGGACTGCTTGGCCGATTCGTTGACCATCTCCAGCACCTGCCGGTCGATGCCCCATACCTTGCGCTTCTTGCCTAGCATAGGGACCCCATGAGCTTCTCGTGCGTCCGGGCGTAGAAGCTACGGCCGAACGAGACGAACCGCGCCTTGGCCTCGGAGACGCCGAACTCCACCGTCTCGTTCCCGGCCATGGCCTCCTCCTCCTGCCCGTCCACCACGACCACGCACTCCTTCGGCTGGACCACCTTGAGGGTTATCCGGCTGGTGGAGGGGACGACCACCGGCCTGGCCGCGAACTTGAACGGGGCCATCGGGGCGATGACCAATGCCTCCACCCGGGGGTCCACCAGCGGTGCCCCGACGCTCATCGCGTAGCAGGTCGACCCGGTGGGCGTCGATATTATGATCCCGTCCGCCCTAACGTTCACCGCCAGCACACTGTCCACGAACACCTGGAAATGCCTTATCTTGGCGATGTGCGCGGTGTGCACCACCGCCTCGTTGACGGCGTCCGGCAGACGCTTCTTGTTGATGGTGGTCTTGAGCTTCAGGCGGGAGACGACCTCGTAGTTGCCCTTGAGGATGTTCTCCAGGCCTTCCTCCAGCTCCTCGTCGGCCACCTCGGTCAGGAAACCAAGGTCGCCGGCGTTTATCCCGAAGATGGGCGCGGGGTTCTTCTGGGACGCCCGTAGTATGGTGCCGTCGCCGCCCACGGTGATCAGGATGTCCACGTCCATGTCGGCGACGTTCCAGCCCTTCATCTTCAGTCGTTCCGCCATCTCGTTCTCCATCAGGACCTCGTGCCCCTTCAGAAGCTGCAGGGCCCGCTTGGCCATGCGCGCCGCGTCGGGCGTGTCCATGTTCACGCTCATGCCGAACTTCACAGCAACACCCCCTTGATCGCCTCGTCGCCGTAGGCCAGGAAATTGCTCCGCACCTTCAGGTCGAAAGGCATGTCCAGCCGGGTCCCGGCCATGTCCACGATGTCTCCCCCGGCCTCGCGCAGGACCAGCGCACTGGCGGCGATGTCTATGACCCTTATCGACTTGTCATAGCGGTCCGCATTGAAGTAATACCCATCGGCACTGCCCTTGGCCACCATGCACATCTCCAGGGAGGCGCACCCATGGACCGGGAGCGGTTGGCCTTCCTGGTCACGCCGTAGCAATCGGTCTTGGAATGCTTCCCGATGTAGACGAACACCGTCGAACGGCCCTGTTCGAACCTCCGGACCTTGATCCGGCAGCCGTCCTGGAACGCCCCCTTTCCGGTCTCGGCGTAGAACCTTTCCCCGGTGACCACGTTCTGGACCAGACCGGCCTCCACATCGGCCAGGCTCTTGGTGCCGATGGCCATGGACACGCTGTAGAAAGGGATCCCCATGACCGAGTTGAAGGTGCCGTCGATGGGGTCGATGACCAGCGTCTTTTCGGCCCGGTTGTCGATGTAGCCAGCCTCCTCGCTCAGTATGTTCAGCGGGATCTCGTTATCGGTGATGTACTCGACAATGACGTCCTCGGCCACTTCGTCTATGCTCAGCGTGGGCGTTCCGTCGGCGCCCATGCACAGCTCCTTCGACCGATCGAAGTCCTTGGGCAGGGAGTTGACCCGCTCGCGGACCAGTTCCGATATCGTCTCCAATAGCTCACGCATCGTTCTTGCTATGGTGTGGGCGGGATATAACCATTGATGGTCGACCATCAAAGAAGTCACCAGCGTTCAAGGGCAAGCCATAATAATGCCCTAGTGCTTGGTGCATCTCATGCCGGAACCGACGACAGCGCAGGATTGGATCGCCCACAAGGGAAAAGCGGCGAAACTGGGGGAAAAGCTACGCCAGACCATACTGACCATCCTGCCGGACATCGTGGAGGCCCCGAACCTCAAGGCAGGTTTCATATCCTATGGGTCGGAACGGGCTATGAGGACACCGTCGTCATCATCAGATCGGACGGTCCGGTCTGGTCCCTCGGCTTCTACCGGGGCCGGGAGCTGCCCGACCCGAATGGGCTGCTGAAGGGGAACGGACGCCTGCACGCGGCCGCGATCATCGCGGGCAGGGCGGACGTGGAGTCGGAGGCGCTGAGAGAGCTGCTGCTGGCGGCTAACGAGGCAGCGCTGCAACGGAAGCGGGCCCGATCGACGACAGTCTGCTAGTGGCAGGGAAATCATTTAGCATGATGAGGCGATGCGGAAGGACCGCCTTCCCGGGCCGGGAAAGTTAACGACCGGAAAGAAGCGGATTCCCATCACTTGCGGTCGCGGTCCCTCGGGAATAAGGCATCCCGACGGGCCCTATCATCAACGCTGCAACGAAAATATTCAAATCAGGGCAGAGAATAACCCTAAACGGGAACGAAGGCCTAATATACATATCGGAAGGCTGATTTATTTGGACTCAGACGTCATACACGAATTCGGTGAGAACAAGGACTGGAACGAGAGCTTCTACTTCAATCTCTACGATAGAGGCAACGACATTCTCGGCTTCATGAGGATTGGATTGGTGCCGAACAAGAAAGAGAAGACCGCGTTCTGTTACTTTCTCATGCCGGATGGCTCGACCATCGGGACCAAGAGCAAGTCCGAGATGGCCGACAGCGAACTTGAATCTGGCGGCCTGAAGCTAACCAAGATCGAGTCGGAGAAGAAGTGGACGATCAGCTTCGAGGGAGAACTGCCCGGAGCCTGAAGGACGAGTCGTCCAAGGTCAACGTCAAGTTCGACCTGGAGTTCGATGTCGTTCAACCCCATGTTCGACTACCGCACCGTTAGCAGCGGCGACAAGGAGGCCCCATCCCAGATCGTATCACCCGAGCACTTCGAACAGTTCGGGAAGGTCAAGGGCACGCTCAAGATCGATGACCGCGAGTACACGGTCGATGCGTTGGGCGAGAGGGACCATCATTGGGGCATTCGCGACTGGTCCGCACCGGGCAGATGGGTGTGGATGAGCTGCCAGTTCCACGAAGGGTATGCATTCAGCATCACCAAGCTCTACACCGACAAAGGAGAGATCGACGGCGGATGGATCCATCAGGACGGGGTAACGCTGCCTATCGTCAAGGTGGACATGGCGCACGATTCGACGCCGAGGGCACCCCCAGCGAACTGTACCTAGCCATGTACGACAAGGACGGCGACGTCTACGGCGTGAAGGCCGCGGTCAAGCGCAAGGTCCTGCTCACCATGAACGAGGACGAGAAGCGTACACCGGTCATCTTCGAGACCCTGGCGAAGTTCAAGTTGGACGACGACGTGGGCTACGGAGTGCTGGAGTACCTGCTCCGAAAATAAACCCCACCCCTAACACTTTACATTTTTCGGCAAGATCAGCGGGACCGGCGCGAGAGCTCCCGGATGAGCGAGGTCATGCTCATGCCGGCCCCGTACTCGTCCCGCAACGCCTTGGCCTCGTGCTTGGGCAGGCCGTCGGCCAATAATGCACGGTAGAACCCTTGGAAGCCCTTTTGGCACAGCCCTTGACCCGCAGGTAGGAACGGAGTAGCCGATAGGCTATCAGAGGCATGCTCGCGATCACCGCACCATTGTCCTGATGTCTCATTTCGGCCCTGTTCCATTCCTGCCGGACCTTCTCCGGACCCGTGGCCTCGCCGCCAGATGAGCTTACCAACAGCTTGAGCATGCTGCCCAGGCTACGCGTCGATATGCCCCCGACCGGCGAAGAGCTCCTCGACCTGCTCGGACCGGTCCCGGCCACGCACCACATTGGCACTCAAAAGAGTTTAAAAGGTTGGCGACCATCCATCGGATTATGAGCGAATCCGCGTTGCCTATCACCGAGACCAGGTTCGGCGGAGTGTTCACCGACGGGAACCTGCTCCTGACCAGGAACGCGGTCCCGGGGAACAGGGTGTACGGCGAAAGGCTGTTCAACCATCGAGGAACGGAATACCGGGAGTGGGTGCCCAACCGTAGCAAGCTGCAGCATACATCAAGTGCGGCGGTTCGTTTACCCTTTAAGGAAGATTCTAAGGTGTCTATTCCTGGGAGCGGCCTCCGGTACGACGTCCTCGCACGCCGCCGACCTGGCCTTCCGGGGCGCGATCTGCTGCGGGGATATCAAGCGCTCGTTCCGGGACCTGGTCAGGCCTTGCGAGACCCGGAAGAACATGATCCCATACTCGCCCGGACGCCACCAAGCCGGACGAGTACTCCTTTCGCCGGGGAGTCGCCCACTGTCGTCTACCAGGACATCGCCCAGAAGAACCAGGTGGGCATCTTCATCAAGAACATGAGGGCCTCAACGTCAAGCAGGCATCGGTGATCAAGGCCCGCAGCGAGGACGTGACGCAAGACCCAGCGGAGATATTCCGGGAGACAGGGCCACGCTGGTACGGGAAGGTTACGAGGTGGTATCTGGTGACATCACCGCTACGAGAAGAGAACACGACCACGCCATAAATCAGGCGGTGGGACCGAAATGAGATGGGTCTACGCGATCGGGTTCGTGGATGAACGATTCCTCATGGTGTACAACCCCAAAAGGGACGGATGGGAGATGCCTGGCGGCAAGGTGGAGGAAGGCGAGGAGCCCCAGGACGCGGCGGTCCGGGAGTTCCGGGAGGAGGCCGGCGTGCTGTTCCAGCCCCTCGGATGCATGGAGTACGAGGGGGGCATGATATTCGCCGGCAAGGTCATCGACGACAACGCCGCTGGGGAGATGGAATGGAGGTTGTTGACGAGCCGCCCATCCAACTGGCGTTCCCCGAGGTCGAATACCGGGCGCAATTGAGATGGGCCAGAGAAGTCGTGCTCAGGCGCGTTCCGGAGCCGGAAGGGACCAAGCGGAACAGTCGCAGACAAATCAAGGATTAAATAGTAGTGTGCGAATTGGCTAACCCGCTTCGCCGCCTCGAGAGCAATCTCGATAACACTTTAAAGAATTACACGTAACAAGGATGATGATTATGGCAAGAATGCATGCCAGAAGAAGAGGCAAGGCCGGATCGGCAAGACCCATGGTCACCGAGACCCCCGAGTGGGTACCGGTTCCGAAGGACGAGATCTACCAGATGGTCGTGAAGTACGGCAAGGAAGGAATGCCTACCGCGAAGATCGGCATGGTCCTGAGGGACCAGTATGCCGTACCGGACGTCAAGCTGGCGACCGGGAAGACAGTTCTGCAGATCCTGAAAGAGAACGACGTTGCGCCAAAGCTGCCGGACGACATGGTGGCCCTCATGAGGAAGGCCATCAACCTGAACGAGCACTTGATGAACAACAACAAGAAGGACCTCAGCAACGAGCGGGGCCTCCATCTCATCGAGGCAAAGATCAGGCGCCTTGTGAAGTACTACAAGCGCAACGACCTGCTGCCCCAGGACTGGTTATACAGTCTGAAGAACGCTGAGCTCTTATCGAGTGATTGCGTAATGGACGACGTCGTCCAAATCCCATCAAACCTCTTATCCCGTTTTAAATCCGCGGCCGCGGAGGTCGAAAAGGCCTTCGAGGTCCGGGTCATTTCTCACAACGATGCAGACGGCATATCGTCCGCGGCCATAGTGTGCGCCACCCTGATGCGGAAGAACAAACGGTTCCAATGCACCATGCTCAAAGGGTTCGAGGAATCGGTCGTGCGCAACACAGCCCAAGGATGCGACCTGCTCATCATATCCGACATGGGAAGCTCCTCGCTGGACGTGCTGGACTCCCTGCCCATCAAGGTCATAGTGCTGGACCACCACAAGCCGGAGCGCGATTCCTCCAAGGTGATCCACGTCAACCCCCACCTGTTCGGCATCGACGGCGCCACCAGCGCCTGCGCCGCCTCGGTCGCTATGATGCTCTCGGTCACCGTCTCGGAAAAGAACTGGGACCTGCTGCCGATCGCGTTCGGCGGCATCGTCGGGGACAGGCAGACCATCAGGGGCCTGCTGGGACTGAACAAGTACCTGGGACAGCTGGGCCAGGACAAGCGCCTGCTGGAGGTGCGCAAGGGCTCCCTGCTGCCGAGCGGCCCGCTGAAGGAGTCCCTGCTCAACAGCACCGACCCGTTCATCAACGGCGTCAGCGGCGACCCCGACGGCGTCAGCCGGCTGCTGACCGAGGCGGGCATACTGGACACCATGTCCCTAGAGACGCTGGACGAGGAGCAGGAGATGAAGCTCGCCTCTCTGGTCACCCTCCGGCTGCTGGGGCAGGGGGCCACGCTTGACAACCTGGAGGAGGCATCCTCCGAGAAGTACTATTTCGCCGATAGGAAGCTCTACGGGCATGAGCTGTCCGGCCTGATGAACGCCTGCGGACGCTCCGACCTGACCGGGATGGGGGCGGCGCTCGTGCTGGGCGACACCAAGTCCTGGGAGAAGGCGGAACAGCTGAGACAGGATTACCGCAAGGTGGTGCTGGAAGCCATACTGGGGGTCCAGTTCAAGGGACTGAAGCAGCTGGACAACCTGCAGTACTTCATTTCCCCGCCCGATGTGTCCAGCGACCTGTGCGGCATCGTGATGCAGTGGATCGGGGACCGGAACAAGCCGACCATCGCCCTGTCGCAGAAGAACGGCGACGTCAAAATATCCTCCCGCGCCAACAAGAAGATGATCGAGGCCGGGGTGGCCTGTCCGACGCCCTGAGGACCGCGGCCGGTGCAGTGGGCGGCGTCGGCGGAGGCCACAATGTGGCAAGCGGGGGAAAGATCCCGGCCGGAAAAGAGGACGAGTTCATCGCTATGGGGGACAAGATCATCGGTGAACAGCGGGCGAAGGGCAGGAAATAGGTCTGACGCCCCAATAATTTCTTTTTTAGTCTCTCCAGGAGACCTCGACCTCATCGGTCCGGAAACGCTGGTTGATCATGGTGTCATTGACGTTCATGCGCACCCCGCCGCGGTGCATTATCAGCCCGGTCCACGCGATCATGGCGCCGTTGTCCATGCACAGGGTCCGGTCGGGCACGAACATCTCGGCCCCGCGCTCTTTGGCCATCAGCCCCACCATCTCCTGCAGGCGCTTGTTCTGGACCACACCGCCCCCGAGCAGCACCTCGCTCTTCTCCACGTGCGCCATGGCCCTTTCGGTTACTTCCGTCAGCATGGCGAAGGTGGTCTCCTGCACAGAGAAGCAGATGTCCTCGAGGCTCTCGCCCTTGGCCTTCATGCACAGCGCGGCGGTGAGTATGCCGGAGAAGGACATGTCCATGCCCTTGACCGAATAAGGAAGGTCCAAGAGCTTCTTTCCGTCCTTGCCGGTCTTCTCTATCTTCGGCCCGGCGTAGTAGCCCAGCCCGATCTCCCGGCCCATCTTGTCGAGCATGTTGCCGATGCCGATGTCCAGCGTCTCGCCGAATATCCGGTACCGGCCGTTGGCGAACGCGATGACCTGGGTATTGCCGCCCGACGCGTAGAGCAGGACCGGGTCCCGGGCGGTGGTCTTGATGCGCCCGATCTCCAGGTGGGCGATGCAATGGTTGACCCCCACGATCGGGACGTCCAGGGTGAGCGCCAGGGCCCGCGCGCCGGTGGCCACGGTCCTGAGGCATGGACCCAGCCCAGGCCCCTGTGAGAATGTAACGACATCGATGTCCTTGAAAGAGATGCCGGCCTTCGCCACGGCCGTCTTGACCATCGGCACCAGCTTCTCGGCGTGATGGTTGGCCGCCTCCCGGGGGTGGATCCCGCCAGTGGCCGGCCTGTACATGTCGATCTCGTTGGCGAGAATGTTGCCCGAATCGTCGACGATGCCGACGCCGCAGGTGTGCGCGGTGCCCTCTATCCCAAGAGCGATCATCTAGGCACGAAAGAAACGGATTGGGATATCTACTTTTAGTTTTGCTCGGCCAGGGCCTTCAGCCGGTTCATGATGTTGATGGAACCTTCGACGACCTCGTCGTCCACGACCAGGACCGGGGTCGGCTTGTTCAGCAGCTCGTAGTACGCCGCTTCCGCAAGCCCTTCCGCCTGCGATGTGTCGACCACTTCGACGGTCAGCCCGTCCGGTATTCTCGCTTTGACGTAGTCGCACTTTTGACAGCCGGGTTTGGTGAAGAGAAGTATCTCAGTCATCGCTATCTCACTCCGCATAATCCTTCCCCTTATAAAAGCATCCTAGCCTACCGATACCAATGAGATGGCGAGCGGCCAAGCCAGGACCGGACCGGCCGATGACTGGCTAGCCTCGGATACGCCCCATCTTTCCGGGCCGGACCGGACGCCGAGCAAAAAGAGTATGTACTGCCGCATCCCAACAGGAAATGGTGTCGATACTCTCGTTGGATATGATGAACCAGGTCGGGGCCGCCTTGAGCTCGTGGTCCTCGCCCTTCTTCTGACCGCCGTCTATGAATCGAGGGTAAGGCGCAGACCCCGGAACCATTGGAAGATAATGGCGGCCGCCGTACTGCTGAACGTGCTCACGGTGGTGTTCCTCATGGTCCCGGTGTTCATCGCGCTGGCACCCGGGATCGGCGGAGGTTTCCTGGGACTCAGGGGAACGGTGGACCTGGTGCACCACGGTCTGGGGTTGATCGGCCTGGCCCTTTCGATCTATGTGATGGGGAGCTTCCTGGCCAACGGCAGGGACATGAAGAAATGCCCGACCACCCGGAAAACCACCCATCGGCTGATGCAGGTCACCTACGTGTTCATGGTCCTACCGCTTCTAATCGGCCTTTTCCTGAGAATATACAGCTTCTGAGGTGTGTTATCAACAGACCTCGTAGAAGTTCGCAGCAATCGTAAGGTAATCTTCGCTGATTAAATCTGCGAAGTAGACCTAGACCGAGATCTCCCGGTCAAGTGAAGTGTAGTCGCTCAGAGTTGTAATGGGCCAGCCATATCGGACGGTACCATCGGAGCAGATGGACATCTGACTCCACCAGGTATAGGCAGTCATCGCGGAACGAACTAAGCCAGCGCTCAATCTTGTCGCACACGCCCAGTCCGGGACATGTTGTGCCGAATTTGGTCATGCCCCATTATTGTTGTGGGTTAACTGGCATCCGTGGTCGGTCAGTATCTGCCTCGGCCTCCGGTCTTAGGCGTAGACTGCAAGTAACAAAACATTATGCATAGTCAAAAGGAGATTGTGCATTAACAAGAGCACTAAAGCAACCCGGCATTGTGGGCATTACATATTCTATCACTCTAAAATATAGCGAATTACCAGAGACTAGTACATACAGAGGGGCCAGAACGTTCAAACGGATCTTGATAGAGATTCCGAGAGCAAGTGATCGAGGGTCGTCTGGCTTGAGATAATGCCTCAAACACGCATACCTATTCGTATACAGACGACCTCGGAATTGTTGCTCCCTTTTGGTCAACTGGATCATAGGCATCAGTGCTCATCAGTATATCCATCAATATGGAGCAAAGATAATGCGCTGGAAGGACGCATACTTTATGAGACTGCCGAACGGCGAGCAAGGAAACTTTCTAAAGGTAAATACTGGAGCAGAAGAATGCCAAGATATGAGTGCCGAGTTGGAAGGATAGAGGCAGACATAACGACGTTCCGAATGTTGGCTAGGATGTCGTGGGTGGCTACGAAGCTCTACAACACGGCCGTATGGAGCGCGCGGGAGACCTGGACCTTTACGGGCAAGATACCGACTGGCTTCGACCTTCAAACGGTTGTCCTAGCCAGCCCATATCATGTTCTGTTGCCAGCCCACACCTATCAGCATCCGGCGCATCAGGTCGGGATGGCATTCAAATCGTGGTATGCACTGAGAAAGAGGGATCGTACGGCACTTCCTCCCGGATTCAGAAGGAAGGAAGCTCTATCGTCCACGATGTTCACTAAAGATGAGTTTAGGCTTGTTGACGGGAGAATCATGCTGACCCGTAAGCCAGGAACTCAAGGACGAGCTTTGCTATACGAGAAAGTTCCTTCCTTTGGGGAACATCATATGGAACACCAAGTTGCCCGAGGATGGACAAATAAACCAGTTGGAGATAGTGCCAGAGAATGGGTACTTTAATGTTCACGCAAAGATCCTGTTACCCGAGCCATTGTGGAGATCGGAAGGGCAGGTGGTAGCGGTGGACCTGGGTATGCGGAACCCGATGGTCACGATCGAAGAGGCTGGCAACATCGACATCTTCAAAGGTGGTGCGATCCTCAGCGACCTGCACTACTGGAACAAGGAAAAGGGTAGAGTACGTAGTGAGGTCATGAGCCGGTCGGAATGGTCGCAAGAAGAACTCAAAAGCGTTAGGACGCATGGCGAAGCACGGCTCGGCCCAGGTCAAACAGGCTGTCCACGCTATGACCTCCATATTTGCGAAGATTTGCGACCAGAGACAGATCAAAGAGGTGGTGGTAGGGGATTTAGGCGGTGTCAAGAAGAACAAGGACGGCACAGGCAAGGGTTGGAACGATAAAAACGGTCAAAACTGGCAACAGTTCCCGGTACGAAAGGTCGTCGCTCAATTGGGCTACAAGCTGGCCCGATATGGCATACGGTTGATCGAGCAGGACGAAAAGGGAACATCGAAGGGACGGTGCGATTCATGCGGATGTACGGACAGAAGTAAACTGCATGGACCCATCGGGGGATGTTCCTGTGCGAGAACTGCGGCACTGCGCAAAATGCTGACATAAATGGTGCTGGCAATCAGCTTTCCAGGTATCTGCGGAGGGAGAACACCCGAAGCAGTAGCGGGGTACTGGCAACCCCATCGGTGTATCGTTGGAACGGCCATCAATGGTTGGTGGCTTTATAAAGCGGCGATACGGGCCGGAGAACCCCCGATGCTCATATCGGGGTGTCTGTCAGGCGAAAGGCATATAGTATTGAAGGTGTTACGGAGAAACCCAGCCGGGCTCTTGGTCTAGCGGTTATGACGTCTCCCTGACAGTCCCCCAAAAAGGGATCTGAACGGAGGAGATCCCCAGTTCGAATCTGGGAGAGCCCACCATCCTTTCTTATCCAATCTGTTCTGCAGAGCGTTCTCTCTCGAAAGAATAAATAAACGCTAGGATATCGTTGTTCAGTCACTCAGGTACATTTCTATGAAGGAAACCGTCACGCTCGGGCTGGTGCAGATGGAGATGCGCTCCGAACCGTCCAGGAACCTCGACCGGGCGGTGGCCATGATCGCCGATGCCAAGAAGGAAGGGGCGGACATCGTCTGCCTCCCGGAGCTGTTCACCTCCACCTATTTCGCGCAGTACGCCAACCCGGAGAAGGCGGAGAGGCCGGGCATACCCATCGAGACCGTTCCCGGAGACGCCACGGAGCGCCTGTCCGCCTGCGCCCGGAAGAATCGGTTAATCCTCGTGGGGGGCTCGATCTACGAGCGCGACGGCGCCGGGCTGTTCAACACCTGCCTGACATTCGACCAGGACGGGAAGATGCTGGGTAAGTACCGCAAGATTCACATCCCGCACGACGAGAACTTCTACGAGCAGCACTATTTCACGCCCGGGGACCTCGGCTTCAAGGTCTACCAGACGGGCAAGGGCAGGCTGGGCACGCTGATCTGCTATGACCAGTGGTTCCCCGAGGCGGCCAGGATCAACGCCCTGATGGGCGCCGAGATGGTGTTCTATCCCACCGCCATCGGGACCGTGCGCGGGGTGGGGCAGGCGGAGGGCGAATGGCAGCCAGCCTGGGAGAACGTGATGCGGGGGCATGCCATCGCCAACGGAATGGTGGTGGCGGCGGTCAACCGGGCAGGCAACGAGGACCAGATGGACTTCTGGGGCGGTTCTTTCGTCATCGACGCCTTCGGCAGGACGCTGGTCCGGGCCGGGGCGGAGGAACAGGTGGTCACAGCCACCATCGACCTGGAGCACGGCAGGAACGTCAGGGAGGGTTGGCGGTTCTTCCAGAACCGTCGGCCGGACCAGTATGGAAAGATCACGGAAGGGTCGGGGACCCGGTCAGGGAGCGGTTCAACATGAGCGAACAGACACCAAGATCACTCGGATATGCCATGCCGGCGGAATGGGCCAAGCACGAAGCCACCTGGCTCTCGTGGCCGAAGAACCCGCTCACGTTCCCCAAGGACATCATAGGGTCCATCGAGGACACCTATTGCCAGATGATCAAGGCCCTGACCGAGGGCGAGATCGTTAAGATCCTGGTCAACGACGAGGCAATGAAGAAGACCGTCACCGAGAAGGTGGAGAAGGCCGGGGCGGTCATGCGCCGGGTGAAGATACTGCGGATCGTCAGCTCCGACGTTTGGATCCGGGACTACGGGCCCACCTTCCTGCTCCACAAGATGAGCGGGCAGCGGGCCGCCGTGAAGTGGCATTTCAACGCCTGGGGCGGCAAGTACGACGACCTGCTCTACGACGACAAGACCGGGGACGAGGTGGTCAAGGCGGCCGGCGGCACGGTCTTCCGTCCGAACCTGGTCCTGGAAGGAGGGTCCATCGAAGTGAATGGCGCGGGCACTGTGCTCACCACCGAACAATGCCTGCTCAACAAGAACCGGAACCCGAAACTGACCAAGCTGCAGATCGAGGACCAGGTGAACCAGTACCTGGGCACCAACAACATGATCTGGCTCAAGTCGGGCATAGACGGGGACGATACCGACGGCCACGTCGACGACTTCGCCCGGTTCGTTTCGCCCGACCATGTCCTGTGCGCCTTCGCCACCACCAAGAAGGGAATGAACGAGGAGGTGCTGCGCAAGAACCTGGACATACTCAAGTCGGCGCGTGACCAGGCAGGCCGCAAGCTGAAGGTGGAAAAACTGCCCCTGCCGAAACCGCTCTGGCTGGAAGAGGAGAAGAGGTGGCTTCCGGCCAGCTACGCCAATTTCTACATCGGCAACAGCGCTGTGCTTCTGCCCGTGTTCAACGACAGCCATGACAAGGAGGCCATCTCGATCCTGAAGTCATGCTTCCCCAAGCGGGCGATAGTGCCGATAAACGCGGTCAACCTGGTCTATGGGTACGGAGGCATACACTGCATCACGCAGCAGGAACCCGCACCGGCCCCGCCGGTCGTCCCGGCGGTCACAACGAAGGCTCAATAACGTACTTGCACATGTTGAAGCCGCTCCCGAAGGTGTCCTTCTCCACCACCCTCAGGGGCATGCCCAGTTTGGCCTCGAACACGGCTTCCAATATGCCTTCGTTGAGCAGGCACAGGGTCTTTCCCACGTCCGGGTTCTTGGAGCAATCGTACTCGTCCCTGATTATAAGCGTGACCGGATGGAGCGAATACACCACCAGTTCGCCCATCTCGTGGGCGCCGTAGAACTGTTTCACCTCGGTGATCAGGTCCTCCACCTTGACCGCCTTGAACTGCTTTGCCAGTTCGGTCCCGATCTGCTTGCCGATGTCCTTCAGGACCGGGTCCATGTTGAAGCCGATGGACTCCATGCCGATGACTATGGAACGGATGGTGCCCTTGAGAAATGCGCTCGGCGTCCCTACGGACCGGGCGATGGTGTTCCCGATGGCCTTCTTCAGCTCCTCCCTGGGAACGACCGATGAGCCGATCGGTTTGGAGATGATGTAGAATATCTTCCTGCGGTTGTCGAGCGGGTCGTCGCGGAACCCGATAAGCCCTTCCTGCACCATCTTCTCCAGGTGCACGGACAACGTGGACTGAGCTTTTCCGGTCAGGACCGCGATCTCGCTCAGGCTTAGGTCCCGGCGCTGCAATTCGCTCAGGATCTTCTGTCTGACGGGGTTCGATATCTGCCTCAGACCGCTGCTGGTGGAATAAACATCGAAGTCCGTACCTTTCTTTGGCATCTGTTCAACCCGAGCAATCAAATTGTAATGGGTCACTATTAAATGTTATTGAGATTTGCGAACTATCGCTGGGTCGCAATTCGAAGCGCTTCACCGGATTCCGCAGCCGGTCGGTAGCTTACATTTTTTTAGCTCCTCGGCGGTGACTGGAAAGACTATCATGAAAATCTCCGTCGAAGGCAAACCGCGGGAAATGAGGGCTCTCTGGTATGATGCAGGGAAAGTGGTCATGATCGACCAGCGCCTTCTGCCCAACGAATTCAGACTGGTCACGTTCACAAAGTGCAGCGAGGTGGCGGCGTCCATCAAGGACATGACGGTCCGGGGGGCCCCAGCAATAGGGGTGGCAGCGGCGTACGGGATGCTGCTGGCGACCAGGGACGGCTCGGAACTGGAAGCGGCCGCGAAATTGCTGAAATCGACCAGACCGACCGCCCACGACCTCTTCTACGCGGTGGACTCCATGCTCGAGGCGGTCCGGTCCGGAAAGGACCCGGAGGAGGCGGCCAGGTCCTACGCCGATGCCATCGTGGACAAGTGCCGGAAGATCGGCGAATACGGAGAACCGCTCATAAAGGAAGGGGCGAACATCATGACGCACTGCAACGCCGGGGCGCTGGCCACGGTCGATTACGGGACCGCCCTGGCGCCGATGCGTGCGGCCTGGAAAAAGGGGCGGAAGATGTTCGTTTACGTTTCCGAGACCAGGCCCAGGCTGCAGGGCATGAAGCTCACCGCCTATGAGCTGCTGAACGAGGGCATACCGCACGCCATCATACCGGACGGCGCCTCGGGGCATTTCATGCGCAAGGGCGTCGACGCGGTCATCGTCGGCGCGGACCGGATCGCCGCCAACGGGGACTTCGCGAACAAGATCGGCACCTACGAAAAGGCGGTCCTGGCAAAGGAGCTGGGCATCCCGTTCTACACCGCCGCGCCGATATCCACGTTCGATTTCTCGATCGCGGACGGTACCCAGATACCGATCGAGGACCGGTCCGAGGAAGAGGTGACCATGATCGACGGCCACCGCATCGCCCCCGCGGGATGCCGGGCGCTGAACCCCTCCTTCGACATGACCCCCAACGGATACGTGACCGGCATCATCACCGAGATCGGGATCATCAAACCCAACGAAGTGGACAAGGTCAGGAGGATGCTGCAATGACCAGCGAGGCCGCCAGAAAGTCGATGGTCGAATATGGCAAGCTCCTCTACCAGAAAGGGCTGACCGTCGGCACCGCCGGCAACATCAGCCACCGGGGAGAGAACGATACCATGCTGATCACGCCGACCAACACCTGCAAGGGCTATCTGGACGTGGACCGGCTGGTGAGCATCGACATCAAGGAAGGGAAGACCCTCGGCGGCGGCCGGCCGTCGATCGAGACGCCATTCCACCTGGCATTCTACCGGGCCAGGCCGGAGATCAACGCCGTCATCCACACCCATCCGGTGTACTGCACCGCCCTGGCGGTCAAGGGCGAACGGGTCCAGCCCGGCCTGACGCCGGAGGGGCTGCTGGTCCTGGGGCGCGAGGTCCCCATGGTGCCCTACGCCACGCCGGGGACCGACGACCTGGCGCGGGTCCTGTCCGAGGCCCTGCACACCTCCAACGCCTTCTTCCTGGAGAAGCACGGCGCCATAACTGTGGGGCGGAACATGACCGAGGCGTTCCACCGGATGGAGACGCTGGAGTTCATGGCCCAGCTGCAGTTCAACCTGAAGGCCTTGGGAGGGTCAGGACCGCTCCCCGCGGACGAGATAGACCGCATACTGAGGAAATGAAACCGCGGCAAAGTGATTAATAGCCTATTCCATTCACAACACGATGATACTCGTCACCAAATGGTTCGGCGTCTTCTTGTGCGAGGATGAAACAGTTCGGAAGTTCCAGCTGTTCGACAAAGACCCGAAATCGGTGGCCAAGAAGCTGGCCGCGATCCAGAAGGGCGAGATACTCCCGGAGGAGCGCGCCCTCGCCGTCAGGCGGATGAAGGTCGCGGACGTCCGGCTGAAGAAGCTGGGAAAGCCGACGGTGTTCGATTCCTCGTTCATTCGGCCAGAGGCCTACGGCATAGAGCCGGGCTTCATGCAGAAGGTCATGGTGGAACTGGGCAAGGTCCGTACCCGGGAACCGCTCAGTGAGGACAAGTGCATCGCCCAAGCCATACGGGCGCAGGACGATATCATCGAAACGATCAACCTGATGAACGAACGCATGCACGAATGGTACGGCCTGCACTTTCCCGAGCTTTCCGACTATGCGGTCGACGAACGCTACGTGGAGCTCATCGCCAAGTACGGGGAACGGGGCCAGGTCCTGGATGCCCTCCAGGTGGAGCTGGAATCCGTGGGCTCGGAGATGGCCGAGGAGGACCTGGCCATCATCCGTTCGGTGGCCGGCACCATCTTCGATCTGTACCAGCGCAAGTCCGACCTGGACCATTACATCTCCGAGGGGATGCAGAAGGTGGCCCCGAACATGACCGCCCTGCTCTCGGCCAATCTGGCCGCCCGGCTGATCTCGCTCTCCGGCGGATTGGCGCGCCTGACCAAGCTGCCCGCCAGCACGGTCCAGCTCCTGGGGGCGGAGAAGGCCATGTTCATGCACCTCCGTTCCGGGAAGAGGCCGCCCAAGCACGGCATCATCTTCCAGCACCCCTGGGTCAACCGCGCTGCCTACTGGCAGAGGGGAAAGATCTCGCGCTCCCTGGGGGGCAAGATATCGATCGCCTGCAAGGTGGACTATTACAAGGGAGAGTTCATCGGCGACCAGCTCAAGAAGCAGATGGAACTCCGGGTGGAAGAGGTCCAGAAAAAATACCCCAACCCGCCCAAGCGCGCGCCGGCCCCAAGACCCAGATGGAACAATGATAGAAAGGGCCGAAGGTAAGTTATATAAGCGCTCGCTCAATTCCCTGCTTGATTGATATGTCGTGGACGCAACAGGAAGTCCGTGAACTTAAGGAAGGACGTTACATGCTCATCGACAATGAGCCTTGCAAGATCGTCAACATTTCCACATCCAAGCCAGGGAAGCATGGAGAAGCGAAGGCGAACATCGACGCCATTGGCGTCTTTGACAACAAGAAACGCCAGATCGTTCACCCGGTAAAGCACAAGGTCCAAGTTCCCCTCATCGACAAGCGGAAGGCGCAGGTCCTAGCCGTCATGGGCGATGAGGTCCAGCTGATGGACCTGGAGACCTATGAGACATTCCAGCTCCCCGTCCCGGAGGAGTTCGCGGGCCAGTTCCACAACGGTGAGGAGATCATGTATCTCGTCGCCATGGACCGCAGGAAGATTACCAAGGTCTGATCGGACCCAGAGGGTAACCTGAGATGGTCCTCCCCGGTGCATCGTTCAATGAGGCAAGAGCTTCATTCGAAAAGGCGCAGTTCGTCATTGTGGGCGTGCCTTTCGACCGGACCACCTCGTTCCGTTCCGGGACCAGGGCCGGCCCGAACGCCGTCCGGGAAGCATCCTACAACTTCGAGAGCTATCTTTTTGAACACGACACCAACTTGGTCGACATCCCCATCCACGACGCCGGCAACATAGAGCACTGCGGCACCGTGGAGGAGATGGCCAAAGCGACCAAGGCGGAGGCGAAGAGCATCATCTCCGCCGGCAAGTTCCCGATCTTCATCGGGGGCGAGCATTCCATCTCCATTCCGGTCATCGAGGCGTTCGACGACATCGGCATGATCTCCATCGACGCCCACCTGGACTTCCGGGACGAGTACATGGGGAACAAGATGTCTCATGCCTGCGTCATGCGGCGGGCAGCGGACCACCTGGGCATCGAGAACGTCCTCCCGTTCGGGGTCAGGTCCATCTCCGCCGAGGAGAAGAAGCAGAAGATGCCCAATTACATCGATGCCTACCAGATCCACGAGCAGGGCATCGAGACCTCCTGGAAGCGGGCCATGAACATGATGCGCAAGGAGAAGGTCTACTTCTCCCTGGACATAGACGGCATCGATCCCGCCTACGCCCCCGGCACCGGCACCCCGGAGCCGTTCGGGCTCAGCTCGTACGACGTCAAGCGGTGCATCAACATGCTCGGCGAGAGGATGGTCGGTTTCGACGTGAACAAGATCTCCCCACCCTACGACCACGGCAACACCGCCGCCCTCGGCGCCCGGATGATCCAAGAGGTCATCTGCGTGGTCTGGAAGCACAGCGGGAAAAAGTGACCTCGTTCCATAGAAGAACGAGGAAAGTGTTTTTACTTCAGTATCTCGCGCAACGTCTTCTCGCACCGGTCGCCGCACTTCTTGGCCGCCTCGACGCTCTTCGCCTCGGAGAACATGCGGAATATCGGCTCGGTGCCTGACGGCCGGATAAGCGTCCATCCGTCGGAGAAGAAAACCTTCACGCCGTCGGTGGTGTCCACCCTTTCTCCCGAGAACTCCTCCACGACCAGCGCCAAGACCTCTTCCTTGCGGTTCTCCGGGCACTCCATCTTGCGCTTGTCCAGGAAGTACTCGGGTATTTTCGACAGCAGCTTGGACATCGGCCCTTCCATGGACACGATCTCCAGCATCTTGGCCGCGGTCATCCCGCCGTCCCGGCAATACTGGTGCTGGGGGAAGATGAGGCCGCCGTTCTCCTCGCCGCCGAAGATGGCCCCGTTCTCGATCATCTTGCGGGCCACGACCGGGGAGCCGACGCGGGTGTACACGACCTCGCCGCCCTCCGCCTTAACCACGTCCTCGACGCAGGAGGAGGAGCTGACCGGCGTGACCACCACCCCGCCGCCGTTCTGCCTGACGATGTGCCGGGCGACGATCGCCAGCGACCGGTCCCCGAAAATGAAATTGCCCTTGTCGTCGACGAAGATGGTGCGGTCCGCGTCGCCGTCGTGGGCGATGCCCAGGTCGGCGCCAGTCGCCTTGACCGTGGCCATAAGATCCTTGAGGTTCTCCGCTGTCGGTTCCGACGGATGTCCGGGGAACGTCCCCTGCGGGTTCGAGTTGAGCGACACCACGCGCACCCCGAGGTCCGCGAGCAGGTCCGGGGAGGTGGCGGTGGCGGCCCCGTTGGCGCAGTCCAGCACCACGTTGAGCTTGGCACCGGCGATGGCGTCCACGTCCACATGCTGCCGGATGGCGGCAGAGTAAGCCCTGGCCACACCTTCCACCGGCCGTACCGAGCCGACCGTCTTCCAGTTCTTGTGCACGAAGGAGCGGCCGAAGTAGATGGCCTCGATCCTCTCCTCCTTCTCCCGGGGCATCTCGGTCCCGTCGTAGTCGATGCACTTGATCCCGTTGAACTCCGGCGGGTTGTGCGAGGCTGTGATCATCACACCGCCCTTGACACCGGAGTTCTTGACGTAGTACTGCAGAGCGGGCGTGGGCAGCATCCCGAGGTCCAGGACGCTGGCGCCGCTGGCCATGAGGCCCGCCGCCACCGCGCTCTTGATCATGTCCGCGGAGGTGCGGCAGTCGGTGGCCACTGCCACCTTGCCGCCCATGTGGCTGCCGATAGCGCATCCCACGTCCAAAGCGAACGATGCATTCATTTCCTGATTGACCACACCTCTGATCCCATTGGTCCCGAAGAGTCGCGCTGCCATTTTGTTCACCTTGCCTTGTGTATCTGAGATATGACTAGGATATGGATAATGTCTGCGGAGTCCTTGCACGAGTCCGAGGAGTTCTCGATGCCGTGCAACAGGTCCCGCATCAGGTATATGGCGCGGGGGTCCAGCTCGGCGAAGAGGATCTCCTTCTTGGTGGAGAAGTACATGTCGTCCAGCTTGTGCTCCGAAAGGCCGACGGTCCGGCCGTAGGTGAGGACGGCGTCGTTGTTGACGCCGAGTGAATCGACGCAGTTCCGCAGCTGCTTGGCAGCGAAATCGAGCTCCTTGGTCATCTCGGCGTACTTCCGCCACATCGACAGGGGCACGCTGACGTTGGCCTCGATGATCAGCTGCAGGTTCATCCCCGCCTCCTTGGCCCAGTCGGCCACGTTGTCCATGTTCTGGGTCAGGTGCAGCAGGTCCTCCCGTTCCTTGGCCTCCATGTCCCCCTTGGAGAGCTCCTCGGATATCATCTCTTCCAGGTTGTCCGCCTCTTTCTCCGAGTAGATCAGCCGCTTTATCGCGTCCAGTGCCCTTTCCTTGTCGCTGTCGGTCAGCGCCATCATGGCCCGGTTCAGCTCGGAAACGGTGTCCCCGATCTTCTGCGCATGGTTCCGCACCCCCTTCATGATGACCGACTCACGGCGCACCCTGAACCAGTCCAGTATCGTCCCTTTGTTGTCACTCAAGTTTCACAGCCTCCTCAATTCCCTCGATCGGCCTGGGGTAGACCACTGCCGCCTTCTTATTGATCATCAGGTAGATCTCCTGCCCTTCGCGGTACAGATTCCCGTCCGATGTCGGAACGTCGAAATCCATCCGGTCCTCGCTGTCCGCCATGGCCTGGATGTGCCAATACGTGCCCATGTAGGTGATGGTGGTTATGGACGCGTGCAATCCGCTGGTGAACGGGAAGACGAACTCCGGGCGCACCGAGACGACCACCGGGACGCCTGGTTTCATGGTGCTGTGCAGGACCTCCACGATGGAGTCGTCCCGGAGCTCGATCTTGGTGATTCCGTCGCTCACCGATTTTATCCATCCCTCCAATAGGTTGGTCTCGCCGATGAAGTTGGCGGTGAAAATCTTCAAAGGCTTGGTGTAGAGCTGCTCCGGGGAACCGATCTCCACCACCGACCCCTTCTTCATGAGGACGATGCGGTCGGAGACCGACATCGCCTCCTCCTGGTCGTGCGTCACATGCACGGTGGTGATCCCCAGGGATTTGACCAGCCGCCTCAGGTCATACCGCAGGTCGACACGCACCCGCGCATCCAGGGCGGAAAGGGGCTCGTCCAGCAGGATCACCTTCGAACCGGTCGCCAGCGCCCGGGCCAGGGATACCTTCTGCTGTTCCCCACCGCAGAGCTCGTTCGGGAACATCTCCATCTTGTCCAGGAGCTTGACCAGCTCCAGATACTTGTGGGAGACCTGGTCCTGCTCGGCCACATCCTTGCCCATCACCCGGGGCGAGTAGGACACGTTGTCCTTGACGTTGAGGTTCGGGAACAGCGCGATGTTCTGGAACACGTATCCGATGTCCCGGTCCTCGATGGGCACCCTGGTCATGTCCTTGCCGCCGATGCTGACCGTTCCCTGGGTCGGGGTGATGATCCCGGCGATCATCCGTATCAGCGTGGTCTTGCCGCAGCCCGAGGGCCCGAGTATGGTGATGTACTCGCCGTCCTCTATCCGAAGGTCCACCCCGTCCACCGCGGCCAGCTTGCCGTAGTACTTGGACACCCCTTTCAGCTCTATCGCCGGCAACTACTCCACCCTCAGTTCCTCTTGCAGTCCGTTCTCCGGCATCCGGAACACCGATGCCTTGTCCCAGTTCCACTTGACGTTGACCTTGTCACCGGGGACGATCTTCCCCATGCGCCAGGACGGCACCTTGGCGGAGAACCGTCCGATGCCTTCCACGATGACGTCCAGGTGCAGGTTCCTGCCCTCGAACAGGATGCGCTCGACCGTCCCTGAGAAGAAGCCGGGCTGGTCCTTGGATATCTCGGTGTTGCCCACCTTGACCCCCACCACCGCCTCCTCGCCGATGCCGACATCCGAAGGCCGCGCCTCCACCTCCAGGCGGCCGTCCGAGACCCTGGTGGACTCCCTCTTCTGCACCACTTTGCCCACGAAGAAGTTCGATTGGCCGACGAAGTTGGCGATGAAGGGCGAGTTGGGCCGGTCGAACACCTCTCCTGGAGTGCCTATCTGCAGTATCCTTCCCTCCCGGATGACGGCGATCCGGTCGGCCATCACCAGCGCCTCGTCCTGGTCGTGGGTGACGTGCACGGTGGTGATCCCCAGTGCCTTGGCCAGGGAGCGGAGCTCGTAGCGCAGGCTGATCCTCAGCCTGGCATCCAGTGCCCGCAGCGGCTCGTCCAGGAGAAGGGTGTCGGCACCGGAGGCCAGGGCCCTGGCCAACGCGGTGCGTTGCTGCATCCCGCCGCTCAGCTCCCTGGGGTAGGCATCCGCCCGGGTGGTCAGCCTGACCATGTCCAGCATGTCCGAAAGCGTCCTCACCTTCTGCTCCTCGGTTTCCCGGTTCATCTCCGGCCCGAAGAGTATGTTCTCCGCCACGGTGAGCTGAGGAAAAAGTGAATAGGTCTGGGACAGCAGGACGGCCTTCCGGTCCTCCGGTTCCACCCTCGCCATGTCTTTGCCGTCGAAACTGATGCTCCCCGAGTCCGGCCTTATCAGCCCGGCCAGGACCCGGAGCGTGGTGGTCTTGCCGGCGCCGGTCGGGCCCAGGAGGCAGAGGTATTCCCCGTTCCTGACCTCCAGGTCCAGCCCGTCGGCGGCCTTAATGGACCCGTAGGATTTCCGGATGCCCTTGAGCTCGATGTTGGGCATCAGTTAGCCCCCTTCGATCTGCGGGTGGCGAAGCGCAGGCTGAGCATGAATATGAAGGAAACGACGATGAGCACTATGCAGGCCAGAGCGGCTGTGTAGTAGGCGTGCTGCTTGCTGATCAGGGCGACGATGTAGACCGGCGCGGTGTTGGCCGACGCCACCACCGCCTGTGTCGCCCCGGTCTCGCCCAGGCTGCGAGTGAACGCCATAATGGACCCGGCCAGTATGGAGGCCTTGATCATCGGGTACAGCACCCGGCGGAAGGCCTGGATAGGCCTGGCCCCGAGCGTCCTGGCGGTCTCCTCGTAGGAGGGATCGATCTCCTCCACGGCGCCGGCGACGTTCCTCACCACCAGTGGATAGGTGAAGGCCACGTGGGCCAGTATGATCAGCAGTATGTCCACCGTGGGGATCAGGTTCTGCCCGGTCCAGAACACGCCCAGCGAGTATCCCAGGGCGGCGGTGGGCACGATCAGCGGCACGTTGACCAGGACGTCCAGCGTACCCGAGAACTTGGTGGAACGGTGCCTGCCTATGTACAGGGCCAGGGGAACGCCGAGGACGATGTCGATGACCGTGACCACGCCGGCGATCAGGAAGGAGTATCCCAGACTGTTCCAGAACCCGGACCAGTCCGCGGAGGTGGGGGTGGCGGTCAGGACATAGGAGAAAATGAAGAAGGCAGGGATTAGGACCAGAATAACGAGGAACAGCGTGGCCGAGCCGTCCTTGAGCTTGGGTAAGTAGCGGAAGGCAAGCGCTTCTGCGGCGGTTGTGGACAAGCGATGCCTGCGCAAACGGCATCGCCCGAGCCTGCGCCTCAATGCTCACAGTGCGGCGCGGCCCTCGCGCCTGGTAAGCGATTCTGCAAACAGTGCGGCAACCCTGTGGGCGATTCTGCCCCGGTCCCCGCGCCTGCACCTGTTCCATCGCCCCAACAATCCGCCGTGCCCGCAACGCTCTCCTGCGCGCATTGCGGTGCGGCCCTCGCGCCCGGCAAGCGATTCTGCAAGCAGTGCGGCCAGTCCGTCGATGCAACTCCTGCGCAAGCCGATCCTGTTCCTGTGCAGCAAGAAGCGATCCCCGCCGCTCAATCCACGGCCCGCATCTCAGCCGCTGCAACATCTGTTCCAACCTCCGCAGAGGAACCTGCCGCTCTTCCCACCCAGAACGCATCGCCGGCCGCCTGGACTCCAGTTTCGGTTCCGGCAGCATCCGCATCGCAGCCGCCATCTCCTCCCCCAGCCCCTGCAGTCGCATCTTACGAACCCGAACCAGAGCCGCTTCCCAACTCAAAGTCGAAACTCTTCCTCGCCATCGGCGTTGCCGCCGCCGTATTACTGGCGGCTGGAGGCGCACTCGCATGGCACTACTATGCGCATCGAGCCGTTCCCGCCGTTGCCCAAACTCCGGCCCAAACCCAGCAGGCAACCGCCACGCCGCCAACCAACAGCCCCGCGGCATCCCCAGCGCAACAGCCCAAACCAGCGCCCGGCATTCAGGCCCCGGCTGCCACAACTCTCCCTAACCCGCAGCCCGCATCCAGCCCCATCGCGGCGCAGAGCACACCCTCGGCAAACACGGCACAAGCCTCGGCCCCACGCCCTGTGGCAGCAACGCCGAAGCCGCTAATTGCTCCGCCTCCTCCCCCTCAGCCCACGCCCACGGCACCGCGCTCAGGAACCCTCCACTATCAAGGTCCTCCAGTTCCCTATTTTGGCGTGGTTGTCTTTGACAATCTCCCCAAGGCGCGCCTCAAGTTCGCATTCAATCACCAGGCCTGGAGCCTGACCTTGAAACCAAACCCCGACGGCACAAAAAAGGCCACGCTCGTTTCGCTTGTGCCGGGTTACCAGACAAGCTGTGACCTCGGTTGGGAGATTGTCGAATAGGCAAGGCATGGGAGGTGGGCCAACATTCTTGCAAGGTTCACCCGCATAAGCAACGCGGGGTGGCGAGGCTGCGCAATTTCCCGCTGCACAGCCTCACGACCTATTTGAGTGGCGTTGTTCGCCGCACAAGCGCTCCCTTAGTTTTCAAAGGAAGCGATTTCAAATCCCGCCCTTAGAGGATCGGCATTTAGAATGCGTTAAGCACCCGGTACATTGAGATGGTCGATAGAGATTGCCCGAGTTGTGGGAGAAAGTTGCCTGCAGGCAAGCGGTTTTGTGGGGGCTGCGGCCGGCCGGCCGCCGAGCCCGCCGAGCCCGCCCCGCCCGAGCCGGCCGCGCTGTCTTGCGTAAAATGCGGTGCGGTTTATGCCCCCGGCAAGCGCTTTTGCAAACAATGCGGCCACGCCGTAGGCACCCCGGCGTCAGTTCCCTCTCCTGCAGTCTCGCCCGGTGCCCAAGCCGCGCCCGCGCCAAAGCAAACCAGCATCCCGGCCGTCTTAACTGAACGCGCCCTCACGCCTCCATTGCAGCCCGCAACGCCGGCCCCGGCTTTCTCCGCCCCTGTCGATCCCGCTCCGCCCAAGCGCTCCCCGATCCTCCATCGCAATCTGAACCCGCGAAAATCCCGAGTGAGGATCTCACCCCCGCCTCCCCGAAAGCTCCAAGTCTCATCTCCGATGAAGAGGAGTTTCAGCCGCTGTTACAAATTCAGCGGGGATGAACAGGAACCGCCCGCCCCGACGCTGCTTCAGGCTGACTCTTCCGCCCACGATCGGGACAGTGAACGCTTTGGCCGATCTGAATCCGATGACAGCCATGCTGGAATGTTCAGCAGCCTCCAGGATTCTGCGTCAACCCCGCGAAGAACGCTTGTGTTGCCGATAGGCGCTGTAGCCATAGCCGCTTTACTTGGTGTCGGCTGGTTCGTCGTCACCCACTACCATTCGAGCCATCCAGCTGCCCAGGTCCCGACGCCCGCAACTGCTCCGCCCACGGCGCCTGCACCCGCCGCAGCCCTTCCCGCCAACTCGCCGCCCCAAGCAGCACCTCCGGACCCCATCGCGGCAGCAAAGCCCGCACCGAACAAACTGCAATCAGAAAAGCATCAAGCGCCCCTGCCCCGTGCCGCATCCAAATCCGTCGCCGCGGACCCTCAACCAAAATTGCCAAAACATCAGGAAGCCAACTGCGCCCTCGACTCATCTTTGCTTCCCAGGATGCTCGATCAGGCGGATAGAAATCGTGAGCAAGGCAATTATGCCGATGCAGCCAGGCAGTATCGCTCAGTCCTGGCTTGCGACCCCAAAAACCCGCGAGCCTTCAACGGTCTGGAAGTTACTTTGACTGACATCCAGCATCAATGACAAAACCGCCCCGCCTTCAGTAAAGACGCCGCAGCGCACCGCAGGAAAATATACCTCCGATCAGTTTCGCAAACAGCAAGAGCAGTTAACTCGCAGCTTCAATAGGTTCAGGTGACTTTATGACATTGCATTCCGACCGGCTTCAACTGAATCCACGGCGCAACCGCATGCCCTGGTTGATTGTACTTTCGGTCTCCGCCTTGATTTCAAGCTCTCTCGCAGCCTTCGCGAGCCAGCCCTCGCTCACCGCAATCGAGCTTTACGACGGGCCAAATGGCGCAGCCTATGTCCAGCTTGGCGATGTGCTCATCAATGGCAAGGCAGACTTCCGTGACTGCACGCCCTTTCAAACTGCGGGAATCGACAAGTCAAACTACGGCAAGATGCAAAAAACACCGCTGTCTCCGGGAGCAATTTTGGAGCGCGATAAAGATGGCGTGCTCCACTATACCGTCGGAACCGGTCCCGCCGTCTGCTTCCTGCCTGACAGTCTGAAGTTCGATCACAGCGGAGCCTATACCCTGTCCGGTCTTGCCGATCTTGCCAGATTGACGGGAACACCGCTCTCGCCCTCCGACGCCACGGCCCAGCCTCAGCCTCTGCAGCCAGGCGTGAAGATCTATTTCGTGTCAGCCCCCGACCAGGAACTTGCCGAATTCCTGCGCGCCCAGCGCGCCAACGACGTAGCTGGCTGGGTCAGCTATCTTTCTCGCTACTCAGCAACAGCCCACGCTCAGGATGCGAAAACTTCTCTCGGAATTCTTTATGTGGCCTCTGGTGAGGCATCGTTGGCCAGTTATTTGAACTCCGTGGCCAGGCAGGCACCTTCCTACACAGACCTGAAAAACGCCAAAGTCCAGGCCGACAATACGCGGGCTCTGCAACTGCCCGCGGAGCAGACAGCAAAGCTCTCAAGTGAGATTCAAAGAGAGCTCGGCATCCTTGTCGACAGAGGCCACGACGAACTTCGCGCGTACAACGCGGCTCTCCAGGCGCGCACCACTGGCTATGTTCACTTGAGGAATGCAAGGGGACTCGCCGATGGCATCAGCGCTGTGGACCTGACCTTCCCCGCAGGTCAGTCCCTTCTTGCCGAAGTGTTGAACGCAAGCAATCTGTTTGACCGGACCCTCCGTTCGGCGGAATCTGCGCTGGCAGCCGGAAACCAGGACAGCGCACTCGATCTCGTTGCCCCGCTTCGTGGCTTCTCAAGCGAAGAGCCGCGCATCGCCGCTCTCACCAACGCTGTCTACGATAGCGATCTTGATCGGGCAAATAAGTTCGCGGAAAAACTCGACTGGAAAAACGCGGTCGCTCAAATTGAGAAGGCCGCCGCGATCAAGGACACGCCCGAGACGCGCGATCTTCTTGCCGAGGCGCAAAAACAACTACTGGATTCCGACAACAAGTCCGCTGCCACAAAGGCGCTCGAAAGCAGCAAAGCCCTCGAAGAACAGCACGATAATATCGGCGCTCTCGATGCCCTCTACAATTTGCCTCCTGCACAAAGGGCGCTGGTTGCCGCCGACATTGATCGGCTCAAAGATGCTTACGTCCAAAGCGCCGTCCAGGCCGCAAAGGATTTGCAGAAAGCGCATGACCCCATCCGGGGACTCGGCGATGAGATCGGGATTGAGAAAGCCTACAACTATCTTGTCCGCGCCTTCGAACTTAGCCAGGATGACTCTTACCGCGATATGAGCGAGATTCTCGGCGACGACCTGAGTACTTACTTTGTAAGCCAGGCAAAGCTCTACCTCGATAAACCATCGGGATCAGGAACGGAACTCGGTTGGGCTTATCTGGAAGAAGCCCTCTTCTACAAGCCGTCCAATCAAGCCGCACACGACGCCAAGGTAGCAGCGGCCCCCGCTCATGCAATGCATTCTGAAATCTCGGTGCGCGTGCAGTTTCGCGATCAGACTTCCCTGCGCGACAGCACCGGATTTCTCCACCAGCTCGAGGATGCGATTGTTGCCGGCCTTGAGATGCCCAATGTCAAGGCTGTTCGATTTGGCGAAACTGTAAACGGAGTAGAACCGGATTTCCAGCTTGTCGGAGATGTTCTTGAGCATCAAGTCTCAGAGTCCGTAACCGCCGATTCCAGGGAGTCGCAATATCGCATCGGAACCCACGAAGTTACCGGGGAGGAGTGGAACACCGCAAATCGCGCCTACGAAAATGCGCTGCGCACTCTGCAAACCGATCAGTCCGCCCTGATAGGAGCGCAATCAAAGGGCAAGAAAAAAGAAATCAAGGATCTCAACGCAAAGATCGACGCGGATCAGAAACAGGTTACCGAGGCCCAGACCCTCGCGGATTCACTACCCAAAACCGTTACCAGCGACGTCATCCGTCCCTATCAATATTCGCGGAAGACTCTGGATATCAAGGATACGATCAAGCTTCAGTTCCGCATTGGCGACACGTTGAATTCCCAAATGGGTGATGCCGTCATCGTTGCAAAAGACGATCCCCGCCAGTATGTGCTGATAGAAGACGTAAAGGCAGAAGACACGCAAGGCGTCAAGCCCACAGGGACGACTCCCGACACAAAGGAGTTGCAGACCGCTCTCGAAAACTCTGTCCGCGATGAGTTGATCGCTGCTGTGCGTTCGAAGGTGAAAGACCTGCCCCAGAGAATCTACGACGAAGCCAAATCGAAGGAGCAGGATGCCAACTCCGATGGAGCAGCCGAAGCCTATCTGCGCTTTCTGAGCTGCACAAGCGAGGACGGGTCCACGCAACGGCAACATGCCAAATCGTTCTTGGCGGAGACGTTTAATATTCGACCATCCGAGCTTTCATCCAAATAGAAAATCAAGAATCGCTCGCTCGGCAGCATCGATCCATGGTGTGGCGCATCGGAAACCTTCAAGATTGCATTCCGATACCTTCAATGCGCCACGCCCACTCACCGTAAAGCAATTCACATCTCAAGAAAGATCGCTCCACCCTCCACCATGAGCCCTAGGCCGGCAGCCTTTGCAGCCTCTTGCAGTGCGGCTTCCAGCATCACAACCGGGTCCGGGCTCACATCGATCCGGCGCATCAGCCCCTCGCCTTTCTTTGCGCCTGCTGAGAGCACAATCTTCAGGCCGCGCCGCTTGCACTTCACCGGCGTGCCATCTTCGAGCTTCACATTCATTGGCTTCACATAGGCATCAATATAGTGAACGCCAATACCGGACTTGTCGCCCGTGTACTCCGGAAGTTTCTCTCCGGCAGCCGCGTTCACATCACATAGCTTGACTTTCACGCTGCCCTCCCTGGCTGTTGATCCCTCGTGACTCCAGAAATTCATCCATGACGATCCTGAACGCGCGGATATGATCTGGTGTGCTGCCGCAACAGGAGCCCACAATGTTGGCGCCTGCCTCGAGAAGCGGCACAAGGCCTTTCACCATCTGCTCCGGCGTTTCATCGTATACCACCTTCATATTGATCAATTGCGGCTTGCCGGCATTCGGCTGGACCATCACCGGCAAACTGGTCACTCTCTTATAGCGAACCACCGCATCGCGGGCGCGCTCCATCTCCATTCCCGTGCCGCAGTTGAGTGCCACAATATGCGCGCCGTTTTCCTCCATGAACTCCGCGGCCCGCTCGGGTTCAACTCCCATCATGGTCCGAAATGTCGAGCCGTCAAGCGTAACATCGTAAGCCATGGACCCAATGATGCACTTCGCGCCCGCTGCCTTGGCTGCCTCAAGCCCCATCAAAAGCTCCTCCAGCGATGTCTGCGTCTCCACAATAATCGCGTCTGCCCCAGCATCAACCAGGGCCGCGGCCTGCTCTTCAAAGGCACTGCGAACCTGCGATTCAGTAAAGTCGCCGAAAGGTTTGAGCAGGCCGCCGAACGGCCCG
>CAWDCQ010000050.1:0-12322 GCA_963800775.1 uncultured Methanomassiliicoccales archaeon | reverse complement strand
GCCTTCCATGGCCAGGAAAACATCAGCATTTAGCTGGGTCAACAGGACCCGGGCCTTGACCGGTCCGTCCTCGGTCTGGATCAACCGGTTGCCCTTCGCTTCGGTGATGAACGGCAACCCCTTCGATTGGATGTGGCCCATCAGTTCCTGCGAACCGAACCAGCTGTCGAATACGACCGCCTTCGGGCGACTGTATGCGAGACCCATGTCGATGAGGTCGATGGCCAGCTCCAGTTTGGTCTTGAAGACTTTTCCTAACTGGAGGCAGGTCTCTCTCTTGATGTACTGGACCAGGTGCATCGGCACCCGGTCCTCGCCATCGCTGTACAACGAGGTCAAATAATTGTGGCACCAGATGTTGCGCCTCTGGCTGTGATCGAACAGCCAGCAGCGCCTTCCATGGAGCGGCCGGACTTTTCGATCAAGGTGTCATCGATTATCAGGACCCCGCCCTCCTTTCCCTTCGCATACATATCCAGACGGATATGGTCCAGCGCGGAGCTGGACCATTTGCTGCCGTGCAGGAAACGGTTCAGGCAGCTCTGGCTGCGCCCGTCCAGCGCGCTGCTGGATATGTCCATGATGTTCTTCTCGTTCTTGCCGTTGAGCATCAACCCGGACATGAACGTCTTGAAGTGGCGGAACTGGGGCTTGCTGAAGCAAGCCCTGTATTTGTCAAGAGTGCTGGACAGAGGCATATCCGCTGTTCTGAAAAGCATTGGTGCATCCCAAGATATACTAAACCTGCTACCTAATAATAATTGTGCCAGAATCGAAATCTGCAAAAGCCTTGTTATTAACCAAGATAGGCTTTTTGGACGGATGATCGGCAGCACTTACCTTCTGATGGCGGTGGTCGTTTTTGCCTCGGTCAATGGTGCTTCTCCCTTCTGTTCCGGAAGGACAAGCTCCAGGCCAAGCGCAGGCAATGGAGGACCCCAAACGAGGCTGCTCGTCTCGGCGCTGGTCGGTCCCTACGGAGCGTTCTGGGCTATGCGCAGGTACCGGCACAAGACCAGGCAGGCCAAGTTCCTGCTGGTCCCGGTGTTCTTGGTCCTGCAGACCGGGCTGATCGCATTCCTGGTCATGAGATACGCGCCTTTCTGGACCTGAGACCCGGCCGTGTCCACGAGGCTTATTTCTTCTCGAACCCCTCCACCGCTGCCGGCAGGCTTTCCAGAACAGCGGCCAATCCGGACAGGTGCCGGCCATGGCCACCGCCCCCAGCACTTCCTTGCGGGAGGCGCCGGCGGTCTTGGCCATCATGGCATGGAACATGACCCCCGGGGGTTCCGGTTAGCGGTCTGGATGGCGATGTTGATGAGCTGTTTCGTCTTCTGATCGAGCCCTTCAAACTGCCTCTGCGCCTCCACCAGCTGGTCGAATCGATCCGCCAGGTCCGGGAATTCTTCCTTGAATAACTGCATCGGATTCTTTTCCATGCCGCGGTCAAGGCGTTGCTGCGGAATAATCATGTTGGTCGTTCCGCCTTCTCCCTCAGGTCCTGCTCCTCTTCAACGCCTGGTCCAGGTCCTCGATCAGGTCATCCTTGTCCTCTATCCCGGCGGAGAGCCGGACCAGGTTGTCCCCGATCCCGGCCTTGAGGCGTTCCTCCTTGGGCATCACCTTATGAGTCATCAATGCCGGTATTTCTATCAATGACTCGACCCCTCCTAGGCTTTCGGCCAGTGCGAACACTTCCGTCGATTCGGACAGCCTAAGCGGCGACGCCCGGTCATCCAGGCGGAACGAGACGATGCCCGAGTAGCCCCTCATCTGGCGCTTGGCCACGGCATGGTCTGGATGGTTGTCGAATCCGGGATACAGGACCTCCTTCACCAGCCTGTGGCCGGAGAGGAAATCGGCTATTGCCTTGGCGTTCTCCGCATGCCTCTGCATCCGCAGCGCCGGGTACGGATCCCTCTCAGGGTGAGGAAGGCGTCAAAGGGACCGGGAATGCCGCCTACCGCCCTTTGGTAACTGTACAGCCTCTCCAATAGCTTGGCATCCTTGACCACCAGTGCCCCTCCGATCACGTCGCTGTGCCCGGCGATGTACTTGGTGGTCGAATGTATCACCACGTCCGCGCCCAGGTCCAGCGGGTTCTGGAAATAGGGGCTGGCGAAGGTGTTGTCCACCACCACTATGATGGCCGGGTCGATCCGATGGGCCAGGTCAGAGAGTTCCCGGATATCGTACACGTTCAGGGTAGGATTGCTCGGGGTCTCGATCCAGAGCATCGCAGCTCCCAGGCGCAGCTCTTCTCCACCGAGCCATGGTCGTGGAAGTCCAGGAACTTCGTCCCCACACCGAACTGGACAAAGCACTCCTGGAAGAGCCGGTAGGTCCCGCCATACAGGTCGTTGCAGGATATGATCCGGTCCCCGGCCTTGAGCAGGAACAACGCCGTCGTCTCCGCCGCCATTCCCGAACTGAAGGCCAGCCCTCCCACGCCGTTCTCGATGGATGCCATCCGCTCCTCCAGCACGGTCCGGGTGGGGTTGCCCGCCCGAGAATAGTGATATCCGTTCGGCGGTTTGTCCATCGATGACCTCGCATAGGTGCTGGCCAAGTGAACGGGGACCACCACGTCACCGTTCTGCATTTTCCTGTGCTCTTCACCGGCATGGACCGCTTTGGTATCAAATCTCACAGGGTCACCCCTTTGGACTCTACTAACGACAAACAATCTAGTTCGCTTAGGTAATGTAGTTTCACATGGCGAAGGGCCTTGACCATGGTCCCTGGAAGATGTCGGTGGAGCAAGTATCGGTAGGAAAAAATGGCCCCCGGCCGGCGTTACCGTCCGGGTATGCCCTGGGAGTATTGTGCCGGTGAGGTCGCCCTTCATGGACAGCTGAAGGTAGCTGGGGATTCCAATCTCAGGTAAACTTCCACGGCCGTATGGAACCATGAAAGTCAGGATTATTTAATCATCACCATTGTCGATTAGTTTTGTGAATGGTCGGGATGAGATCCGGCAAGCCACCGCGACGTTAGGAAAGATATTATGGAGGCCGGTGGATGACATCTTCTGATAAAGATGAACATCCTCATTCTTGATGGTTCGAGCCAACCAGTTCCCGCACTGGAAAACGTTAAAGCGGAGCTGAGGGAGCGGACGGAGGGCAAAGGGCATCATGTCGAGGAGATCGTCCTCCGGGAAAAGAGCATGGGCCAGTGCACCGGATGCTTCGGCTGCTGGGTCAAGCGGCCCGGCCTGTGCGTCTACGAGGATGACAGCCAGAAGGTGGCCAGCTGCATCGCCAACGCCCAGCTCATGGTCATGCTGACGCCTATCACCTTCGGCGGGTACAGCAGCCTGCTGAAGAAGGCATTGGACCGGCAGTTGCCCGTGCTCCTGCCATTCTTCAAGAGATTCGATGGGGAGATCCATCACGCTCTGAGGTACGAATCGTACCCGACGACGCTGGTGGTGGGCTCGATCGAAAAGGAGGACAATCTGCACGAGAACGTATTCGCCCGGTTGGCGAAGAGGAACTCCATCAACGGCCATGCTCCCAAGTCCAACTCTCTGGTGGTCTATGACTCGGAATCAAGGGAGCAGGTCTCGCAGAAGCTGGACCATGTCCTGGACGGCATGGGGGTGGTACCATGATCAAGAAGGCGTTGCTGCTGATTGGCAGCCCCAAGGCCAGTGGAGGCACCTCCAGGGTCATCGCCGACCATTTGGCCCAACGGCTGGAAGAGATCCACATCGAGGTGGGGATCAGGCACATCGGCCAGGCCATCGACTCCGGCAAGGAGGGGGAGCTCCTGGAGGCCATCGAGCGTTCCGAGGCGGTGGTGCTGCTGTCCCCGTTGTACATCGACAGTCTCCCGTCTGGGGTCATCCGTCTATTCGAGATCTTCTTGGAGCGGAAAGGAAAGAACGGCGGCGGCAACAAGCCCTTCTACGCCATCATCAACTCGGGCGCCCCCGAGTCCATCCAGAGCACGGTGGCCCTGGAGATCTGCGTCCTGTTCGCCCGCGACACCGGGTTCACCTGGAACGGAGGGGCGGCGCTGGGAGGCGGAGCCATGCTGGAAGGTAAGTCCCTCGAGGAATCGGGCGGCCGGTCAAAGAACCTGAGGGCGGGGCTGGCCCTCCTGGCCGTATCAGTGTCGTTGGGCGGGGGACTGTCGAAGCATGCCCGGGACCTGATCGGAAGGCCCATGGTGCCCAAGTTCCTGTACGTTTACTACGGCAACAAGCTGTGGCGAAAGACGGCCGAAGGCAATGGTGTGGCCGACAGACTCTACGATAAGCCACTGGCCGGTAAGTGAAATCTGCGATAGCTTCAAAAGCACCTTGACATATCCTAACACGCTCCGGCATCGCCCGCGGAGGGCGCTGACCGCCTGAGAATTGATCCGAGGCGTCTTCATGGCAAACAAACCGATGGTCTGGATGGACGGCAAGATGGTCGAACAGGACAAGGCATACGTGCCGCTCATGTCGCACGCGCTGCACTATGGCAGCGGCGTCTTCGAAGGTATCCGGCTCTACGATACGAAGAAGGGCCGGGCCATCTTCCGGCTGCAGGAGCACATAGTCCGACTTTTCAATTCATCGAAGATACTGGACATGAAGATCCCCTACACCGTGGAGGAGCTGTGCGAGGCCACCAGGGAGGTGGTGCGCCAGACCAAGACCGACATCGATTACATCCGGCCGATCGCTTATTACGGGCTCGGGGAGCCGGGCAAGATCGTCCTGAACCCGGCGAAGTTCAAGGTGAACGTGGCCGTGGCCACTGCCAAGATGGGCTCGTATATGGGGAAGGAACAGCTGGAGAAGGGCGCCAGCATCATGACCTCCTCGTGGGAGAAGCCGTCGAACAAGTCGACCTCGCTGCAGGCGAAGATCTGCGGCAACTACGTCAACTCCGTCATCGCCAAGATAGAGTCCAACCAGCACGGCGCCGATGAGGCGCTCATGCTGAACTCGAACGGAACGGTCGCTGAAGGGCCGGGCGAGAACATGTTCATCGTGAGGGCCGGCAAACTCATCACCCCGCCGATATCGGCCGGTGTGCTGGAAGGAATCACCAAAGACTCGGTGCTGGTCATCGCCAAGGACCTGAAGATCGAGGTCGTCGAGCGGGACATCACCAGGGGCGAGATATTCAACGCCGACGAGTTCTTCATGACCGGGACCGCGGCCGAGGTCACCCCCTGCAGCTATCTGGATGGCCGGATGATCGGGGACGGGAAGGCCGGACCGATCACAAAGAAGCTTCAGACCGCCTTCTTCAAGGCGGCCCGGGGCCAGAACAAGAAGTACGACAAGTGGCTGGACTACGTCGACCAGTAAGGACCTCTCCGGCCGTTCGGGTATTCCGGGCGGCCTCGTAATTTTCTCCCGTTCGTGATTGTTCTATAGGTTCGGCCAGATCGGGCCGACCGGCCACACGGCCGCACCATTTCGATCGATTCATTGAATGGGTCGTTTTAGCTCTGGATGGACGTGAACTGAAGGCGTTGCTTCAGCCCGAACGGGTCGTTCCGATGCCGTACCTCGATCCGAGAAAAAAGTGAATAATCGACATGTCATGTTCATCGGAAGGGTGCGCATTTTGGAAGGGTCGGACATCTCGCTCATCGCCGGGGGCGAAGGGTTCAGGACGGTCAAGCTGGTGGTCAGGCACGCCGAGCGCCCGTTGTTCAAAACGGCAAAGGCCCCGAACGATGTCAGCATCACGGCCGATGGCCGGAACGAGGCGGAAAGATTGGGCAAGCTACTGGGCCATCACGGCCTCATCATTGACCGATGTGCCTCCAGCACGGTCCGGAGATGCATACAGACGGCCGAGCTCATCGCCCAAGGCAACAGCTTCCCAGATAATGTCGACGTCAGTCCCTGCCTGGGCGGCTCGGACTTGTTCAACGATGACGAGGAAGCGCTCATGCGGTCGTTCGATACCCTTACCATCGAGGAGATAATCGGCATGCAGCTAGCGGGTCAAAAGGTCCCCGGAATGAGGGTCACGGAAGAAGCCCTCAGGATCTTCATGGGTCACGTTCTTTCAGACAGGGACAGGCGGTTCGAGGTCTTCGTCAGTCACGACCTTTTCGTCTGCCAGGCGGTCCATTACCTGACCGGGACCAAGTTCTCTCCGGAACGCTGCACCGGGTTCCTGGAAGGTTTCTTCATCGCCGTCCGGGACGGCCGGGAATGGGTCCTATGGGATGGCGAGTGGTACGACGTGACCGACCGGCTCCGCTCCCTGATGTCCTAGGAAAATGGAAGATACTGGAAGGGCCAATGCTCCGTCAGAGGTTCGGACGGAAGCTCTTGGGCCGTCCAGCGCATTCCTGCGACCGGCCGGCCGCTCAGTACTTGCGCTTGTCGATGACCCGTTTTGCCTTCCCCTCGAACCGGGGCAGCGTACCCGGCTCCACCAGCTCGATGCAGGCATTGACCATGAGAGTGGTCCGGAGCTTGCTGGCGATCTTGTCCCGCAGGACCTCTATCTTGGCCATGTCGTCGACGAAGCCTTCGGGCCTCAGCTCCACCTTGACCGTCATCTCGTCCAATGCGCCCGGTCTTTCGACGACTATCTGGAACTCGTTTCCCAGCTGTGGCATGGCAATAGGACGTACTCGATCTGCGACGGGAACACGTTGATGCCGCGGATGATGAGCATGTCATCCGACCGGCCGCTTATCCGTCCGATCCGGGGATGGGTCCTTCCGCAGGCGCAGGGCTCCTGGTTCAACGTCGTGATGTCCCCGTCCGGTAACGGATGATCGGCAGGGCCTCCTTCTGCAGCATGGTGATGACCAGTTCGCCCTTCTCTCCCGGGGCGACACTTCCTCCGGTGACGGATCGATGATTTCCGCCAGCGCCAGGTCGCTCCAGACGTGCATGCCATTCTGCTGCTCGCACTCGCACCAGAGCGGTCCGGAGAGTTCACTTGTGCCGTAAATGTTGATCCCTTTGACCCCGAGCGATTCGTAGATACGGTCCCGCATGCCATCAGACCATGGCTCCGCTCCCAGCACCCCGATCCGGAGCTTGGTGTCCCTGCGGATGTCTATGCCCATCTTGGCCGCCACCTCTCCCAGGTGCATCAGGTAGGACGGGGTGCAGGCGATGGCCTTGACGTTCAGGCTCTTGATCAGGTCGAGCTGTCTCTCGGAATTGCCGGTGCTGCTCGGCACCACCGTCGCACCCATGCGTTCGGCGCCGTAGTGCAGGCCCAGCCCGCCGGTGAACAGACCGTAGGTGTAGGCGACCTGGACCGTGTCATCCTGGGTGATGCCGCAGGACATAAGCCCCCGGGCGATCGATTCGGACCAGTTGTCCACGTCGTGCTTGGTATAGCCGACGATGGTCGGTTTGCCGGTCGTCCCGGACGAGGCGTGGTAACGCACCAGTTCCCGGTTGGAGGCGATGAACAGCTTCTCCATCGGGATGTCCCTCAGGTCGCCCTTGACCATGAACGGCAGTTTGACCACGTCCTCCAGCGTCTTGATGTCGTCCGGTGAGACGTGCGCCGCCTCCATCCTCTCCCGGTAGAACGGCGAGAACGTGTGCAACCGGTAGACCAGTGATTTGAGAAGTTTCAGCTGCAGGCCGCGAAGCTCGTCTTCCGGCATCATTTCCACCCTTGGGTTCCAGCACGTCATTACCGATTCCTCCGACAAGCCCAGAAATCAGGTCCAACGGACAACCAGATGCCCTTCCGGCCGGCATTCCAGCCAGCTCCACCCGACCTCGGACAGACAGTGTCAGGTGATATCATGTAGCATATATGATTCTTTCAGGATTCCATGAGTATGAAAAAGAGGCGGGAAAAGGAGATCGCCGCTTCACTTGAACGACGACGCGTCCAGCAACTGAGCGCCGCTCTCCTTGATGGTGCGGATGGCCCGGTCGATGTCCTCCACGCGGATCACCAGGATGGCTCCCGGCTCGTTGCGGTAGGCATAGGCGTACTCGATGTTGATCCCGGCGTCCTTCAGGACCTTGGTCAGCTCATAGAGTCCGCCCGGCTTGTCGGCCATGTTGATGGCGATGACGTCGGTGTACCGGACCACGAAACCGTGCTCCTGCAGCCTCCGCAATGCCTTCTCCGGCTCGGAGACGAACGCCCGAATAACACCGTAACCCGCCCCCTCGGCGATGCTGAAGGCCAGGATGTTGATGTTCTCCTCACCCATCGCCTTGCTGAAATCCATTAGCCGGCCTGGCCTGTTCTCGGAGAATATCGAGAGCTGCTTGATCTTGTACCTGTCCAAATCTTCCGCCATCAGATCTCCCTCCTGTCAATGACCCTCTTCGCCTTGCCTTCGAACCGGGGCAGGGTCCCTGGCCCCACCAGTTCTATGACCGGGTTGACGTTGAGCAGCGCCCGCAGCTTATGCGCGATGCGCTCCCGGATGCAGTTCAGTTCCAGGATGTTGTCGGTGAACGCCTCCGGTTTGAGCTCCACCCGGACCATCATCGTATCCAGCGCGCCCTTGCGCTCGACCACGATCTGGAACTCGTTCCCCACCTCGGGGTTCGTATTGAGCGAGTATTCCACCTGGGACGGGAATACATTGATCCCCCGGATAATGAGCATATCGTCCACCCGGCCGGTGATGCGAGTGATGCGCGGATGCGTCCTCCCGCAGGCAGCAGACCTCGTCGTCCCTGACCGTCAGGTCGCCAATTCGGTAGCGGATAAGCGGGAAAGCTTCCTTTCGCAGCATAGTCAGGACCATCTCGCCCCTCTCTCCTTGGCCCACCGGCTCACCGGTCTTCGGGTCGACTATCTCCAGAAGGGCTATGTCCCCCCAGACGTGGATCCCCTGCTGGTGCTCGCACTCGGTCCAGAGCGGACCGGACAGCTCGCTGGCCCCGAAGCAGTTGATCCCCTTTACCCCCAGTGAATCGTGGATCTTGTCCCGCATCCTGTCCGACCACGGCTCGGCCCCCAGCAGTCCGACCCTCAGCTTGGTGTCGTCCTTGATGCTGACTCCCATCTTCTCCGCCACCTCGCCGACGTGGATCATGTAGGAGGGTGTGCAGGCCATCGCCGTCACGCCCAGGTCCTGGATGAGCTCCACCTGCCTCTCGGTGTTGCCGGTGCTTGCCGGTACGACCGCCGCTCCGATTCGCTCGGCGGCGTAATGGAATCCCAAGCCTCCGGTGAACAGGCCATAGGTGTTGGCGACCTGGACCACATCGTGCTTCCCAGTCCGGCCGAGGTCATCGAGCGGGCCAGCGACTCGGACCAGTTGTCGATGTCGTTGCGGGTGTAGCCGACAATGGTGGGCTTGCCGGTCGTGCCGGACGAGGCATGATACCGAACGATGTCCTCCTTTGGCGCGATAAATATCTTGTCTGGATAGTTCTCCCGGTAGTCCTTCTTGGACATGAACGGGCAGTTTCTTTACGTCCTCCAGCGACCGGATGTCGTCCGGGGTGACGCCGTGTGATTCCATCCGGGTGCGATAGAACCGGGACTGGTCATAGAGCTTGTTGACCAGGTTCTTGAGCAGCTTGCACTGCAGGTCCTTCAGCTCTGGCCTTGGCATCATCTCGATACTCGGGTTCCAACATCCCACTAGACCATCTCCCGGTTCATCATCGGTGAGCAGTGAGGATCAGCATCTCGAGATGAATCCCACCCAGGTCCGGGCCGTCGCAAATCCTACAAGGCGAGGCCGAACCGACTCACTGTGCAGGGTGATAGCATGTAGCATATATCATTTTTCTGAGTTCGCCAGCATCGACCAGGCCGATGGCGACCAGACTGTTAATATGGTGTTCGGTCCATTTCCTGTCGATGCCCGAACTTCCCGAGGTCGAACAGGCCCGCCGATATCTGGAGAAGAACGCCCTGAATCGCCGGATATGTTCGGTGGAGGTGTTCGACAGCGGCATCCTCCAGGGAATCGATGGGGCGACTTTCCGGCAGGTGCTCGGAGGCCGTTCCATGACCACCGCCGGGCGGCGGGGAAAGCAGATGTTCATCGGTCTGGATGACGGTTCGTTCCTCACCATCCATCTCGGGATGACCGGTGATATGACCGTGGGCCCGGATGACAGCGCCCCCAGGTATTCCAGGATAGCCTTGCGGTTCGACGATGGAACGAGCCTGTTCTACGCGGACCAGCGTAAGTTCGGGGCCATTGGGATCGTCGGGTCGGTCGACCAGTTCGTGGCCGAGCACCGGCTTGGTCCGGATGCCCTGTGCATAAACCGTTCCGATTTCATCGAAAGGGTGTCCGCCCACCGGAAGGCCATAAAGCGGTCCTGCTGGACCAGGGCGTCATAGCCGGGATCGGGAATCTCTACGCGGACGAGGCGCTGTTCCAGGCCCGACTGCATCCGGCTACGAGGGCGGACGTCATCTCCCATCGGGGGCTGGCCGAACTGTATCGGCAGGTCGGCAGCGTCCTGAGGGGCTCGATCGCCGTCTCTTCCGATTTTGCCGCACTGCCGGAAGGTTACTTGCTCAGGGAAAGGGCGGAAGGGGCGCGCTGCCCGCGGGGCAACGGTTCACTGGTCATGATGAAGGTCGGAGGCAGGACCTCGATCTTCTGCCCCCGATGCCAGCGTCTGAAATGAGTGCTGCCGGTCGATACTCATACTCATCGGCAGGTAGTCGAGCCTTTCGCCGCCCTTGCTCGGTGAAGGAACCTCCCCGCTCTGATACCCCGGATGGGAAGTGGTCGTCCCGCGGGACGGAACGATTTAACCGGGGCGGTCGTTCTTACTGTCGGCGTGTTCCAATGCAGCTCGACAAAAAGGACCGGACTATCATCTCTCTGTACGCCAAGGACCCCGGGGTATCGCAGGAACAGATCGCCCGGGAGGTGGACCTGTCCCAGCCCTCGGTGGCGGTGCGGATCAGGAAACTGAAGGAGAGCGGGGCCATCCAGACCATCACCGGCATAAACCCGCTGAAGATGGGGCTTGTACATGGCGAAGGTGGACATAGCCTCCAATAACCCGAGCGTCATCCTGGACATGTTCCGGAACTGCCCCTATTTTGCCAACGGTTTCCACGATCTCCGGCCGGAACAACCTGTGCCTCATGTTCGTGAGCGAGAACATCGCCACCCTCGAATCGATCGTTAACGGCCACCTCCGCTCCAGCAAGTTCGTGAAAGAACTGGACTTCAACATCATCATCAGTGCCGAACGCGACCTGGTGCTGCCGACCGTTTTGACGGCGGAGCACGCCAAGACCCCTCCGTGCGGGGTCGACATCCAATGCAAGGATTGCCGCTCCTTCACCGAAAAGAAGTGCATGGGGTGCCCGATCACCGGGCAGTATCAGGGCTGGTTCTACTGACCTTCCGGGCCAGCGGTCCACGCCAATCTTGACCCCGATCCCCTAGGGATACGCTTATGAAGGGGCGGCTCGGTAGAAACAGATTAGGCACGGTGTAGGCGATGGAGAAGTTCGACCAATACATGGACCACATGAAGGGGCTGGGTCCGGAAGAGGTCCGGAACATGATGGATGACAAGAGGAAGAAATGCACCTGCGCATCCTGCCCTTCCTACAACGAGTGCACGTCCGCAAAAAAGGAGCTCATCTTCTGTCTTGTCGGAAAGAGCAAGGATTGCATGATCGACGAGGTGGGATGCATATGCCCGGACTGTCCGGTGACGGCCGAACTGGAACTGCTGAACACATATTACTGCACCCAGGGTTCCGAGAACGAGTTCCGGCGATTGACGAAGTAGTTCAGGTCTTTTTGGCCGTCCGATCATCGAGACGTCCCAGGTCGATGCCTTCGACCCGTGGGCGTTCCACCATTTCCATGGCCGGCTCGGTGACTGTCCGAGAATGTGAAGGCCGCGGATCATTCATGGCGCGGTTCATGTCCGAGACCATGACGACGAACCCGACGACGCCTAGCGACACAGACCCTAATCCCGCCGGCACCAGGTAAGGTGTATTTGCTGAGCTGGCATAGCTCATGCAGAGCGACATGCCCAGGAATCCGGACACGCTCAGTGCCAACCCGCGAACGAAATTTCCCAACTTTTCTGCCTCATGTTATCTATTCTCTGACCGCTTAAAGTGCCTTCGCATCCGGTTATCAAGATGGAAATCAGGAGATGGTCGGCCAGCCCTCAAGCCAGCACGTTAGCCGTACCTGCTCTGGGACATGCGCTCTGGGTCGAACAGCTCCTTCGCTTCCTTTTCGGTCCGCCGAGCCCCTTCTTGACCACGAGGTCGGGGATCGCCACCCCGGTCTCGGTCGATTCCTTGACCAGCTCGCCGGCTGCCAAGTAGCCGATCCTTTCGCTCAAGAGAGTGGCCAGGATGGGGTTCTTCCGGACGTATCCCTCGCATCTGTCCTTGTC
>CAWDCQ010000049.1:0-8583 GCA_963800775.1 uncultured Methanomassiliicoccales archaeon | reverse complement strand
CGCCACAAGATTACACATTCTGATCATGCGGAGTCCCAAGTATGTTAAATTGGGAAGTCTGAACGAGCCCAAGGTCGTCTCGATCGTCCTGTTCCTAAGCAATAATCCTGGCTCGACTGGCTTAGACCTCAAGGCCATCTCTTTCACCGATACCAGGATTAATCAGGATCCTGGAAAACATGACAACGGAGGGGCTTCTGTGCACTTCGGACGAGAGCGAGATCAGATCGAAAACCACCTTTCAGCTGACCGCCAAGGGCTATAGAGTGACAGCGAAGCTCAAGGAGATAGACGGGATCATGCAGGAAATAACACAAGAGGGGCTGCTAGGCAGGGCGAGCCATCAGCCACGAGATGACCCAAGCCATCCTCAGGCATATATTCTACGGAACTCATTAGACCTCACTTCTTCACGTGCCCGCCAAATCCGCACCGGTGAGGATGCCAACGATTTCATGACATAATTAACCGGAGCTATAATTAATCAGTTGTTCATGGATTCTCACATAACAAGAGGAAGATTCCTATTATACATGTCTATATTACTTTAGGAATACCATTCAGTCGCCTCACGAATAAGCTTATATCGCGCTATTTGTCTGTTCTGGAGTCAATGCACGGGACGAATGTCAGATTTAGGCCTGTCTTTTTGAAGACTGCAAGAAAAGCGCCTGATTCGGACAAAATACGGCTCTGGATAAGCCGCCAAACCCGTCAAGGAGGCTTAGATCGTGAACTCGCAGGCTGATCAAGCCGATACTCTAGCGGCCGAAATGGGAAATAATAAAGGAGATAGTTCCGCCAAGAGAACCAAGCGCAGCAAGACGATTGGGAAGGAAGAGAGGCAGCGTATCTTCAAATGGGCGGTGAAACAATCCTTCATAAAGTTGGATCCTCGGCACACCATCAAGAATCCGGTCATGTTCGTCGTCGAGGTCGGGAGTTTCATCACCACCCTTCTTTTCATTCAGGCGCTGTTCGGCCAGGGCGAGGAATCTGCGATCTTTATCGGCCTCATTTCCATATGGCTCTGGTTCACGGTCATTTTTGCGAATTATTCAGAGGCGTTGGCCGAGGGTCGAGGGAAGGCCCAGGCGGATGCGCTCAAGAAGATGCGCACCACCACGATGGTGAAAAAATTAAACATCGACTTTTCCGTTACTAAGGGTCACAGACCCTCGGAAGGCGATTACGCTCAACGTGCCTCAACCGAAATCCATAAAGGCGACCTTTATTTCGTTCAGGTGGAAGACGTCATACCCATCGATGGAGAGATCGTTGAAGGAGTCGCCTCAATCGATGAGAGCGCCATCACCGGGGAAAGTGCGCCGGTAATCAGGGAATCCGGCGGAGACCGGAGCGCGGTGACCGGGGGCACGCGCGTACTCTCTGACTGGCTTGTCGTTCGCGCCGCTTCCGATCCGGGAGAAGGTTTCATAGACAAAATGATCTCTTTGATCGAAGGGGCAAAAAGGCAAAAGACGCCCAACGAGATCGCCCTGAACACCCTGCTCATCGGGCTTACGGTCATTTTCATCGTCGTCTGTGCCACCCTTCTACCTTTCTCGATATACAGCGTGTATGTCTCGGGTCAGGGCAGCCCGATCTCGCTGACGGTGTTGATTGCACTGCTCGTCTGTTTGGCCCCGACGACCATCGGCGGACTGCTAAGTGCGATCGGCATAGCCGGCATGGACCGGCTCATAGGCAAGAATGTCATCGCTTTCTCGGGACAGGCGATCGAGGCCGCCGGTGATGTGGACGTACTGCTGCTGGACAAGACCGGGACCATCACCTACGGCAATCGGCGGGCGGTGAATATCGTAGCCTGCCGAAGGGCAGAGCGAGGAATCATGTGGCCAAAGTGGCCCTCCTCGCCTCCTTGGCAGACGAAACGCCAGAGGGCCGCAGCATCGTCACTCTGGTCGGCGACAAATATAACATTAAGGAGGCGAAAGTGGCTGGCCCGGAATTGCGGTCCAAGATGCAGTTCATCCCATTCTCGGCGCATACCCGTCTCAGCGGGGTGGACATGGAGGGGATGACCATCCGGAAAGGTGCCTCGGATGCCATTGAACGCCTTGTGCGCGACTCGGGTAACCAGTTCCCGCAAAAGCTAAGGAGCGAAGTCGATGGCATCGCCAGGTCCGGCGGCACGCCCTTGGTCATTGCCAGCGACGGCAAGGCGATGGGGGTCATCCATCTGAAGGATATCGTCAAGCCGGGCATGAAGGAAAGGTTCGCCCAGCTCCGCCGCATGGGCATCAAGACGGTGATGATCACCGGTGACAACAAGCTCACCGCGGCGGCGATAGCGGCAGAGGCTGGGGTCGACGATTACCTGGCCGAGGCGACACCGGAGAACAAGCTGAAGCTGATCCGGGAATATCAGGCGGAAGGACGCTTGGTCGCAATGACCGGGGACGGCACTAATGACGCCCCGGCACTGGCACAGGCCGATGTCGCGGTCGCCATGAACAGCGGCACCCAGCCCGCCCGAGAAGCGGCAAACATGATCGACCTGGACAGCGACCCCACCAAGCTGATCGAGATCGTGGAGACCGGCAAGCAACTGCTGATGACCCGGGGCGCATTAACCACGTTCAGCATCACCAACGACGTGTCGAAGTACTTCGCCATCGTGCCGGCGGCCTTCGCTGCCACTTATCCCGCGTTGGGCGCATTGAACATAATGGGACTGCACGACGCGATACTTTCTGCGGTCATTTTTAACGCCATCATCATCGTTCTATTGATACCGCTGGCCCTTCGCGGGGTAAAATATAAGCCGCTCACTGCTTCTCGAGGCATTGCGTAAGAACCTTCTGATCTATGGGTTGGGCGGCCTCATCGTGCCGTTCATCGGCATCAAACTGATCGATATTGCGTTGTTCGCTTTGGGGGTGAAGCCATGATCCATGATCCAAATGCCCCATCTGAGAATGGTGTGATGCGAAAGATGAACATTAAAATGCGCTCCCTCTTCGCCGCGACCAAGCGACAGCTCAGGCCGGCCATTGTGATCTTCCTGATATTTGTGTTGATCACCGGCATCGCATATCCTCTGCTGGTCACCGGCATCGCCCAGGTCGCGTTCCCGCACCAGGCGAACGGAGGTCAGATCGTCGTGAACGGCACTGTCGTCGGCTCGGAGCTTATCGGCCAGCCTTTCAGCGATCCTAAGTATTTCTGGGGCAGATTGTCCGCCACGCCAGGATTTCCAGATAATGCCAGCTTATCCAGCGGGACTAATTACGCTCCCAGCAATACGAACTTAACGCAGATGGCGCAGGTCCGGATCAACGAACTTCACGCCGCCGACCCCAATAATTCATTGCCAATTCCATCGGACCTGGTCACGGCGTCTGGCAGTGGACTGGACCCGGACATCAGTGTTGCCAGTGCATTGTATCAGTTGCATCGGATCGCATCGGTCAGGAACATGAGCGAGAGCTCGGTCCAGGAGCTGATCAATGCCAGCACGCAGGACAGTCAGTTCGGTGTCCTGGGGGAGAAGACGGTCAACGTGGTCGAACTCAATCTGGCGCTGGACAACCTACAGGCCAATGGGGGCGGCGGAACGTACAATAAATCCTCCGCTGCCGTCACACTGCCCACCACGGACACCCGGGTCTTGGGAATGACGCCGATCAGCTGGGGTTTTATCGCTATATTCGTCTTATTGCTCGCCATTTTGACCTATGGGACCAGCAGACTGATAACGGACGTCTACGAGGATAAACCAGGTATTTTGTCCCGGACCGTCTCTAGGGTCGAGGCGTTTATATACAGACCGGCAAAAATGGATAAGCATGAGATGAACTGGAAGGAGTACGCGCTGGCGCTGCTCATCTTCAATGCTATCGGGATTCTTTTCCTTTTTATCATTATCCTGAGCCAGCAGTTCTTGCCTTTCAATCCGCAGAACCTCGGCTCTGTGTCTCCAGACCTGGGGTTCAATACCGCAGTCAGCTTCGTCACCAACACAAATTGGCAATCATATGCTGGCGAGACGACCATGAGCTACTTCACCCAGATGGTCGGTCTGACGGTCCAGAACTTCCTGTCCGCGGCGACAGCAGTCGCGGTCCTGATGGCCCTGATCCGAGGCATCCACCGTAAGTCGACGAAGGATCTGGGCAACTTCTGGGTGGACATGACGCGCGCCGTCCTTATATTGCTGCCACTATCTCTGATCCTCGCGCTGATCCTGGTCTCTCAGGGCGTCCCGCAGACGTTCAACGGTCCGATCGTGGGGCACCTGGTACAGTCGATCGTAAACTCAAATGGCAACCTGGTCACCACCCAGATCATTCCGGTAGGGCCGGTGGCATCCCAGGAGGCGATCAAGCTGCTCGGCACGAATGGTGGCGGGTTCTTCGGCACTAATTCGGCACACCCGTTCGAGAATCCGACGCCCTTCTCCAACCTGTTGGAGAACGTCTCACTGCTCCTCATCCCGGTCGCCTTATGCCTGGTGTTCGGCAGCATGGTGAAAGACAGGAGGCAGGGGCTGGCGATCCTCGTGGCGATGGTCCTTATCTTTGCCGTCTTCCTCGGCATTTGCATTTGGGCCGAGTCGAACGGAAATCCGGCATTAACCAATTTGGGGGTCTCGCAGACCTTTACTGCCATGCAACCAGGCGGCAACATGGAAGGCAAGGAGGTCAGGTTCGGCGTGGTACCTTCCTGCCTCTTTACCGTATCGACGACGGCCACCGGTACCGGGGCGGTTAATTCGATGCTCGATTCCTATACACCTTTAGGAGGCATGGTCCCTCTCTTCCTGATCCAGTTCGGGGAGGTGGTGTTCGGGGGTATAGGCTCTGGCCTGTACGGGATGCTCATCTTCGTGATCATAGCGGTGTTCATAGCCGGGCTCATGATCGGTCGCACGCCCGATTACCTGGGAAAGAAGATCGGCCCCTACGAGATGAAGGTGTGCACAGCTATAATCCTGATACCGATTGTCACGATATTGATCGGGGTGGCAATCGCCGTCATGGTGCCTGACGGGAGATCGGCAGTATCCAATCCCGGCCCCCATGGATTTACCGAGATCCTTTACGCATACTCTTCCACGGCGGGCAACAACGGCAGCGCCTTCGCCGGGCTGTCAACCAACAATCTGTTCTACAACGTGACCTTGGCGCTAGCCATGCTCATCGGACGCTACCCGGTGGCAGTGCTTACCTTGGCCTTGGCCGGCGCACTCGCAGGCAAGAAGGCCGTTCCAGTAAGCTCAGGAACGCTACCTACTCATACAGCTCTGTTCACTTCTTGGCTGATCGGGGTCGTCGTCTTGATCGGGGCGCTGAGCTTCTTCTTGGCATTGGTGCTTGGGCCGATCGTTGAATTCCTGATGATAAAAGGAGGGTGACCTTGGATCCGAACGGCAACAGACCCGATCCAGATGAACTGCTTAAACAAGTGGAGGATGAAGAACGGAAGCAGACGCGGGGCAAGCTCAAGGTGTTTCTGGGCTATTCGGCTGGTGTAGGTAAGACGTACACCATGCTGGAAGAGGCGCAGAATCAGAAGGTCAAGGGAACCGACGTCGTAGTCGCCTGCGTCGAGTCTCATGGAAGGAAAGAGACCGAAGAGTTGCTTGCCGGACTGGAGTCGATACCTCTCAAGGAGATCGAGTACCGGGGGATCAAGGTCAGGGAGTTGGACCTTGACGCGGTATTGGCCCGCCATCCGCAGCTAGTCCTAGTCGATGAACTGGCACACACCAATGCCCCAACGTCCCGCCATCCCAAACGCTACCAGGACGTTGAAGAACTGTTGGATGCCGGGATCGACGTTTTCACCACGTTGAACGTGCAGCACCTGGAGAGCGTGAACGATGCAGTGGAGCAGATATCGGGAATCCGAGTCAAGGAGACAATACCGGACTCGGTGTTAGATGAAGCAAACGAGATAAAGATAGTGGACCTTCCGCCGAAGGAGTTGATATTGCGCTTCAGGGAAGGCAAGGTCTACGTTCCTGACCGGGTCGGTATTGCACTTGAGAATTTCTTCAATGAGGGTAACCTGATCGCACTCCGGGAGATGACATTACGCCGGGCAGCAGAGCATGTCGACGAGCAGATGATGGCCTACATGCACACCCAATCGATCGAGGGACCGTGGCCGGCTGGAGAAAAACTTCTGGTCTGCATTGGAAACAGCCAAGCGCTAAACGATCGAGTGGTCCGCACAGGAAGACGACTGGCCGATGAGATCAAGGCTAAATGGGCCGTCATATACGTGGAAACTCCGGCACACAGCCGCTTATCCAGAAAGGCCAGGCAGGAAGCCATGAAGGGCATGGAGTTCGCATCTTCCTTGGGAGCCGAGACGGTCACCAGCTTCGGTATTTCAATCGCCGAAGAGGTCGTTCGATATGCCAAGAAGAACAACGTGACCCGGATCATAATAGGTCATCCAGTGCATACTCGCTGGAGGGAGCAGGTCTTCGGTTCGGTCGCAGATCAGATCGTGCGTATAAGTGGAGCGATCGATATCATAATCATCAGCAGTTTGAAACCAAATGAGGTAGATGAAGGAGAAAGGGAAGAGCCCCGTAAATCGATATTCAAACGAAACCCATACTGGTACAGTATCTGGCTCACCCTTTTGGTATCCATATTCGCTGCGCTCATCCGAACATATATTTCGCCCACGAATCTGGTCATGTTCTTTCTCATCGGCGTGGTCATAGCGGCTGTCAGCTGGGGTCTGCGCCCGGCCATATTCACCGCGGCGATGAGCGTTTTGGCCTTCGACTTCTTTTTCATACCGCCGGCGTTGACGTTAAGAGTATCAGACACGCAGAATCTCATCACGTTCGGCGCCTTCCTTTTCGTTGGAGTGGTCATCAGTTTGCTGGTTTCTCGATCCAGGGACCTGGCCTTCGCGGCCCAGTGGAGAGAGGAGTACACATCGACACTATACGCGCTGAGCCTGGACCTGGCTTCCTCGAGGGACGGCCTTAACATTCTGGAGACCGTTGCCTCCCATGTATCACGAACCTGTCATTGCAAGTCCGCTTTCCTCCTTCCGGAAAAAGACGAGCTCGCTATCGATTATGCCAGCGCTGGATTGGACATGGACGAAAAAGATATGACCGCAGCGGACTGGGCATTCAGGTCAGGCATCGCGGCTGGCAAGGATACTGACACCTTATCCTCGGCACATCTCAAATATTACCCGCTGCGGACCGTGAACGGCGTGATCGGGGTAATGGGTGTGCTCCCAGATGAGCAAGAGAGATTCGTAAAAATGGAACAGGAAAGGCTTCTGCAGGCATTTGCCAACCAAGCAGCGATTGCACTGGAGCGGAGTCAACTATGGGAGCAGGTTTGCAAGCATGAGAAGAAAGAATACGACCAGAATTTGGATTGAGATCATGTGAATTCTTTTGCTACTCAGGTAAGCTCTTCCCTCCCAGTAACAATGGATCCACAACATGTCCCCCGAACGGAGTGGGGAAGATGGGGAACAGCCACCGGGAACGCTGCATTATTGTAGAAGGTCGCGAAGCGAGGAGTCGTTTAGGTATATGGAAAGGTAGAAGAAAGATTGGAACAATCAAGCCCAAAGATGGGTGTAACAGAATCGGGGATGGACGACATATGACAAAGAAGGAGCTCGTCATAGGTGAAAGGGGAACGCAATCGATATGCCTGGTCCTCATCGCTGCAATATTCGTCTTGGATGCGGCAACCCCCAGCGGATATAGCGCCTGTTTTCTGTATATTCTGCCAGTCTTTTTTTGCCTTGGATTACAAAATGACCGAACGATCTATGGTGTGGCTTTGATATGCACGGTCCTGACCATCCTCGCGGTGCCCTTTGAGCCTTCAAGCACGCTAACCATAGACCTTTTCAATCGTCCAATAGCGATCGCCGGGATATGGATAGTTGTGTCTGTCGGCATACAGCGCAGGAGATTCGAACGGGATATCGAAAAAAAGGCGTTCGAACTCGCTCAGGCCAACGCAATACTGAAACAACAAAAAATGCGCTAAAAGGACGAACACAAGGAATTAACGAAATCCTCGATCTGATGATGAAGATAATAATTCCAGGGCCATGGGTCCTCAGCTTATCTTTTCCCAGACGACAACGGTAGTGAGGCGGGATCCAGTATTTTCATCTCGGATTGCGACAGCAAGTAGCCTGGATATCGCGCGCTATGTTAGGCAAAAGCCTAACAATACCAGCCCGAAGAAACCGCCGATTTAACGGTGAGGTGGTCAGATTAGAGCCCGGTTTCATTTTTAGGGTTTGATGATATTCGCGGCGGTATGCACCCTGATGATAGTACAGCCCTATGTCGGCATGGCTAAAGTGTAAAGAATCCTGGCACTTATTTCAGACGAATTCAGAACTAATTTTGCACCTATGCTACAAGTTCCCCACCTAAAGTTGCGCGGTTATCCCATGTTTTATCCTTTTTCGTCTTCGCGCCTCATTCTCTCGGTCGCTTTGTATAAACGCAGCGCTCAGACAAGCACCTATCAGCGTTCAATGACGCATGATGACGCATCCGTCATCCTACCTCACCGACCTGCTGCGATCACCAAAGAGATGTCT
>CAWDCQ010000048.1:0-84618 GCA_963800775.1 uncultured Methanomassiliicoccales archaeon | reverse complement strand
GTCGACTGGTGTGACAGCTGCCAACGACGCTGGCCTCGATCCAGGTGGAGGACGGCGGGACGTGCTGGCGCTGTCATGGACCGGTAAGGCTTATCCAGCGTCCTCAGTGGTATCTGCGCATCAGCGCGTATCTCGAGGAGAACGACGCGCGTCTGACGGACTTTGCGAACTGGGATCGAACTCGCTGGCCTCCCAGCAGATCGTGCTCGGCCGCGTGGACGGCGTCGAGAACGATCGTGCGCGCTCCCGACGGCGAGGGGCTGTTGCGTGTTCACGCCCCACGCGGCATGCGCTGGCGACGGCCCGTTTCGAGTGCTGATGTCGGCGCGGCACACCGAGGCCGACGCCTGGGCGTCCAGCCCGCAGGTGCGCGAGCGGCTCTGGAGCAGATGCGCTCGGGCGGATGGGAGCGCAGCGCGCGCGAGGCGGAGACGGTGGCGGTGATCGACACCGGCCGCGTCGTGAGGGGCCGGGCGGAGCGACCCTGCCGGTGCTGATCTCCCCGAGTGGGGGTCGACTCGCGCTTTGGAGTAACGGTGGATTCTGGGCAGTACCCGGCGACGACCGCACCGACGAGGCGATAGCCGGCGGTGCGGGGGATCGATTGGCTGCGGGCGAGGACGGCGGGGGTTGCGCTCGCGGCGGCGAGGACCCGCAGGCGGCGCCGAGGACGCCGGCGCGGGCGGCTGCCGAGCCTTGCTCGCGGGCGTCCCGGCGGTCCGCTACCGGGCATTCGACTTCGCTGTTTCCCGCCAGCGTTCCTGGGGCACGCCGATCCCGATCGTCTACTGCGAGCGCTGCGGCGCAGTACCGGTGGCGTCGATCAGCTCCCGGTGCGTGCTGCCGCTGGACATCACCCCGACGGGCGAGGGCAACCCGCTTGCGGAGTGGGGAGTTCGTGGAACGACCTGCCCCGGCTGCGGCGGCCCGGCGAGCGCGAGACGGACACGCTCGACTGCCACTTCGACGCGCTGTGGCTGTGGATACCCGGCGTCGTTACGCCAGGGCCGCGAGCGGCCGATGTACGGAGATATTCGGGCTGGCGGACCTGCGCCACTGGCTGCCCTCCGAGCGTCTGGTCGCGGGATCTGACAGCGGCAACTTCGTTTCGACCAGCGCATCATCACGAAGGCTCTGCGCGACATCGGGCCGCTGTCGTTCCTCGCCGACGGCGAGCCGTTCGCAGGCTGCCTGTTCCACGAGATGGTGATCGCCGACGGGCGCAAGATGAGCAAGCATCTGGGCAATGTGGTGGACCCGGATGAGCTGGTCGCCCGCTACGGGGCGGACACGGTGGCATGGCGGTGCTCTACGCGGCCCGCCCGCAGCGCTCGCTCAACTGGAGCGACTCGGCTGTGCTGCGCTGCCATCGCTTCCTCGAACCAGGTTTGGGAGTACTCGGGTCGCGCGCGCCGGCCAGCTGGCGGCGGGCGGCTCGGCGGCTGAGGCCGGCGCCGCGGCGTCGGTGAGCGCCCAGGCAGACGGCGCGGAGCCGCTGAAGGACACGACCGAGCATCTGCGCGTGCGCCTGGCGAAGTGGTGCGAGACGGGCGTCGAGAAGATCACCGAGGACATGGAGGAGCTCGAGATGCACAGCGCCGTGCGCAACGTCATGCGCCTTTCGACCGGATCAGGGACTTCGAGAAGCGCGTGCTGGCCCGCCAGCCGGAGCTTGGCCCGGCCGACGGCGAGGCACTGCTGGCGGCGCTCACCGTGCTGGTGCAGCTGCTCGGCCCGTTCGCCCCGCATCTGGCCGAGGAGCTGTGGGTGGCGCTGGGCAACGAAGAGAATGCAACACAAACGCCGTGGCCAGGCGTATCGTTACGGGTAGCAGCATGAGCCCGCATGCAATCCAGAGTGCTCTGCCAGGCGCCCTCGAGCGGACCCGCTCCTGTGCGACCGGTCTTGAGTGCCATCGCTGTGAGTTGCACTTCCCGCTGGAGGAGGCCGTGTTCGCGTGTCCGACGTGCGGCAAGGGCCTTGACATCGTCTACGACTACGAACTGGCGGCGAGGCGCTTCGAGCAGGTGCCTCGCAGCGAGCGCCCGCGCAACATCTGGCGCTTTGAGGAGCTGCTGCCGATCGCCGGGGCGGCGGCTCAGGCCCGTGTGGGCCGATACGGTGGGGCTACAGCGCCACTGATCCACGCCGATCGCCTGGGCGCAGAGCTCGGCTTGAGCAATCTGTTCCTGAAGGATGACTCGACCTCGCGCCCGAGCCTCTCCTACAAGGATCGCGTCGTGTCGATGTCGGTCGCCCGGCTGCTGGAGCTCGGACGACGGAGACGGCTGCGTCTCGACGGGCAACGTGGGCACCGCCGTCGCCTCGCTGGCGGCCAAGGCGGGGGTCGACTCCTATGTCTTCTACCCGAACCGCCTCGAGGACACGAAGGCGCGCGCCTGCAGGGCGCTTGGCGCGAAGGTCTGCCAGGTCGAGGGCAACTACGACGAAGTCAACCGCCGCTGCAGGGAGCTGGCGGAAGAGACGGGTATGGAGTTCGCCAACATCACGCTGCGCCCGTTCTACGCCGAGGGCGCCAAGACGGCGGCCTTTGAGATCGTCGAGCAGCTGGACTGGCAGGCGCCGGATCACATCATCACTGCGGCGGCCGGAGGCACGCTCTCATCGCGGATCCACAAGGGCCTCGGCGAGCTGCAGCTGCTTGGACTCTCAGAGACGGACGCGACGAGACTTCACATCGCCCAGCCGAGCGGCTGCAACCCGATGCAAGCGCGATCCTCGCGGAGGAGGCGGAGATCGTGCCGATCAAGCCGGAGACGGCGGCCCATTCGCTGGCGATCGGCGCGCCTGGCGACGGCTACCTGGTGATCGACGCGGTGCTGGAAGCGGCGCGGCACGGCGGCCTTTGCGAGTGACCCGGAGGTCTTTGCGGGCATCGACCTGCTGGCTGCGACAGAGGGCCTGCTGACCGAGCCGGCCGGCGGCACGACGACGCCTGCCTTGAGAAACTGGCCGCCAAGGGTGTGTTCGCTCCGGATGACACGGTCGTGGCGATCATCACGGGCAACGGGCTGAAGACGCTCGACGACCACCCGGAGAAGCCGTGGCCGGACAAGATCCGGTTGCGAGCTCGACTCGATGCAGGCCGCGCTCGATGAGCTGAACCGAAGCTCGTTGGTGACGAGCGCTCGAGCACAGCTGGGCGGTTGAGCGGCCACGCGACCCGGCCGGGTCGCGGTCAGCGTACGAACGCAAGCGCGCCCGCCCCGGATGCGCAGCTGGTCGAGCTGGACGAGCGCCAGCTCGACGTCCTGCGGCGGGTGGGCGAGGAGTGGGGCAGCGTCTGCGGCGATCCCGGGAGCTCTGGCGCCGGGCGCTGCCGGTCGATCCGAACCTCGGCGACTACCCGGAGGTCGAGGAGATCCAGCCTCGCGCTTCGGGCGGATAGTCTCCGTGCAGAGCGAAGCGGCCCTGGCGGATGCAAGCAGGCGCTGCTGTCGCCGCTCGAGCAGGCCGGTTCGAAGGTGCGGCGTACCCTGCTCGGCCCGCCGCTGCGGAGCACTGCTCTGGCGGTCGAGCGGATGCGGAAAGCTCGTCGCACTGCCTGTGCTCTCGGCCGACGCCCTCTCCTCGTGGCATACGGACCGGAAGCGATGCTGGCGATCCTCGTGCTGGGCGCCGGCGCCGGATTGAGCTACTCGCTGCCGATCGCCGCGGCGATCGCCTTCCTGATGCTCACGGTCGGCGTGTCCTACCGCCAGACGATCCGCGCCTATCCGCATGGGGTGGCCGTACGTAGTCGCTACGGACAATCTCGGCCGGGGCCGGGGCTGGTGGCGGCGGCGGGGCTGATGACCGACTACATCCTCACGGTCGCCGTGTCGGTTGCCTCTGGGGTGGCGGCGATCACATCGGCGATCCCGTCGCTCCGCCCGGACGCGGTGCCCATCGGGGTCGGTGTGATCGCGATCCTCTTGGCGGGGAACCTGCGCGGCGTGCGCCAGGCTGGGGCGCTGTTTGCGGCGCCGACCTACGTGTTCATCATCGCGATGTTCGTGCTGGTGGTGGTCGGCCTGATCGATTCGGCGGGGCACGGCTTTCGTCCGGTCGCCATCCGGCGCTGACTGCGACCGAGGGTGTCGGCGTGCTGCTGGTGCTGCGCGCGTTTGCATCGGGGTCAACGGCGATGACGGGCATCGAGGCGATCTCGAACGCGGTGCCGGTGTTCGAGCGCGAGGAGTGGCGCAACGCACGCACCACGCTTAGCTGGATGGTCGGCCTGCTGATCGCCCTGTTTGCGGGCACGATCGTGATGGTTCACCTCGACGGGATCGTGCCGAGCTCCAGCGAAACGGTCCTCTCCGAGCTGGCGCACAGAAGCTTCGGCTCGGGCGTGATGTACCCGCTGACACAGGCGGCTACTGCGGCGGTGCTGTTGCTGGCGGCGAACACCGCCTACAACGACTTCCCGCGCGTGCTCTTCCTGCTTGCGCGCGACTTCCAAGCGCCGAGGCTGTTCCTGCGCATGGGCGACCGCCTGGCGTTCAGCAACGGGATCGCCCTGCTCTCGGTGGCGGCAGCGTCGATCTTCATCGGCTTTGGCGGCGAAACGAGCCCGCTGATCCCCCTCTATGCGGTGGGCGTGTTCCTGGCATTCACGCTCTCACAGACCGGGATGGTGGTGCACTGGTGGCGGCTGCGCGACCGCAACTGGCGCCGCAGCATGGCCTTCAATGCGACCGGAGCGCTCATGTCGGCGATGGTGTTCATCACGGCGGGCGTCACCAAGTTCACCTCCGGCGCATGGGTCTCGCTGCTCGTCGTGGGCCTGTTTGTCGCACTGGCGGTGAGCATCCGCCATCACTACGACGCGGTCTCGGAGGCGATCGCCCTGCACCCCCACGCGATCGAGCTCCGGGGCGGCGCATCGTCCCGCTCACGCGCGACGGTGCAGAGACGCTGGGCGGCCCCACAGCGCCGGCGTGGCCAGGGAAGACCCAGCGCCAGGCGTCGCGGAACAGACGACGGAGAGCGAGGAGAGCCCCGAGGAGGTCCATCATCTGGTGCTGGTGGCGATCTCTGCTCTTGACCTGTCGAGCATGCGCGCGCTGGCCTACGCGGCTTCACTGCAGCAGCCGGTGCTGGCGATCCACGTGAGCCCCACCGACGAGGAGGCCGAGCGCTTCCGCACCTACTGGCGGGTGTGGGGTGATCGCCTGCCGCTCGAGGTGGTGGTCTCCCCATACAGGGCGACGGTGGCGCCGCTGATCAACAAGATCGAGGCCCTGCACGCCTCGCGCCCTGAGCTGACGCTGACGGTAATCCTGCCGGAGATCGTGGTCAGGCGCGTTTGGCAGCGGGTTCTCCACAACCGCACCGCGCCGCGGCTGCGCCGGGCGCTGCGCCCGCTGCAGAAGGTCGTCGTCACGACGGTGCCGTTTCACCTGCCTGACTGACAGCCTTGGCGGCGCCTGTCGGCGGGCCCGCACGGCGTGGGTGAGCGCCAATGTTGGCGCGGCCGCATCGACTCATGGTCTGCTGTCCGGCGCGGCGCGCGCGCCGCGGCGCGAGACGCTCGCCGCACACGTCATGGCAGTGAGGTCTAGCGCGGCGTACGCGAGGGGCGGCGGGGGCGCGGTGAGACGGGGGCTCGCCGGCAAGAGCCTCGAGCGCGCGGCGAGAACGACGGGCCGTGCGCCCGGCTCGGCGGCAGTGCAGGATCCGCCCGCCGATCAGCGAGGCAACACACAGCACGACAGCGAGAATCGCGATCAGTCCTGCGATGGCCAGCCCGGGCGTGAAGATGATGAGCGCCAGCCCGGCACCGATCCCGAGCGCGAGATCTAGTCGCGCCAGGCGCACGCGCCGCCGGGCAGCGCGTCGCCGTGCCCGGAGCTCGGACAGCTCCGCCAGCTCGGCGGTGCTGACGGGTTCGTATGTGGGAGAACGTCGCGCACTCATAGGCTGACCCTGCGAAGGACCGCGCGTGGAAGGTGGCGGATCACGAGCGCCACCCAGCGCATCGCGGGCGGGGCCCACACGGTGACTGCGCCACGGTCGAGCCCGTCTACGAGCACCCGCGCGACATCCTCGGGCGTGCTGGCGAGTGGCGCCGGCTTGAGGCCCTGGGTCATCTTCGTGTGCACAAACCCGGGTCGAAGCACGACGATCGCGAACGCCTTCACCGCGCAGCGCGTCGCCGAGACCCTGAGCGAGAGCATCGAGGCCGGCCTTCGAAGCGCCGTAGACTGCGTTTGACTTCCGTGCGCGCTCGGCGGCCACCGAGGACAGCACAACGATCGTGCCCCCTCCTCCGTCTCGCAGCAGCCGGGCTGCATGCATCATCAGGGAACCGGCGCCGAGCACGTTCACCTCGAGCAGGTCACCGGCGGCGCCGATGTCGGAGGGCAGGCCGCCGCGCTCGCCGAGCGCTCCGAGGGCGAGCACGACGATGTCGGCGCCGCCCAGCTCGCGGAAGGCCTGCTCGAGCGCCTGACCGTGCCTGCCACGCTCGACGGCATCGAGCTCGGTCGTGAGCACCCGCGGGCAGCCGGTCTGCGTGAGGCGGCTCGCGGCGGCCGCGAGCGCCTCGCCGTTACGTCCAACGAGCATGACCTCCCGCGGGGCCCGGTGCTGCAGCTCACACACGATTGCCAAACCGATCTCAGAGCTGCCGCCGAGCAGCACCACCCGGCGCCCCTTTGGGCTCGGCGCGGTCACGGGCCGACCCCGCAAAGTTGCAGGCGACGGGCGAGATCGGAGCGCAGGAGCCCATCGGGATCAACGCGTGCGCGCAGGTCCTGGAAACGCCCGAGCCGCGGATACATCGTGCTCAGCAGATCGGCGCGCAGACGCACGTCCTTGCTCAGATAGACGCGCCCGCCTGCACCGGCAACGAGCTCGTCGAGCTCGTCCAGTGCGGCGCGCAGGCCGGGCGCCCCGCCGGGCAGGTCGATCGCGAGCGTCCAGCCGGCCAGCGGAAACGAGAGCGGTCCCCCGAAGGCGGCGCCAAAGCGCTTGAACACCGCCAGATAGACGGGCAGGCGCCGGGCACGGATCAGCTCGAAGGAGGCCTCGAGTGCGTCCTCGCGGCCCTCGGGGATCACGAACTGGTATTGGATCAGCCCGCCGTGACTGTAGAGGCGGTTCCAGTGACCGATGGCGTCGAGCGGAAAAAAGTAGGGCACGATCGCGGTCGGGCGGCCGCGCTCGCGCCGTGGCGCCGCGCGCCAGCGCGTGGCGTTGAAGGCACGCACCGAGGAGACGCCGAGCAGTCGACCGGGCGTGCGGTCGGGGATTGTCCAGCGGGGCTCTCGCAACAGGGAGCCGACGAGTGCCGAGCGCGTCGGCAGACCGCTTTGGACCGACGCGTCGGTGACGCCCGGTGCGACCGAGTCGGCGCGGCCGATGACGGCGCGCCCCATCTGCGAACCGCGCGCGAGCAGGTCGAGCCAAGCAACGGAGAAGCGCCGGGGCTCATCGCCGGAGAGCAGCGCAAGCGTCTCTTCCAGTCCGCCGGTGCGGTCGGTGTCGGCGAGTACCCAGGGAGCGTGGAGCGGCTCCGTCCTGATGCTCGCCTCGAGGATTACGCCGGTCAGGCCCATGCCGCCGAATGTCGCATGGAATAGCTCGGGGTCGCGCTCGCCCGAGACCTGAACCAACTCGCCGGTGCCGGTGAGCAAGGAGATCGAGTCGACGTGCCGTGCAAAGCCGCCGTCGCGATGGTGGTTCTTGCCATGGATATCGCTGGCGATCGCCCCTCCGAGCGTCACGTGGCTCGTCCCCGGGACGACGGGAAGCGTCATGTCGTTGATGGCGAGCCGTGCGAGCAGGCGCGCGAGCGTCACGCCGGCCTGCGCCGTGACCAAACGCCGGTCGTGATCGATGGCCAGGATCCGGTTGAGACCGGTCATATCGAGCACGGTGCCGCCGGCGTTCTGTGCCGCGTCACCGTAGCTGAGCCCGGCGCCACGCGCGATCAGTCCGCTGGAGGTGCGCTGTTTGCCGGCCTGCGCCAGCTCGAGCTGCACCTCGCCGGTGTCGACGGGCGTGACGACGGCACAGCGGCTGCGGTTCAGTCGCCCCCAGCCACTGAGTATCCGCTCTTGACCCCGGCGGCGCGGGGCCGCGCTCAGCTCAGCCACCGACATAGATCCCGCTGACGAACAGCGCCCCCCAGATCGCCCCGAGCGCAAGCAGCAAGCGCTCGCGCAGGATCAGCTCCTCGGGTGCCTCCCCGCGGCCGCCGGCGATGAGGGCCGAATAGCGGCCCAGCCAGAGCATCAGCGGAAGCACGGACAGCGCAAACCAAAGCACGTGACTCGGCCTCGTGAGCGCCCATCCTGTGTAGGCGATGACCGCCGCGCCGGCCGAGCCCGCGAGCATGAGGCGCAGGTGCATGCTGCGATAGCGGCGCAGCGTCGCCCGCCCCCCATTTGCCGAAGCACCGAGAGCGCGCAGCTCCGCATAGCGCTTGGCGGCCACGAGATAGATCGCGCAACATGCGGTGACCATCATGAACCAGCGCGATAGATAGATGTCGGTGGCCACGCCGCCGGCGACGGCGCGGAGCACGAACCCTGCGGCGATCACGAGCACGTCGAGCAGGACGACATGGCGCAGCCACAGCGAGTAGCTGGTCGTCAGCAGCAGGTAGCCGGCGACGACGCCGGCGAGCCCCGGAGCGATGGCGGCCGCGAGCACGATGCCGCAGATCGTCAGCGCGCCGGCGAGCTGGAGCGCCGACCGCGGCGAGAGCTCGCCTGCGGCGATCGGCCTGAAGCGCTTGCTCGGGTGGCGCCGGTCCTGATCGCGATCACGCACGTCGTTGACGAGATAGGTTGCGCTCGAGACCAGGCAGAGAGCGACAAACGCCCCGAACGCCTCGGCGGCGATGGCGGGACGATCGATCCAGCCGGCGGCGCAGGGCGCGGCGAACGCGAGCAGGTTCTTGGCCCACTGTCGCGGCCGGCAGGCGCGCACAACCACGCCGATCGACGCCCCACGCGTGAGCGGCCGCGCTGGTGCGGGCTCGGCGATCGAGAGCCCGCCTGCCGCATGGCCATTCTGCGCACTCACAGGCCCCCGTCGCGAGGCAGGGCCTCAAGGGGCATAAATGCAGAGTCCAGGGTAGATCAACTCTTGGTCGGGTGATGTCGCGCCGTCATCCGAAGTCGCCGACATGATCGATTGGGTTTAGCCGGGACCGGCTTAAGCGCGGTGAGAGTTTTCACAGTGAAACTTCTCCCATCTGAGCGCCGTTGCACGCGGATCGCCCCAGACCCGCAATACAGTCGCCGCATGCACGCGACCACGTCGTTACACCCCAGGCGCATCCACAGAGCCCCACGCGTGCGGGCATGGGGCTTGGCATCGCGGCTGCGGCGAATCGTCCTGGTAGGTGCCGCTGTGGCGCTCCTGCCGACAGCCGTGTCGTTCGGCCTAATGCTCAATGAAACGTCCAATTCGAGCTTCAGCATCCGGGCAGTCGAGTGGCTGCGTGACCATGGCGCCGCGGGTCTAGTTGCGAGCGTGGAGACCCTCTACTACGAACTGACGGCTCCACCGAAGGGCGGCCCAGCCCTGCGGGCGCTGCCGAAAGTGGGCTACGGGACGGGTCTGCCCAGCTCGGCGCGGGCAGTCGCCGAAGAAAGGCCCGCCCCATCGAGCCGCTACTTACACCGCCGCTGCCCGGCGAGGGCGTCTGGCACGCCACACGACCGGGGTTTGCGAGGAATCCGCCGCTGCTCGTTACCACTATCCGCGACCAGCCGGAATACCCACGCGTGGTGGCGGGACTCGCGTGGATTGACACGAAGCGGACCCGGCTGACGCTCAACCCAGGGCGCCTTGAGCCGTCGGTGGAACTCCCCCGGGGTGCGATGGAGGTTCCGCTGCAGCTGCGTTCGAAGCTGCTCGCGACGTTCAACAGCGGTTTCAAGCTCAGCGACTCCCATGGGGGCTTTGCTGTAAACGGACACACATACGCCCCGTTTCGGGACGGGCAGGGCACGATCGTCGGCTATGAAGACGGCGGTGTCGACGTGGTCGATTGGAATCACGGCCCCAACGTCCCGGCGGGAGTCTCGTTCGCCCGCCAGAACCTTCCCCTGATCGTCGAAGAAGGCCGGCCGAATCCGGACATCGGCGTTAGCGCAGACTGGGGCGCGACGGTGGGCAACGCGGTTCTCGTATGGCGCTCTGCGATCGGCATCGACGCGCAGGGCAACCTCATTTACACCGCAGGCGATTACCAGACCGTCGCGAGCCTCGCGCGCGTGCTGATCCGGGCAGGCGCAGTGCGGGCGATGGAGCTCGACATCAACTCCTACTGGACGTCCTTCAACTACTACGGAGCTACCGGCGCAGAAGACCCGACGAAGCTGCTGGAAGGCATGGAACGCCCTGCCACACGCTATCTCGAACCCGACGACCGAGACTTCTTCGCGCTGTATTCGCAGTGAACAGGCGGGCCAGCGATATGGGCCGCACAACGGAGCCGGCAGCGGCCTGGAATGAGCCGTTTCTCACGTCCCATTAAGGCCGGAGAAGGGCGGAGTGGCGAACATTCCCGATGATGCAGGTAGGCAGACATCCTGGCCACGCCCATGAGCACACGTCCACGCTGTGGTTGTCGATCGTCGCGTCACTCGGCACGCTCATCGCGGCACTGGTGCTGCTGCTGGCCGACGGAGGAGCACGAACGCTCAGGAGCACTGTGACGTCCGTGGCAGCGAGGGCGGCCACCGGCGCTCCGTCGCCGATAGCCGGGCGGCCGGGAGGTGTCTCACGACGTCCGGCGCCGACGGCGCCTACTTCTGCGCCCAGGGTGGCGCAGACGCGGCTTAAGCCCACTGCCGGCTCGGCGTCGGCCCAGGGCGCAGCGCCGGCACCGGTCATCACCCCTCCCTTCCGCCGCTCGCCCGTCTGGGCAGTCGCCGCCCGCGTAAACGGGCAGCCGGCGGCGTGGGTCGCTGCGCGCTCGGGCGTGACCCTGATGCGCCTCAACCAGGACCTCGTGCGCGTGGATCTCCACGCAGGGTCGAACGACGGTGGCGTCGGCGGCTGGAGCTACGGCGATCAGGTCGACAACTCGGAGATCCACCACCTGATCGCAGCCTTCAACGGCGGCTTCAAGCTCACCTACGCAAACGTGGGCTTCGTCGCCAACGGCCATACGGCCGTTCCCCTGAAGGCGGGGCTCGCTTCGATCGTGACGTACACCGACGGGAGCACAGAAATCGGGGCGTGGCATGTCGATGTTCCGGCGCCTGGCAAACAAGTCTTCTCGGTGCTCCAGAACCAGCGCCTGCTGGTGTCGGGCGGCCGGGCGACGAGCGACGTCTCGGGCTGCGTCACCGTCTGCTGGGGCGGCACGATCGGACTGGCCACAGTCGTCCCGCGGTCGGCGCTCGGCGTCAACGCACAGGGAGAGCTCATCTGGGCTGCAGGCCTGTCTCTCTCGCCGGCAGGGCTTGCGCGGGCTCTGATCGACGCCGGTGCCGTGCGGGCGATCGAGCTCGACATCAACCCGGATTGGGTCGCGGGATACCTCTACGTGCACCATCCGGGCGGACCAAGCCCGGTCGAACTGCTGCCGGGCCAGCACGGCATCGCCGGCGAGCTCCTGGCGCCCTACACGCGTGACTTCTTCGCGGTCGTCGCCCGCTAGCGGTGATGACCGTCGAGGACACCTCCGCTCACACGCGCGAGGTGTCCCTCCGGTAGGCGAGACCGGCGAGCGTCGCCAGCAGGAACGTCCACGCAAGCACGACAGCCCATCCCCTGGCGCTCCAGCTGTGCCCTTCGAGCGTCACGCGCCCGGCCTGGACCAGCCAGTAGGACGGCAGCCATTGCCCAATCGTGTGCAGGAAGCCGGTGGCCGGGAACCAGGTGCCACTGGTGATCGCGAGCAACGACACGGTTCCGCCTGAGATCGGGCCGATCGATTCAACGGTCATGAGGTGCCCAAGCAGGATTGCGAGCGCTCCGAAGGGAAGCAGTGCGATGACGATCAGGCCGGTTATCTGAAGCCAATCATGGGCCGAAAGGCTGACACCGAATGAGACGCCGGCGGCGTAGAGCAGCAGCAGGCTGGTCAGTGCGGTCGCGTAGGCTGTAAGGAGCTTGGCGCGAAAGTAGGCACGCACCTGGAGCGGTGTTACGCGCAGCTGGCGCGTCCATCCGGCCTGGCGCTCTGACGCAATCCGCCCGCCGCCGGAGATCATCGCGAACATGGTCCCGAATGAGGCGAGGCTGACCATGTAGTAGAGCGGTGCCGAGATTCCGGTTGAGGCGAAGTCGCTGACGTGACGCTGTGGCCCGGCGATGACGTAGTAGAGGATCAGCGGAAAGCCGAGCGAAAGGATGAAGTAGCGCCGGTTGCGGAAGGCCCGCAGGAGCTCATACCGCGTGTACACGGCCCCCCTCACGACCGCGCTCCGCCCGGCTCTCCCGGCGCTCCGGTCAGGGCCAGGAAGGCCTCCTCGAGCCCCGCGCCGGTGATCTCGATGTCGCGCGCGGACGGATACCGCTCGAGCAGGGCATAGATCGCGCGGTCGGAGTCAGAGCAGTGGAGCGTGACCGACTCGCCGTGGCGCTCGGCGCTTGCGACGCCGGGCAGTGATGCGAGAGCCGGCACCTCGCCCTCGGGCAGGGTCGCACGGATCGTCTTCGTGCCGACCTGGGCCTTGATCTCGGTGGTCGGCCCGTCGGCGACGATCCGTCCGTGCGCCATCAGCACTGCACGGTCGGCGTTTGCATCGGCCTCCTCCATGTAGTGGGTCGCGAAGATGACCGTCTTGCCGCGCGCGGCGAAATCGTGCATCGAGGACCAGAACTCGTGGCGAGCGCCCACGTCCATTGCCACGGTCGGCTCATCGAGGACCAGCAGGTCGGGGTCGCCGACGATGGCGACGGCGAACCTCACGCGCTGGGACTCGCCGCCTGAGAGCTTCTGCGTGCGCTGCTCGGCCACCTCGCCCAGGCCGGCGAGCCCGATAACGCCGTCGATATCCATCGGCGCCGGATAGAGAGAGGCGATCATCGCGATCAGCTCGCGCACCGAGAGGTCGCGGATCAGTTCGCCGCTCTGCATCATCGCGCCGACGACTCCGCCGGCGACGGCCCCGTGCGGCGAGCGGCCGAACAGCGAAACGGCGCCCTCGTCGGGCGCGGTGAGCCCGAGCATCATGTCGATCGTCGTCGACTTGCCGGCGCCGTTGGGCCCGAGCAGTGCAACGGTCTCACCGGCGGATATCGACAGATCGACCCCACGCACCGCATGAACAGGCCCGTGGGTGCCGCGGAACGACTTCACCAAGCCCGCAAGCTGGATAGCTGCGCTCACTCAGCGTCAGCCTACCCGAAGGCCTGAGCGCCAATCCACCGACGCGCTCGCTGTCGACGTCGTCCAGGGGCTGATCCTCTCCTGAACAAGCGCCCAGTGAGTCGCTATGTAGAAAAGCCCCGCCGGAGCGGGGCTTTTCCGTAGCAGATCGATAAGCCGGATCCTGTCGTTGAGCAGCCATCCATCTGAGCGGCCTACCTGGACCTCGGCGGGCAGCCTGCAAGCGGTCCTGTTTGGCCTTGCATCGAGTGGGGTTTGCCCAGCCATCGCGTCGCCGCGACGCTGGTGCGCTCTTACCGCACCATTTCACCCTTGCCGGCCCGCCGTTCACGTGGGACGGCGGACGTTGGCGGTTTGTTTCTGTGGCACTTTCCCGCGGGTTTCCCCGGGTCGATCTCTCGACCACCCTGCCCTGTGATGTCCGGACTTTCCTCGAAGGCCCAAGCCTCCGCGGCTGCCTGACCTGCCCGAGCAACCTAGCGCGCGCGAGCCCCGCCGTGAAGGGGCGAACGGGAAACTGTGCCCCCACCCCACACCACCTCACGCCGGCCGGCGGGCTCAGAGGGTCCGCAACAGTCCCACAACCTTCCCCAGTACCTTGACCTCTTTGCTGCGGATCGGCTCCATGGCCGGGTTTTCCGGCTGCAGTCGAATGTGATCGGACTCACGAAAGAACCGCTTCACGGTCGCCTCCTCGCCGAGCAGCGCGACGACGATGTCGCCGTTCTGGGCGGTGTCCTGTGAGTGGACCACGACATAGTCGCCTTCGAGGATGCCTGCGTCCGTCATAGACTCGCCGCGAATCCGCAGCAGGTAGTCGCCATCACCACCGCCCGCGACGGTGGGCACGGGTACGTACTCCTCGATGTTCTCCTCGGCAAGCATCGGCGCCCCCGCGGCCACCGCGCCCAGCAGGGGCAGGCCCTCGGCCCGCACGATCCCGCGAACGCTCTCAACCGCTCCTCCCATCGCACGATCGAGCAACTCGATGGCGCGCGGCTTGGACGGGTCGCGTCGCAAGAGGCCGATCTTCTCGAGGTTGGCCAGATGGGCGTGCACGGTCGAGGATGAGGCCAAGCCCACCGCCTTGCCGATGTCGCGCACCGTCGGCGGGTAACCGTACTTGGCCGAGTACTTGCGGATGAAGTCGAATATCTCCTGCTGGCGCTTGGTCAGATCCATGGCTGCCGGACTCCTGTTCGGGTACATGCAACGAACGTGTGTTCGCACTGTAGCGCCGCCCGTGGACGGACGCAAGCGCCGCCGCGGACCCGCACGCAAGCGGGCCGACCGCCCCTGCCGCCCGGCGGAGGGCGCGCGACTATACTCGCGCCCTCTGCGCCCGTGGCGGAATTGGTAGACGCGCAAGGTTGAGGGCCTTGTGGGGAGTTTTCCCCGTGGTGGTTCGAGTCCACTCGGGCGCACTCGTTGTCGAATTCACGACGATCCCGCTGCAAAGTGGCATCTTCTGATGTCGTGTCGTTCGACTCCGATGCGATCCGACGTCGCGTCAGAGCCTCCTATCCCACGAGGCACGAAGGTCGAGACCTGTGGCGGCTCCCGCTTCGAGGCCAAAGCAGGAGCCGACCCACGGGTCAGCGAGACGCTTGCTTGTCGTCCGTTGCGGTCGTCAGTTCGGCTTTCGGTCGGCCACCTGCTCGACGAGCAAAGCGATCATCGCCAGACACAGGCTCCTGAACCTACGCCGAGTTCCGCGGCCCAGAGGGTCCGGTCGACTTCCGGGGAGATGAAGAAGACAGGGCCCGGGCTGCGTTCTTCAGCCTCGGGAGCGTCAAGCTGCTCGGTGTCGGCTAGAGGCAACCATGCAGCGCAAGACGGCGAAAGCACCCCAGGTGTTGGCCAGGCCAGCCGTTCGTCGATCGCTCAGCTCGAGGGGCGTCCTGCGGTCGACCGCGCCTCGGATGAGCGCCCGCGCTGTGCCGATTACTCGCCCCAGCCGCTGGACGGCTTGAAGTGTCCGTCAGATTCAAGCCAATACTGACGAAAGCGCGTGCACCGTCCGGTCGTAGGGTCGAGCTGGGCGATCAAGCACCCCATGAGCGTCCCCTCCGGCTCGCCCTCACGGTTGCTCATCGTGGTCCAGAACTCAGCAGCGACCCGGTTGCCTTCGACGATCGGGCTGCCCATGCGAACGTCGACGGTGCCAGCTTCATAGTGCTCTCTGCGGATGTAGCGAGCCATCGCGTCGCGCCCCACTACTGTCTCCTCGACCTGGTGCTCCACGTAGACGACGTCGTCGCTGAACAGGTCGACGAAGCCTCGTAATCCCAGCTCTGCCACGTTTGCCCGTAGCTCTCAACGAACGCAGTTGCCATCTCCCGACTTACGTTCATGCTTCTCCTCTGCTCAAGTGCATTGACAGATCTCGGCTCCTAACGCGCAGGCGCTAGTCGAGATCGAACGCAGCCCGGATCGCCGCGCTGAGCACGAGCTCTTGGTCGTCGAGCAGAACGCCGATTTGAACACCGATGGCCTGCTTGGGGACCGTCGTGATGTTGTCGCAGCTCACCACCGAGGGACCATCGAGCCCGTTGGCTGCACCGACTGGTACCTCAGACGACAGCCCCCGGATCGTCGTGGTGATCGGAGCGACCGTGAGCGCTGAGAGATGGGGGCGAACGAGCTCACGGGTAAGGATCAGAACGGGCCTCGACAAATGGCATGAAACTGTAGGAGGCAGAGTACGCCCATGAGCGTCGAATTAGAATGATGGAAGATGTTTGCGGCCTAGCCGCTAGGCTATTTGGGCTGCCCTTTGTTCATCCTCATGTACATGGCCAGAGAGTTCTGCATCAGGCCGAACGCGATCATGAGGAAGCCCAGTGCCAGGGCGAATTCCGCCAGAAGCACCTGCAGCCACCAGGAAGCGAAGAAATAGTAGTTCTCAAAGGCGAAAAATCCTAGGATCAATCCTATCCCGGCCAGCAATGCCCCCGGGCCGACGAACACCAGCAAAGGCCGCTTGTATGCGACGGTGGTTATGACGTTCTCCAGGAGAGTGAAGCCCATGGACGTGGAACCTTGCTTGTGCCCATTCGGGACATCGTACCTTACCGCTACCGGCACCTCGACGATGCTCAGGTTCCGTTCGGAGAAGCAGGTGATCATATCGGACTCGACCGAATATCCGCTGGATTCGAAGTCCAGGTTTTCCAATGCCCTTGGTCCCAGTGCCCTGAATCCGGACTGGGTGTCGGTCAACTTTCCCGAGGACCCCATGTTGGTGAAGGTGTTCAGCACTTTTTGCCCGGCCTGCCTGTATGCTGGGATCTTATTATCCTCTTTCATGAACCGGGAGCCGATGACCAGGTCGACGGAGTTGTTGATCACCGGATCGATCAAGGCCGGGATATCGATGGATTTGTGCTGTCCATCCCCGTCCATCATCACTACTACGTTGTAACCGTCCTCACGGGCCTTTCTCAGCCCGGTCATCAGCGCCTTCGCCTTTCCGCCGTTCTTTTCCATTTCGACCACGAATGCGCCGGCGGCCTTAGCTGTCTCAGAGGTGAGGTCTTTCGAACCATCGTTGACCACATACACCCGGTCGCTGTATTTTGCCGCGCCTATGACGACACTGCCGATCGTGATCTCCTCGTTGTAAGCGGGAACTACTACTGCGATCTTATGTTGGGCTTTGCCTATCGGAACTGCTGCACCAGCAATGCGGTCGCCTGCCGCATCATTAAGTCCGTTTAGGCCAGTTTCTAACGGCCTCGATGGCTCCATATGATAACTGGATGGAGGAAAAGGGAATAAACCTATCTATGCTAATGGTCTATTTGATGAACTAAGGACTGGTATTTTCGGGATCCGGACTGAAAAGTTCGACATGTACTGTTCCCAGCTCTCCGCTCATGCGCCAGTGTTTTGAAGGCTGTTCTGGGATAATAGTTACCCATCAAGCCCCCTTGGATTCATTACATGGCAATCATTCATAAACGTTGAAGGCGCTCAACGCGTCCCGGGTTTGGGAAAAATGGCCATCCATCTGCTCATCACCATCGACACCGAGATAGACAAGTCAAAGAGCTGGAAAGTCTCGTCTGACGAGAGCTTCTCGTCGGTCACCACGGGCATCCCGGATAAGCTGGGCACATTGTTCTCGAAATATGGCGCGAGGCCTACCTACCTGCTGTCGCCTGAAGTGATCATGAACGATCGCTGTGTCGAGACCCTCAGGTCCACCAAGGACTGTGAGCTTGGAACCCACCTGCATGGTGACCTGATCGGGCCTAACGAGCACCGGGGCCCGATGGCCAACATGGCCACCGACGCGATGCAGTCCTCCTACCCCTATGAGATCGAACGCCAGAAAATGGTGAACCTGACCGCGCTTTTCGCCACCCGCCTGGGTTACAAGCCGGCATCGTTCCGCGCCGGGCGCTTCGCCGCAGGGCTGAACACCATGAAGATCCTGGACGAGCTCAATTACAAGGTCGATTCCTCGGTCACGCCCAGGATGGACTGGGACTACCCGGAGGGCAAGGCCAATTTCCTTAAGGCCCCCGACCAGCCATACTATCCGCAGGAAAAGGACATGCTGGCCCCCAATGGAAAGGGTGTCCTCGAGGTCCCGGTGACCATCCTGGAACCAGAGAAACACAGAAAATGGCATGCCAGCGTAATGCATACCGTGACCGATCGGCTGTACCGCCTTCAATGGCTCCGTGCCCTCCAACAATACCGGCCCTGGCATGGTGGAAGTGATGCAACAGACGGCGGAACACTACTCGGACAAGAAGGACGTGACCCTGACGATGATGTTCCATTCCATGGAGATCATGCCCGGCGCCTCACCCTACGCGGCGACGGAAAAGGATTGCCAGCGCATCCTGGGCAACATCGAGCATGCCCTCGCCTATGCCAAGGACAACCATTTCCGTTTCTCCACCCTGGGAGAGATGCCCCAGTACTTCCCCCGGGAGAACGGGGACCGCCGTCGCCAGTGACTGGACTCCGAGCCAATCGGTCTAGTCGATATCTCGAACTGTACGAAACGAGGTGGTGTGCCCCAACGGCGGGATCGACCAGCGATGGAAGCCGCCCTTCCCGCCTGAATAAGAGCGAACACCTACCAGCAGTCAGGTCCTGTCCTATAACCGCATCATTTCTTGTTCTTTATCTCCTCGCCCATGTAACCGAACATCTTCTTGGGGTTGACAAGGTCGGCGAAATAGATCACATCGGACTTCGTGAACTCCTTCAACAATGTCAATACCGAAAAGAACACGACCATGGTGACCGATCCGAAGATGATCAGGGAAACGAATCCGGAGAAGTGGTAGAACGTGCCCAATGTTGCGATGACCAGGCCCGAGACCACCGCTGCGAGCATGTGCTTCAGGATCCCTGGGTTGCTGCCCGTCCCGGTGAGGCTCTTCAGGACCAGGCGCATGGAGATGAACAGGATGACCGCAGTGATCGCCGTGGCCAGTGCCGCTCCGGTGTAGGACAGGCCGAGCATCTTCACTCCGAACAGCTCGTTGGGGACGAAGATGAACAGAAGGATCACGTTCAGGATGAAGGTCCCCATTGTCCTTTTGGCACTGATGTCAGGTCGGTCAACACCAAGGATCTGGGACAGGTACACCTGATTGAGCAGGGTAAGCCATAACCAGATCGCCAGGAAGCGCATGACATCCCCGGACGGGGCAAATTGGGAACCGAAAAAGGTAACGCAGATCTCGGTCGGAAAGACGACGAGCAGCGTTACGATCGGCGTCCCGATCATGGATATGTACCGCTCGGCCGCGTGTGTCACTTTTCGGATCCCCGCCATATCCCCCTTGGCATGCAAGCGGGAGAAGGAAGGGAATGCCAGCGCCGCGACCGCGGTCCCGATGACATTGAAGGTCCTGATAAAGGTCTGGGACGATGAGTAATAGGCCACATCTCCCGCCGAATAGAAGACGCCGATCAGTATCTTATCGAGATTGAGCGTGACAGCGCCTGCGATGGAGACCAGGGCCAGGGGCAGCGCGAACTTGATGTATGAACGGAAAAGCGTCGGTTTTGTCCAACGGAAACTTCCCCTCCTCAGAAGGAATGCGCTCACCAGCAACACCCCTAGAGCAGCAAACACATAGGCGAAGGCCAGGTCGATGGTGGTCAGATGGTTGATGGAAACGAAAATGACCAGCGGTATCCGTATCAGAGGATCGGTGAGGAGGATGAGCTGGGACTTGGTCGTCTCCATTCTGGCATTGTAGGTGTGGATGACGACGTAGGCGAAGTCATACATCACGTAGTAGAGCAGGAACAGGATGAGCAGGTCCCAGGTCTCCGGGGACATGGCAGAATTCGTGATCGAGTTCCATGTGAAGATGGCGGAAAGCGCGAACACCACCATGAGCGAGGTCAGGACCAGTTTGGTCATGAAATACGTGGCTATGCAGTCGTTCTCGTTCTGGCCCTCGGATACCCGCTTGATATGCGCGTTCTGGAAGCCCAGGTCCGAGGCTATGTTCAGCGTGGCCACAGTGGCAAGCACCCAGGAGATGTTGCCATAGACGTCCCTGCCCAGGTAGTTCGTCACGGCCAGTAGCCCTACGAACGACAATATGGCGGTCAGGATCGTCGAAATCATGATCAAAAGGGATCGGCGGCCAATCATTCAGGGCGCATCAGCCAAAACGGTTATAATAAATTGTTGCCGATGAGATCAGATGGAAATGACGGGAACGGTCTTTCGATAGCCCGCACGCACGAAATTGCACATCGGCATGACCGGGACACGGGGAAGTGTTGCGGTCCGCTTCGAGATCGGCCGATGACTTTCTGATATCTTCCCGGTCCCTTCCGATCGATGTCCGGTGACGTAGGCCTTTAGCCCTAACGAGTCACGGAGGATCGAGGCCTGGGATCGTGCTTCGTTCAAGGCGGCAGAATTCATCGCCCTGGCGCAGCACCGATGACCGGTTCATTTCTTGTTCTTTATCTCTTCTCCCATGTAGCTGAACATCTTTGAAGGGTTCACTATATCGATTATCTGGGTCACGTCCGATCTGGTGAATTCCTTCAGCGCTATCAAAGTGCCTAAGAACACGGCTACGGTGACCCCGAAGAAGATCAGCAGGTTGATGATCCCTGACAGATGATGCACCGTGTTCAACGCCTCGATCGTCGCTCCAGCGACACCCGCTGCGAACAGGTGCTTCAATATCCTGGGTTCGGTGCCGGTACCGGTAAGCCTCTTAACGATCAAACGCACAGTTATGAACATCACCATGGCGGCTATGGCGGTGGCGATGGCTGCTCCGGTGTACGACAGCCCCAGCAATTTTATCCCGAACAGTTCGTTCGGAATGAAAACAAACAGTAGGATGACGTTCAAGGTGAATGTCCCGAGGACGATCTTGGCACTGATGTCCGGCCTGTTGACGCCCAATATCTGAGAGGTGTAGACCTGGTTCAGCAAGGTGAATGCAAGTGTGATGCCTAGGAAACGCATGGCGTCCCCGGCAGGGGCGAACTGCTGACCGAAAACGGATATGCATATCTCGGTAGGGAAAAGCACGACCAGAGTAATGATCGGCAGGCCGATCATGGAGATGTACCGCTCGGCCGCATAGGTCACCCTCTTGATCTCTTTGATGTCTCCTTTGCTGTGCAGGTACGAGAAAGATGGAAACGCTATCGTGCTGACCGCCGTGCCTATGACACCCACCGTGGCAAGGATGGTCTGGGAAGAGGAATAGTAGGCCACGTTCCCGGGTGTGTCAAAATATCCTATCAGGATCTTGTCCAGGTTGCCGGTGATTGCATTGGCGACCGAGATGAAAGTGATAGGAAGAGCGAACTTGAGATAGGAACGAAACAAGGTTGGCCGCTTCCAACGGACCCTGCCTCTGAAAAGTAGGAATACGCTAACCAGCAGCACCCCTAGCGCGGCGAACACGTATGCGAAGGCCAGGTCAAGCTGGGTCATATGATTGATGGAAATGAAGATGATGAGCGGGACCCTTATTACCGGGTCCGTCAGCGCGATCAGCTGGGATTTGGTCGTCTCCATCCGGGCGATATAGGTCATTGTGACAACATTCGCCAGATCATACATGACGTAGTAAAGAACAAACAGTATCACCAGGTTCCAGACCTCTGGTGTGATAGCGCCTTTCGAAACGTCATTCCAAACAAAGAGCGCCAAGAACACGAATACGACCATGAACGAGGTCAAGGCGATCTTGATCACGAAGTATGTGGAGACGCAATCGTTCTCATCCTGGCCTTCGGAAACCTTCTTGACGTGTGCGCTCTGGAAACCTAGATCGGACACCACGTTCAACACGCTCAGGGTGGCCAGCACCCAGGCGATATTGCCATAGACGTCCTTTCCCAGGTAGTTCGTCATGGCCAGTAGGCCCGCGAATGAGAGCACGGCTGCAATGACCGTCGATATCACGATCAATACGGATCTGCGGCCAATCATTTTGGTCTCTTGCATGAGCGAAAAACTATATAAGTAATTGTTGCCAGAACACCTTTTATAAATTCCTGCCTAAATAATTGTCCAAAAGTATGGACGACACGACATTTGCATCTGGGAAATAAATCGTCCTCGAACAATATTTGGAGCGTTTGTCGTCCGATACGAAAAAACGGACCTCCAAAATCGTCAAAAGGAAATATTATATAGGTAAGATTCAGTAAGAATCAAAGTCTATGAGCTCGATGCCAGTCTTAAGCGGGGGTTTGGGCGGGGTTCTTATCGCCCTGGTCCTGGTCATATTACTGATGGTAAGACTGCTCGTTAGCAACTCCCCCAATGGATCCAAGAAGAAGGTGGGAACGATAGACGCGGTCATCATTCCCTTGGTGATCATATTTGCCGCGACCGTCGCGTTCCAGATCCTGCAGGCCGCCCATCTGTTGAATTGATTACGATTATTTTCTCTGGACCGAACAAGGGACGGTTCCAAATGTGATGATGTTAATTCCAGGGCATCTGCTTGTTTTCACTGTCCGCTTGACCTAATAAAAAAGCAGCCTTCACTGGCCCAGCGGATTGACGTTGAGGATCAGGTCAAGGCTCATCACGTTGTTCTTCACAGCATCGGTGATCCGGAATGCCTGGGTGGCCGCGTAGTCGTGATAGGGGATCATCGGCGAATCCGGAAGGGCAGGCTCATGGTCCTTGTAGAGCAGGAAGAACAACCTGTACTGGCCCTGGAGCTGCACCTGGAACGTATAATTGGTCTCGTACTGCTTGGTATCGTTCTGGACCAGGCTGACCGGTACATTCGGCAGTGTGATGTTGGTCGACTCGAAGAAGTACATGGTCTGGACGTTGGTCTGGTTGTTCACTACCGTGGTATTGGACAGCCATACCTCCAAGGTGTAGTTCACCGGGCGGTTCTCGTGATTGACGATGCCCAGTCGTACGGACGCAGACTGGCCGACGATGAGGTTCTGCGGATAGCCGGTTGAGTTCCCGTTCTGACTTAGGATATAGAACTCGGTGAAGCTCTCCGATTGGGGAGGGTTAACGACCAGGTAGGCGAGACCCCCTGCCGAAACCACGATCGCGACCACTAGCGCGATAGCGATGACCTTGTGCTGGTTCCCCTTTCGCCGCGCGAAGGATGCTCCCTTTTTCTTGCCCAGCGCCGGTGGCAGGTACGGGAACTCGGTCCTTCCCCTCACGAACAAAGCGATCAGGGTCAGGATCAGTGTGATCGCCGCCAAGATGAGCAACACCATGCTTATACTGGCTCCGAGGTCGGAGTAGTTCAGGCCGATCGCCACGATCGGGGAGATCGCGACGCTTAGCGCGAAGGAGATGGCCATCCGTTCGAGCGACGACAGGTCCTTGGCGGCAGGAAACAGGGCCGCCAGGATCGCGTACCCCGGAAGAAGGATGATGAACAGGAAACCCAGGATGATTGGAAGCAATGAATCCGGCAGGGCAAAGGCGACCACTATAACGAGGAGTGCGCCAAATACCATGGACCAAAGGTCCCAATCCCGATGTTCCAGTATTTTCGTGAGCCTGAAAAAGGAGGATGTCTATATATAAATTGTCAAGGTTGTCCCAACTCGGTCCATGGCCAGTCTGGGTACGGGCAATGAAGGCATATCCCAGTCGTCCACTGGTGCAATTTTGCTGACATCGTCTCATCGTTCTCGTGATGACTCTGATTCGTCTGAAAGATGCCCAGGAACTAAACGGACCCTGAGAGCATTTGGTCTGCTCTGGACCTAGCGCAAACGGTCAAAGCAGGAGACCGTGCTATGTTGTTCTAGACCATTAGACCTAGTAGACGTACATCGCCTTGGAGTTCTCAGTACAATACACGATCGGATTTTTCCAGATCGAATCCAAAGATAGTGGACTTACAGTTCCAGTCGTCGGATTGACAAAATTCAACTGTTCGACATTGAGATTGGTAAGATAGATCAATTCCCCGTTATCGACGTGAGTGATGTTCTTGTTATCACGATCGACGGTGAACCACCCAAACCCACCCACCACGTTCCTGCCCATCTGGTCGGCAGTTATCATCTGGCCCGTCCCCAGGTTGTCCTGGACCCACATTGCCTGCTTGATCTCCGAGTTCGAGAACTCCGGGAACAGGAGGGTGCTGTCCAATGCGATGGATGTAGGTCCGTCGTTGGCGATCTGGTACACCAAACCCGAATTGAAGATGATGTACACCGCAATGAGAGCCGCGGCTATGTAGAGGACCTTGCTCTTTTGGGTCCTCAACAACGGAAGGCTTAGGATCCAGCTGAGGCCGTAGTAGAACATCACCCCTAGCACGATTAGGAGCAGGCTGATCATCCTTATGTCGCTGAAGAGGACCAGAAAGTTCGAGGCGGTCAGAGCGATCACCATCAACACCCCGAACGACACCATGAGGGCGGTATAGCTGTCGATGCCCTTTCTCTTCTTGTACAATCTGACGAGGATGCCGAGGGCCACGATCCCTATCACCAGGATGAATATGCCCTTTCCCGCCTGATGCAGCAATGAGGCCGGGGCGCTCACCCGGTCAGCCACGACATTGCTGGTTATGGAGAATTCGTTCGCTACCGCACTGTAGATGCTGTCGACGACCTCGAGGACCGAGCCTAGAACGCCCTTGCTACCTATATACAGGAGCCAGGTGAGCTCCATGACTATTAGGGTCAGGAAGTGCCATCCGCTGAAGATAGGCTTGTCCTTGGCCCTGAACACGAGCCGGACCACGTAGTAGAGCGTCAGGAGGCCGATGAACAACAGAGTCGTGGCATAGTGAGAGGTTATCAGCCCGAATCCGAACAGGATGCCCAGCGAGGCCTTCTGATAATTGGAGAAATCGTCCAACATCGCCACTATGAGGATCGTTATCAGGAACAGCTCGGCGATCTCCTGACGTGCGATCGATGGCATCTCGAAAAGGAACCCTTGGATAAGGATGAAGAGCAGCGCCCCGATCACACCTGCGGTCTGGTTGGTCATCCTCGATGCGAAGACGAAGACACCAATGGGTACCAGGGCGTAGATGACCGGGTAGACCAGCTTTAGCACCCACAGAAGGTCTATGTTGCCGATCCAGGATATTGCCGGTGCCAGGACCGCAATGCTCAGCATGGCGTTGACGTTGGAGCCGAGATCGATGTTCCAGACCCCGGTGGCGATGGTCATGTTCCCGACGGAATATTCATAGAATATGTCCCAGCCGGTCAGGAAATTTGAGATCAGGGTGACATTCAGCAGGCAGGAAAGGGATATGCCGAAGATCAGGACCATCTTAGATTGAAGGGTCAGACCCTTTTCCAGCACCAGCACCGATGAGGCGATCAGCACCAGCCCCCAGAATAGCAGATTGACTATGTTGTTCTGGTACTGGTTCATCAAGATCGATCCAAAGCTGGCCACCACGACCATCAGGATGGAGAAGTAGAGGTAATGGGGCTGATCGACCTTGACCGATGGGATCTTGATGTCCCTTGAAACAATCATGAACAGGAACACGGTCACTGTCACCACCAGGAGCACCGACTCTCTGGTGAAGAGGGCGATATTGAACATGCCCCCTACCAAGGCTATGGTCATCCCCAGGAACTCGATCGTAGCCAAGCCTGCGGCAACGCACAGGATCGCCAGGATGGCGAATGATTTCGTCTTTAGATTCACCAGTGCCAGGATGTATTTGGCCGGATAGACGAAGATGAATCCGATCTCGAAAGCTGAAACGAAGACGTTTTGGAATTGAAAATACTCCTGCGCCAGTATTGATACTATAAATGCGAAATACAAAATGGCGTCGATCAGGTATTGACTTGAGTATTTTCTAAGCTGCATTCGAGCTCGAATGATGAATCAAGCATAAAGAGAATTCCACCGAATCAATTATCCGATATTCCCCGGGCGGGATGATGTCCATTCAATCGATCCCCGTGTTGGAATATGTATGGTACGGCCTGTGGACCGATGCGTTATGAACGTCAACAGTGGGGTAATGCCCGAGGATCATCGTAAGAATGCCGATTCTTGCAGAATCATCGAGGATGCTTAAGGCAGACCCGAGATCGTCCGGGCGTGTTGGGCGGTTACGGTGGCGACGATGCCCCGGCGGCGAAGATCAGCCTTTATCCCCATTGAACAGCACCATGTAGCTGTCGATGGCCGGCCTCCAGGTGAAGTCTACACGGTTCTCGCGCGGCTTACCGGAATTAAGCTTGACGTATTCGATCAATTGCTTAGATGCCAGATGATCGTTGTTGTTATCATAGCACTTGCCCAGCTCCATCTCCTCTATGAAGGACAGTGAAGGTATGTCGGGTACAATGCACCTGAGCCCCCTGTTGACAGCATCCAGGAGCGTCAGCGGGCAACCCTCGTAGATCGATGCCATGAAGAAATAGTCGGAGTCGTCGTAGTACGGCAGGATGGCATCGTGCTCCAGGAAACCTTTGAAGGTGATCGTGCTGTCCTCGTTCTCGGCCTTCAGACTGGAATACTCCGGCCCGTCGCCGATGATGACCAACGAACACCCATCTACTTCCTTCTTTATCGATTCGTAGAGCCTAATTATCCGTCTTGGATTCTTTATCTTGTCCAGTCTCCCGACGTACAGGAAATTGGTGGTCTTCCTGGGAGCGGCCTCCCGCGGTACCGCCTTGGAGACGAGCGGGAAGATGGACCCGTTCCTGACGATCCTCTTCTTTTCCGGCCCGATGTTTATGAGCTCGTTGCACACGCTGTTTGAGACGCATGTCACCTGGAAACCAGACCTGCTGATCGCCCTGTTCGACCAGACCTCCAGCACCGAGGTGATGAAAACGTATCCGGTGAAAAAGAGTGAACGGAACTGCCTGGCCTTGCCCAGCGAAGTGGAGTGGACGGTGGCGACCATGGGCTTCTTGGTGGAGTATCTGGTGAGGAGGATCGGGTTGTGCAGCCAGATGGCGTCATAGTTTGCATCCACCGATTCCAGTTTCTTGAGGGCCTTTTGCCAGAAGAAGAGCAATCCGATCCTTCCCGGCATGCCCGTCGTGGGGACGACGATCTGCGGCCCTTCCGGAGAACATATCTCCACATCCACGCCCCTCTTCTTGAGCTCCTCGGCCGCCTCGTAGACCACCCGGGCGATCCCGGAACCCCGCTTGTGATCGGCGCTGAGATTCACATATTCTGACGTCACGATTAGGAGCCGCATGATGACAACGGAATGTATGGCAACATTTAAACACGATGCCCCTAGCTCGAATATGGTATTCTAGAAATGCTAGGGGAGTTTCCCTACAGACCCCCGATCTTGTCATGATAATCTTCCACAGAACCATTTGTTTGCTTTGACCGGCGGATGGACAGTTTGGTGGTGAAGATCGGTTCTTATGATCCGCAGGTTAGATAGGTCTGAGAACGGTCGTTATTTCATCGGGATGTCTTGAATAAGATCCCTCTTTTGATGGATTATCCTTGCCTGGCTAGGTCGAAACCAGCGAGAGAAGAAATCGCAAATGGTATATCCGGTGTCGCCTTTCCAATTTTCATGATCCGATCGCGGGAAGACCTCGCATTATACCTAGCCTCCGACCGGTTTGCCCAAGGCTACGAAAATGACAAGATCCCATTTCCAGTGCCGCTTGAATGGAAATTCATACGGAGATTGAGGAAGGCAGAATATTATACCAATTGCAGCCACAATGTGATCTCCCGGTCCTATGCCATGCTCCAGAAATTCCTGTTGATACGCATTTCTGACAAGATGCGGCTCGGTTTCCCGCTGAACTCGGTCGGACCGGGCCTGGCCCTCATGCATGGAACGGGCATATTCATCAATGGTACCGCCACCATAGGATGCAACTGTAGGATCCACAACGGCGTCAACGTGGCTTCCGGGGCGAAGATAGGGAACAACACCTACATCGCACCGGGCGCCAAGATACTCAACGATGCGGTCGTCGGGAACAATGTGGCCATAGGCGCCAATGCCGTCGTGCACGGCGAGTTCAAAGAAGACGGTGTGACTCTCGCAGGCGTTCCGGCGAGGGTCATAAGCAATAAGTTCCCAGATTCGAAGATCATCAAAGGTTATGACCTGGCCCTGGCCAAGAGAGGTGTGCCGAAGGAGAAGTGAAGGAGATAGTACTGGTCATCTGCCCTTGGCAAGTTCACGGTATACTTCGACCGTCTGGGCGACGGTTTCGTTCCAGGAATAATGGTCAAGGACCTTCTGACGCCCGTTCCGGCCGTGGGCCTGCACCGCATCCTTGTTGGTCAGGTAGATCTCCAGGCCGGAGGCGATCTCCTCGACATCCCCATAACCGGCGGTGGTCCCGCACCCCACCGCCAGGTCTACCAGCTGGGGGAGGTCCGTGCACACGAACGGGGTGCCGCAGCTCATCGATTCCAACAGAGTGCGGGGCATACCTTCCGATATGCTCGGAAGGGCGAAGACCGTCGATTCCTGGTAGAGCTTCACAGCTGTCTCCTGATCGACGTTCTTTATGATGCGCACCTGATCTGTGAGGCCGTAATGCAGCAGCATCTGCTCCACCTTTTCCGAATCAGGGCCCTTGCCCACGAGTACCACCTTGAAGGCTATCTCCTGGTCCTTGAGGATCTTGAGCGCCTCGATCAGGAACTCCAGCCCCTTCCCTTTGACCATCCTTCCGATCCATAGGATCTGGGGAGGGTCGGTCTTGATCGAACCGGGCACGAAAAGGGCCGAGTCTATGCCGTTGTGGATCACCCGGATATGGTCTTCGCGGACCCCGAGCTCGATGATCTTTTCCTTGTCGGCCTCGGTGTAGCAAAGTACCGCATCGGCTGCCCTGAGGGTCGGACTACCTACCGCCGGAAAGTAGAGCTCCTGGAATGCCAGGGGCGCGCTGGTCGAAATGACGCCATGGTTCGTTATGACCAGGGGCGGCCCTCCGGTCTTACGGAGGAGGGCGGCGACGTTGGTGGAGAAGAACAGATGGGAGTGGGCGTGGATCACGTCGAACTTGGAACGGTTCTGGAGAATGTAGGTCAACAATCCGACCTGGAATGAATTTCCCATCATCCGGAACGGGGTCTTGAGCCGGACTATCTTATACCCGTCCCGTTCCTCGAACTCTTTCCGGTTCGAAGGGGTGCTCGAGGTGACCACTGTGACGTCACAACCCATCAGGACCTGGAGTTTAGACATCTGGTGGACATGGATTCCGAGCCCGCCCGGGGTGTCTGGGTAAATATCGCTAGCTACTCGCAGGACCCTCATTTTCGACGCAATAGTCCGTAATGTTATTTATTAGATGTGCAGAGAACATCGCTACCGGAATATTTGAGAAGGAAATCCGGGTCGGGATGGCCCGGTCTCTACGATCGCTAATAAGGAGCCAGATACATGCGGATCCGGTATTCGCAGGCCTCATCGACATGGGATATGACCCGCAGAACAGCGATGAATCGTTGCTCCCCGCCGAAAGTTCGGCGACGCCTGACGTAGGAGGATCCGGTCGATCGCGCTATTGGTGTTCCGTTCGTTGCTTGGTTTGGCTTTTCTGTTCCTCAGGATTTCGGTGGAACGGATGAAGGTCGTCCTGGACCCTTTGTCTGAGCTCTTCAGGGCCGGCGGGCCGGTACTGATTTTGTTTGGCCTCCCTGTTCCTCAGGATTTCGGTGGAACGGATGAAGATCTTCTTGGACCCTTTCTCGGAGATCTTCCTGGCCGGCGCGCCGGCGATGGTTATGCCCTCTTCTATGAAGGACTTGTTCACCACCGAGTTCGCTCCGATAGCGATCCCGTCCGCAATGGTGATCGACCCGAAAATCTGGGAACCCGGAGCGATGAACACGTTGTCGCCGATGGTGGGACACCTGTCGGAGTAGCCTGCCTCGGTACCTATGGTGACCCCGTTATGCAGGCGGCAGTTCTCCCCCACCTTAACGTTTCCGTTTACCGTGATCATTCCGTGATGCGCGATCGAGAGCCCGGCGCCGAATGCGTTGACTGGAATCTCGAAGCCGAGCTTGAACCCATAACGGCTGAGGCGATACTGAGTAAGGAAAACGAGCGGCAGCCAGATCTTCCCCCGGCGGCAATTCGCGAAATATTCAGCTCTGCGAAGGATGCGCTCATACTTCCATATCTGGTTGAATATTCTGGCCCTTAATCGCCCCCTCTTGTCATCAGGGATCTTCAAGGCAATCTCATCGGCTTCTAGATAGAACAGATAATCTTGTTTGGATTGAATTGACATGTAACTAGGCCGGTCATTGCCTTTGGATACATAAACTTCTTGAAAACATCTCCCGCCGGCACCGGGTCCACGGGTCAGCTCTTTTGCAGGGTCTTCGATTCCCTCGGAAAGCGCAAGCTCCTTCGGACCAGTGAATGGGTGAGCTGTGCGTTCCGAAACGTTCTTTCGGTGGCCGCACTGCCGAAATGGATCGCCCCGACTGGCAAGTGACTCATTCGAGCATCTTTTTGTATGCTTCCAATGTCGACTTGGCGATGGGGGCCCATTGAAGGAATTGGTCGGAGTATTGCTTGGCATTTCTGCCCAGCTCCTCTCTGAGGCTCTTATTTTCCAGCAATTCCAGTATTGCGTCCTTCAGGCCTTCGGATTCTCCTGGATTCACCAGTAACCCGTTCTTGCCGCTTTCTATGGTCTCCTCGAAACACCCCACCTTCGTAGCTATTGTTGGTTTTCCGAGCGCCAGTGCGGTGGCCAATACTCCGCTCTGCGACCCTTCGATGTATGGAAGGACCACGATGGCGGCCCGCTGGAACAGTTTTGAGACCTCTTCGTTCGGGATGTAATTGTTGAGTATCTCGATCCCTTTCAATCCATCGACCTCGATGCCCAGGGCCTTCAGGTCCCCTTCGCCGGCGATGATCAGCTTGGTCTGCGGGCGGGCCTTCCAGACCCCGTCCATCGCCTTGATCAGAACCTCGATCCCTTTGTATTTGTTGATCCTGCCGAAGAACAGGACCGTGTCCGCCTCTTCGGCTACCCCTTCCGCGGTCGACTTGAAACGTCCGTACTCGCCGTGGGGGATCACGAACACGCGTTTATCCGGGAAGTATCCTCTGAACTTTTCTCCATGAACGATGATGTTGGGAGCCTTGTAAAGGAAGGCCGGGGTCTCGATCATGGAGTACCATGACTTTGAGCCGATGTGAGGCACCGGGTCGTGAATGGTGAGCACTATCTTCCGGCTGTCGAACAACGCCAGTACCGGGAAGAACCCGAAATCCCTTTCGTTCACGTGAATGATGTCAGGCCTGAAATCCCTGATCGCCTCGAACATGTTCAGGAATCGCTCCGGGTGCAGTGCCAATCCTTTCATTTCCCCAACACTGGTCGGGATCGGCAGCTCTTGGATGTCCACTTTTTCGATCCAACCGCGGTCGAATCCTATCGGTACGAACAATCGTAATTCGCATATCTTGCTCAGTTCATTCGCCAAACATGCGATGTAATGATTGAGCCCTCCGGTCTTGTTGAACGTTACTATTGCGACGCGCATGGTGATGTCCAGAGCCAATTTGATAAATATCCGCCTATGTCCGAACTATGTGTCCAGTGAAGATCGGCCGGATGTTGTTCAGCCGATCCATCATTGCTTTTAGGTTAGGACTCTATTTCTGAACCATTATAACAACGTTTCTGATATATATTGATTTTAAATTATGATTATAATTCTGGAAGGTTCAAAAACTATATTATTAGAGAGAGTCTCCTATTTTCATTCGTACTTGTTTACCCAACAAAGCAAAGTGGAAATAATGAAAGTTAATTTGGGGCTCAGCGGACTAGATAGATTTGAGGCAGGTTTGTTAAGATGATTGAATTCAATCGAAAAATGGGACCGTTCTCAATTAGGGAGATCTGGTTTAGCGATGATGTATACGATGTAGAGGATGCGGACGCGATCCAATTCAAGAACTCTTCATTCTCGGGCGACAAGCCCGGATTCACCAAAGAGATGTCCACCACCCTGGTGCTCGAACTCAGTAGGAGCCTGGAGGATATCTTTAGTTCAATGGAGAAGAAATCCTGCCGTCATCACATCACCAAGGCGGTCGAGGAAGGGATCGTCATCCGATTCAATGACCGGTTCGCAGAGTTCTATGAGATCAACAAGGAATTCAGAAAACGCAAAGGTCTCACCCCATTCATCGTAGATCCTGAGGAGATGAAGAAGAACTACATCCTGGCGACATACGAGAAGGATGGAAAGGTGCTGGGAGGGCACCTGTGCATCAAGGACGAAAGCCACATCAGGCAACTCGTTTCCGCCAGCACGATGAACTGGGAACCCGAGATATCGCGGTCCACCTACGGCCGGGGGAACAGGCTCTCGATATGGGAGCTGATAAAATACGCCAAGGAGGCAGGAATCCAGGAATATGATTTCGGAGGCTATGCCACCGGTCAGCTGGGAGACGAGCTGAGAGGGATCAACGAGTTCAAGGCCGGATTCGGCGGCCATCAGGTTGAAAAATACAGTTATTACAAGAGCTATTCGAAATCATACACGGCCAGCAAGTCCATTTATCTGGGCGCGTTGTCCGCAGGCCAAAAGATTAAAGGGATAGCAAAGAAAAAACCGGAGAAATCTTCGGAGGAAGAACCCAAGAAATAGACTGGGACTATTTACAACTATAAATCAGATAAATTCATAATCTAGGTTCGGCAATCACCGCTGTCATTTGGTCGTTTAGCCATGAGAATAAGAAATGAAATAAATTCATTAATTGATATTTTAAACGGTGGCGGCAAACTGGTTTTGCCAAAGAAGGCCATCGATAGAGTATTCTACAGAAACCCCAACTTCGTCAGCAACGTGGACATGGCAGCGGACGTTGATGCTTGGGTGAAGTCCTTTGAAACACGATACGACCTGATAGTGGGGGTCCCCCGTAGCGGACTGATGATCGCTACCTTGATCGCCACCAAACTCGGGAAACCCCTCACGACCGGCGACAACATAATATGGCGAAGCAAGTCGGTTGCCCCCAAGCCCATCAAGAACATCCTGGTCGTGGAGGATTGCGTCTCCACTGGGAAATCGCTCCAGGCCGCGGTCGACAGGATCAAGGAACTTTACCCGGAAGCTAATGTGCATAAGGGAGTCCTGTACGCCACGGACAGGCTCAAATCGGAAATCGATACTTATTTCGGGATCATCAATGGGATCCAGATCTTCCAATGGAATCTCATGCATTACAAATTTGGGATGGTCGGATTTGATCTGGACGGGGTCTTGTGCGAAGCATGCCCGAACGACAAGGATGAAGAGGTCTATCTGAGGTTCCTGAGCACTGCCCGCCCCTATCTGATCCCGGAGTATGAGATCGATTACATCATCACCTCAAGACTGGAAAAATATCGCCCCCAGACCGAAAAATGGCTGAAAGAGAATGACGTCAAATATAAAAATCTGATAATGTGGGACCTGCCAGACAAATCGGACCGCGACGGAGCGGGTTCTTATAAGATTAGGACGATCAACCACATCCAGATACGATATTTCATCGAGGATAACGTAAAAATTGCAGAAGAAATATGGAACAACACGAAGATCCCCTGCCTGTGCATCGACGAGATGCGGATGTTCGGCTGAGAGTTCCTCCCCTTGCTCGATTCTGATCGCTTCGTCGTTCTTTCTCAGGTCCGCGACCCACGCATCATTCCTGTGCTGGCCTGTTTCGATCCAGTTGGCATAAATGAGAGCATCGATTTCACTGGAGGGATATCCTGGCATCATGAATGCATCATCAATCCCTCCATCGCCAGTTCAGGTATCGATCGATGAGGATTCCGATCCTGATCGATTTGAGATGATAAAGAAAGAGGGACCGAGCCCGTTCGCAACGCGGCCCGGTCGATCTGATAGTGTTTTCCATTATCCTATGCCCTGCCCTATCCGGCCCCTCACCAGGCACTCGCACCGTTCAAGACGTTCCCGGTCTTGACGGCGCCCGTGCCCTGGATCCACGTACCCACAATGCAGCTCTTGATTATGTTCGCCGATACTGTCTGGTAATTGCATACGCTGTATGCAACTATTCCATAATGGAAACCGGTCACCTGATTGCCGCAAGCGGAGTCGTAGTTAGATGAGGTTCCGGCCGAAGAGTAGAACCTGATGCCGTAGGCGCTCTCTGAGAGCGTGGAGTCGGTGACCATGTTGTTGTTGACCACGAATGAATTACAGTTCACGCACACGATGCCGTCCTTGGAGACAGTCTGGATCACGTTTCCGGTGATCTTGTCGCCGTGGGAGTAGGTCGAGTATATTGCAGCTGCGTTGCCGGTCGTGTATGTGATGACGTTGCCGCTGACCACGGAGTTGTTGCTGGGCATCAGGGTGATGAACTCTCCGAATGCGCCATACATGAGGTTGCCGCTTACGGTGATGTAGTCGTTAGGCGCGTAGCCCTTGACCGGCACCAGGGTGACGGCGGGAGTAGCGACTCCCTTCCAGGTCGTGGCGTTGTAGAACTGGCAATTGGTTATGGTCACGTTGTTTGCCGGTTCGAGGTCTATCAGGGACATCGATGCCTTGCCGAGCCTCACATTGTTGATGGTGATGTGCGAGCTTGCGACCTTGGTCGAGCTGGCCTCGCCGAAGGCGATGCAAGATCCGTAGTTTGCATCGGAGTTGTCCCCGATGTTGTAGATGCACGAGTTCTTCACGGTGCAGTACTGGGAGTTGGACATGTAGATGCCCTGTCCGCCCATCACATCGTGCACATAGACTCCGGAAATCTGGCTGTTGAGGACGTTCACGAAGCCTATGCCCTCCATGGTGCCGGTGATGCGGGCCGCCCCGTTACCATCAATCTGCATGTTACTGATGGTTATTCCGGTCGGGCGGCTGGAGCTGCTTGCGAAGGCCTTTGTCCCATCCATCTTGTAGTAGTTGTTGGTCACCATGATGACCGCGCTGCCGATCGGGCCGGACACCTTGAGGATCGTCGCGTTGCCTTCCCCGGTGACGGACGTCACCGAGGTGTAGATGGTGGATGGTATGTTGTATGTTCCAGCTTTGATCAGGATGCTTCCACCAGTGGTCTTGTCAATGGCCTTCTGAATGACCGTTCTCGAGTTCGTGTCCCGATAGTCGATCTTCAGAGTTACCGAGTTCTTTGCGCAGGTGTAACCGCTGGTGTCCTTGTAGATCGTGTATGCAGGAGCTGTTGGGGTTACGTTCCCTGTTGTCGCCGCGGAAGACTCACCGGGTATGAAAATTGCTGTTCCTATCGCCGTCCCTAGAAATGCTCCAACGAATAGGATGGAGAGTAACGCTACTGACCTTCTATTGCATCTTGTTTTTTTCATTTTGGCCAACCTGCCTTTGTAACGAATGTATAATCGGCCTCAGTGACCGCTGAAAAGACGAACCTCGAAGCGACCGCGCCGGTCGTATGGTCGTCATTGCACTGTGCCCGTTCTCTTGTCCTGTTCGCGGCACCGATCAAAAAATGTCCCGCAGCGGCCGCGAACCTTTCCGTTGCGTTAAGAGTGACCGTTATCCTGATGCTTGACCTAGCAAGAACATCCTTTTTCCACGAAGTTCTCATTTTTTTCATTTTAAGTCTCCTTCGCGTTAAATTCACGAATAACGATCTTTACTAACTGGATAGGGAGGTTTTCCGGACATTCGATGTCCCCACGGACCTACCTCTTTCCTCAGTCTAGCGAAAAAAATAACCCGATTTTGGGCTATTAAACCAAAACATCCGATTATCATTATTGATTTTGATAATATGTTCATAATAGATTATCAAGGAATATTTTCCAAAAGTAATTTTAATCGAATGTAAACCCGAAATGATCACAATCCAGCGGTTCTTAGCGCTGGAGCGACACCTTGACCGAACGATGAATCCTTTTTCTTTATCAGCAACGATTCTTGCCAAGAAAATCGAGGCAAAACCTTCCATTCTAGAGCACGAAGACCCGAGCTGCTCTAATCGATGAGGATGGTTGAAGGAAAGTTCTCTTATCCCTGCAGCACCTCCATGGTCTAGATGCATGTCATCGACATCACTTTCAGATCATCCGAGGATACTCCGCTCTCTTCGATCATGAACACGGTGGGAGTTATCGTTTTCTGGTCCCCCGCGGCCAAAGCAAATCCCACCTGCATCGAACGCGGGTACATACTGCGACACCTAGCAGCTCACAGCAATCAGCTTGACAGGGGAACGGATGCTGTCGTGGGGATGGTCAACCATGAGGACGATCCAGCGAAGGAACTCCACGACATTGAGCTGGCAGAAATCATATTGATCGAGGTGGGCAAGGCAATAAACTGCGAGGCGAAAGAGAGCGACGACCATAGCCTGGAGTTCCTGCAAGGGTCGGTCGAGAAGAACAATGGCGTCCGTCTCCGCATATGGGGGAGGCATCCGCTTCGGCGCCCGAACGCATCCGGGTCCCGCCTGAACGGGTCTGTGGATGTCACCGTGACACAGGACCAGAAAGGCTATCTTCTGTTCAAGGCCCCGTGGCGCAAGCGCCCATGAACGGCTTCCAGAACACTGCCGCGGAGCCTGTTCTAGCGAGACCTAGCATCAACTATCTGTTTTACCCGGTCGAAGGGCATGTGGTGATCCTCTTAGCGGACCCCTTGATCGAACGAACATCATTCGGTTCGGGCGGCCACCGAGCAGAAACCAATAAACCGTCCAGCAACCATTCCATCCGTCGTGCTGGTTCTCGCATGAGCAAACGCCCTAAGCTGAACCTGGGCATCGCGGTGGCGTTCCTGACCATCAGTATAACGACGCTCATACTTCTCAGGTCGATGGAAGGGAGCATCGTGGTCCAGAACGGACAGCAATACATCTATTCGGTGGACCTGAATGTGTACATGATACTGTTGCTCACCGCCTTCATCGGAGTGGCCATCATTCTTCAGTGTGGTCGAATCCCGCCAGCAATGGAGGCCAGTGGACGGCGAGGGCGATGGCAACGAAATGTCACGCGATGGTTCGTCCGGAACGGACGAATCGCCGGACACGCAGACGGACGATGACCTATCGGAACGGGAAAAGGATGAGGAACGATCGCAGAACATTGACTGGATCGAAATCCTTCCACAGAAATGAAGATCCAGGAAAGCAGAACGATCCAGAACTGGCCATGATGGGAACAGGACAGAAGGTTCAGTCCTCTACTCAGTCTGGAACGACGATGGGCCCGACCGCGGCAGACCGGCCTGAGCCGCCTCAGAAGGATAGCCGGCCAATTCTGGACGGGCCGAAGGTCCCATCAGCAGCGGAAGCGACCCGACCGGTGGAAAGGAAGATTCCAAACCGATCCCCGGTCCGAGAGGCCGCCCATATCCATGCCGGTCAAGGTCCAGGCCATCGGCCGTTGTCCCATGTGCGGCAAGGTGATACTCAAGGATCAATCCGAATGCATCAAATGCGGCTGGAAGGTCGTTCCGTCCAGGTCGTTACTTTGCCGGGTCCGATTCCGACCCATATATTTGATCAGCCCTTCTCCTGTTCTGCCAGCCATTTTCGGCCAAAGAAGGTTGTACCGTAAACCTCTATCAGCATCCTGACGCGGAGGTCGCCCTTGGCCTCTTCCTTTCCGCCCTCGATGATACGGACCACATACTTCAGGTCGATTAGGTCCTCGATAGCCTTCTTTGCCTGGGCACCGCCCGAGCTAAACTGTCTCATTATGTCGTCCCACCTCATTCCCGAGCGGTTCCGCTCCTCAGAATCGATGAGAGAACGAACCACGCCTTTCATCAATGAAAGGCGTACAGCTTGTTCTCGCTGTTCTTCGTTCATGTGGACAGACACGCGACCGCCCTGTTTCTCTGAAATGAACTTCCCCAGATGAATAGCCCTATTTACGATATTTAATTCTATTCGGGGATCCCGCGGCAAAATTTAGAAAAAGTTGGTAGATTGCCGACCATATTGCAATATTAGAGAAGACTGATGACGCGCCCGACCGGATTCTATCAGAAACGTGGGGAAGTTGGAGAAGGTTCCGGCCGGACGCGCATTCTCCTTATGTCACAAGGAGGTTAAAAGGGTTTTTGCTACAATTATTCGAGAACAGAACTATCGTTCATATTCCAAAAAAAGTAACTGGCACCCTTGGAATAATTATATTCTTAATAAAGGATGTTACTTTCTGTCCTTGCCACCCTTTGCTATGGTAATATCATTATCAATAATAATTACATATGAAAGCAAAGGATGAAAAAATGTTGGCTTAGATATAGAAATATGAAGAAATAATGCCCATTTCGTCAAAACAGCGCAAATCTCACCGAAATGTTCTCGTCCAGCATAAGGGTTCTTTACCGCACCGCTATTTGCATCGATGGGCAAAGCTCAAGGCAACTTCGCCGGCAGGAGAAGAAGAATGTGCTCCCCCGCCCTGGCTCCGAATCGAACCATATCCTGCCCCCGTGCCGCTCCACGACCTTCTTGCATATCGCCAGGCCGATCCCGGTCCCGGGGAATGTTTCCCTCTGATGCAGACGCTGGAACATCTGGAACACCTTGTCCGAATATTCCTTGTCTATGCCTATCCCGTTGTCCTGGATGGAGAATATCCATTCCCTTTCCACCAATGATGAGGAGACGCGGACAGAGGGCGATTCCCACTTCCTGAACTTGATCGCGTTGGCGACCAGGTTTTCCATCAATTGCACTATCTGACGGAAATCACCATTCACCTCCGGCAATGGATCCACCGTTACGGAAGCTCCGCTGGCCTCGATCGACTCGCCCAGGTCCTTGAGCACCACCTCCATGACCTGGTCCATGTCGATATTGGAGAATGGAATCACGGACGTCTCTACACGCGAGTAGGTCAGCAGGTCCTCCACCAGGGCGTACATCCGCTTCGAGCCTTCCACCGCAAAACCGATGAACTCCTTTGCCTCACCGTCCATCTTCTCCCCGTAACGACGGTCCAGCAGCTGCATGTAGGTAGTTACCATACGCAGCGGCTCTTTGAGGTCGTGCGAGGCCACATAGGCGAACTGCCGCAGCTCCATGTTCGAACGCACCAGCCCTTCGGCCTTTTCCGCCAGCTCCTTCTCGACCGCCGTCTGGGCGGTGATGTCCATTGCGACGGTGACGCTACCGGTGATGTTGCCGGAATCGTCCTTTATCGGAGCGGAGGATATCTTTATGGTGCCTCTTTTCCCGTCGGACCGGTCTATGTCCACGACCTCTTCGAGCACCGACTCCCCCTTGTTGACGGAGCGGGCCATGGGCCACTCCTCCAGCCTGAGCCTGACCTCGGTTCCAGGCCAATATCCGACGTACGACTGGAACTCCTGATAGCTCTGGGCTCGGACGAACTTCCCGCCCCAGATCCGGTCCATCTGGGCGTTGGCCTCGTCCAGCCGCCCTTTGGCATCTGATGTTGCTACACCGACGGGGAGGGTGTCCAGTATGGCCCTCAGACGGTTCCTGTCGTCCGCCAGGCGGGCTTTGGAACGGACCTGGTAGCTTACCAAGAACGCGACCACCCAGACCATCACTATGGAGAAGGGCAGGTTGATCTCGATGTTGTTGTTGAACCCCGCCGGCGCCAGGAAGAAACCGACCAGGCTTGCCGCCGTCGATATCGCGCCCACCAAGAACACCGTTCTGGACCGTTCGGTGAAATAGCTCAGGACGACCGGGATGATGAAGAAATATCCGATCATCATATCCGCCGACCTTTCCAGGTCGATGAACAACAGGGCTGCGATGACCATCAGTGAGAAGTACAGGAATATCTGCGGATTGTTTGTTCTGACCGATCGCATCGACACTCAGACCAGACCGTTGAATCCGAGTATTAGCATCAGATATTAAACCGTAGCTCTAATTCCGATATATGATACCGTTCCTTCCGCTGGAATGAAACGAACATGGGCCTGACAATCATGCCTGCCCATTGCCGGTCCCGGGATGATGATCCGGTAGGAACCTTTCGGAACCGTCACCTCGAACCTGGCCCCTTTCCCGAACTCCCCGATCTCCCGGATCGACATACCGGTTATGGCCAGCATCTCAGAGACAAAGTGGAGGCCGTGCCCCATCCGATTTTTGAATCCCCACTCGAAGATCATCTTCTTTTCGGGTTCGGCTATACCGACCCCATCATCCTCAATGATGAGCGTGAGGCCTTCTTCGGTCTCTTGGTGGCGGATGGATATCCGGGTGACATGCTCGCCATGCTTGATAGAGTTCTCGATGATGTTGCGTAATCCCTTCGGCACCATGGGATCCGCGAATATCTCCACACCCCCCAGGTCGCACTCCAGCTGGATATCCCCCAGGTCGAACCCGGTCCTTGACCCCAGGTCCTCGGCCGCCAGTGAGATCCACTGGGCCTCCTGCGAGCCAAGCTTCTGGTACTCCTTGGAGAAATCCATCTGGCCGGCGATGTCCACCGCCAACTGCGAGGCTTTTGAGAGGTAGGATTTGAGCAGCAGGTCGGAAGCCTTCAACTCCGCCAGCTGGAGGAAGCCGGACATGGCCGACAGACGGTTCTTGACGTCATGCCGGGTGAGATCGCCGAGCAGCACCAGCTTCCGGTTGGCGATGGTGACCATCATTTCCGAGTTCTTGCGCTCGGTGATGTCCAGTATGACCGCCAGGATGTGTTTGGGGTTGCCTTGGTCGTCGTTCAGCATCGAGCCCACGACGTGCCCCCACCAGGTGCTGCCATCCTTGCGCACCCACTGCCGGTCCACGTTGGCGTTCTCCGTGCTGTGCCTCAAGAGCGTCTGGATCAGCACCGAATCCTCCGGGCGGATACGGGGGGACTGTAGCTCGTAGATGTTCCTGCCCTTGAGCTCGTCTGGGGAGTAGCCCATCATATGAGAGAACTGCTCGTTCGAGTCCACGATCATCCCGTCGAGATCGGCGATCGTGATCGCCAGCTGAGTGTTCTGGAACAGAGTGCGGAAACGCCGTTCCGATTCGGCCACCGCGTCATCCTTCCGGCGCTTCTCGGTGACGTCGTGCACCATGCCCAGAACGTGCCTCTTCACTCCGTTCTGGTCCTTCAGCATGGAAAGGGAGAGGGTCCCGAACCGGACCTTCCCGTCCAGTCTCCTGAAGGCGGAATCGGTCTCGATGCTGTCCAGGTCCTGCTCCAGCAGTCGGCGCACCACCGCGGTCCGTCTGATGTCCAACGACGGTTCGGTGACCTCGCTCATATTGGTCCACATCAGTGAGTCCATGTCGTAGCCGAGCATGTCGCAGAAGCGCTTGTTCGACTCCAGGAAGTTGCCGTCCAGATCGATTATGAAAGTGCCCAATGGAGAATTCTCGAACAGGGCCCGGAACCGTTTCTCCGAGGCCCGCAGTTCCTCTTCCGCGGTGCGTCGTTCCGATATGTCACGCGTTACTCCCAGGATCGATACGAACTTGCCCTCGCCGTCATAAAGGCCGCTGGCTATGACCTCGGTCCAAACCGATCCACCGCCCTTCTTAAGCTGCTCCACCTCCCTGGTCTGTTCCGGGAAACGGCCGGTGCTCTTCAGCACCTCCAGGCCTTCGGCGATGAAACGTTGCACGTTCTTCGCCGACTCGGGCGCGAGGGCCTGCTCGATGCTCTGGGCCCTCACCTCGTCCGGCGTAAAGCCACGCAGGTCAAGGATGGAAGGCGAGACGTAAGTGAACCGGCCAGAGATGTCCATAGTCCAAATGACATCCCGGACATTTTCGGCCAGGAGCTGGTAACGGTTCTCGGACGGGGCCCTTCCCGGGGGACGATGGCTCCCGGCCTAGAACCGATGTACGTCACGAGACCGCCGACCTCTCCAGCGACGTCATGCCATGGCCGAACATCGTAGACTATGTGGCCGGTGCGGCCCTCCATCGGAAAGTCCATCTCCCCCTTTCTGATCCTTCCGGTCAGAGCGGAGGCGCAGACCGCCTTCCATTCATCCGGTACCTGTTTGAATATCTCTTCAGGGGTCCGGCCGATGACGTCCTGGCCTTCCAGGGCGAACGCGGTCAGGTATTGGTCCGAAACCATCAGATACCGTAGTCCCACGTCCTGGATGGCCATGGCATTGGGGGCGTGGCCCACGATATAGCGCACCATCTCCTCGGAGTGGCGCAGCTCGTCCTCCTTCTTCCTCCGTTCCGTTATGTCACGGCCATTCACCACCACCTGATTAGGACCAAGTTCTGTGGGCATGACCGCGACGGAGGCCTCCAGCAGCCGGTAGGTGCCGTTCTTGTGCCGCAGCGTTATCTCATACCGCTCGGTCCGCCCTGGCCTGATCGTCTGGATGACCTTGGCCAGGTTCTCCACCAGATCTGGATGGGAATAGGTCTGGAGGTTCGTCCCTATGACCTCATCGACCGTGTATCCCAATATTTTATATATGGACGGTGAGACGTAGCGCAGGGTGCTGTTCCGGTCCAACACCCCGATGATGTCCATGGAGTTCTCGATCATGGCCCGGAACCGGCGGGCGTTGTGGGTCATGGCGTCCTCGGCCTGCCTGCGCCGTGACATCTGGATAAGCAGGTTTTTCAGTTCTGCGAACTGAGAGGAGGGTTCGCCGCCTTTCTTCAGGTAGAAATCCACGCCGTTGTTCAGGGCGTCGATCACCACCTCCTCACGGCCCCGTCCAGTGAACAATACGAACGGGGTCACGTCACCCTTGGAACGCAATGCCTTCAGGAATTCGACGCCGTTCATCGCCGGCATCTGGTAATCGCAAATGACCGCGTCATAATCTCCGTTCATGACCCGGCGGATGGCCTCATCGACCGATGTAGTCGTGTCCATGGTGAACTCGACGCCGTCCTCGATAAAGTCCTTGGCGAGCTCAAGAAGCAGAGGCTCGTCGTCGATATAGATCGTCCTGATCATAGAGAGGCACCGGCGAAATGGTCGTGACCGGTTCCTGCAGATTCTTTGTCATCATAAAATATTAACTGAACGGGAATGGATTTTGTTAATCATGGCCCTGACATCCCCTTGACTCATTGCACGACGATCTGGATAGATATGAAAATGACGTTTTCGTCGCATCTTTGGATTGGGGAATTCTTCGAACTAGCGAAACGATGATTCCGACCCTTTCGACAAGGGTTAGACCACTATTCTAATGGAACATTCGTCGATCGGTAGGGAACCGTAAAGAAGTCCATCGTGTCAACTGAAAAAGGTCCGATGCCAAAGACCGAGTGTGTAGACCGTCCATATCTTGCGCGACGCCTTGCCGTTCTTGGCGCCCAGCTCCTTCCCGATCCTTTCCAGACGTCCGGCGTCGAAATGGGATCTCAGGAACTCGGATGAATCCAACTCGGCCAGCGCCATCTCGCCCACCTCTCCCCTCATCCAATCCTCGATCGGCGCGGAGGATCCGGCATCCTCACGCTTAACGATCTCGGATGGCAGTAGGTCTTTGATGGCCAGCCTGAGGACGAAGTTGCCCTGACCGGCATTGAGCTTGAGAGCCGGAGGCAGTGTGAAAGCGAACTCAACGATCGCCTTGTCCAACACCGGCATTCCCGCAGTGATGGAACTGGCCATAGCCGCCTTGTCAGCATATGCCAGGTACTTCTCAGGGAGCCGGTTCTTGCAATCGATGTACAACATCCGGTCCAGACGGTACTTGATCCCGCGGGGCATTACCGCGATCGCATCATAACGGGATGCAGCCTTCCCGCGCAGCCACCTTGATCTCGTGGTCGCTCAGTTCCCTGATCGAGCGCAGCATCATCTCCTCTATGCTGTCGGCCTCGAAAGTGGACATCTCTTTCTCTTTCAGGTTGCGGAAGATGTTGCCCCGCTGCGGATAGATGCCCATCAGTGATCTCGCCAACCCCCCGTACATCTTGTGCCGGGTCTCTTCGAACTTCAGGTTTTGGGCATAGATCGGAAGTCCGGCGAATAGCTCGTCGCCCCCTCGGCCCGCGACCACCGCCTTGACGTACCTGCTCGCTTCGAGGGACAGAAAGTGGTCCTTGACCCTTCCGGGTCGCTCAACGGCTCGTCGTTGTGCCATGCCATCTTCTCCATATGCTTGGCCACCATCTCCGGTCCAATCACCAGTTCGTGATGGATGGTACCGAGGTGCTCGGAGACCATCTTGGCCAATTCCAGCTCGCGGCCCGCAGTGAACCCGGCCGACACCGTATGGAGGTCTTTGTGGAACGGTCCCGTCAGCGCCGCCACCGCCGAAGAGCTGATGTCGCCAGTAAGGAAGGCGCCGACGGGGATGTCCGCCATAACGCTGTTCTCGCAGGAACTTTCCAGCAATCTCCTGAGGCGCTCCGAAGCGGCCAGGTCCGTGGTGGTCGTCGGTCCGGGAACGATGTCCCAGTACTGCCTTACGGAGATTCCCTCCCGGCCAGCGGTCAGAACTTGCCCGGCCATCAGCTTCCTAATACCACCGAACAGAGTTCGGTCGCCCAGGCAGAATTGGTATGCCAGATAGCAGTCGATCATGTCCTCATCGACCCGCTTTTCCACACCGGCCGCCAATAGCGCCTTGATCTCCGAGGCGAAGTACAGAACACCACCGTCTTGGCAGTAGTAGAGCGGTTTGATCCCCAGCGGGTCACGGGCCAATAGTAGACGCTTCCGTCCCGAGTCCCATATGGCCAATGCAAACGGTCCGTTCAACCGTTCGAGGAAGTGGTCCGGGTCATCCTGGTAAAGATGAACGATGACCTCGGCCGAGGATGAGGTGTAGAAATGATGCCCGGCTGAGCCCTTCCCGAAGTCCCTTTTGATTGTAAATAGTGCCGTCCAAGACCGCCCAGACGGTCCCGTCCTGGTTCCGGACCGGTTCGCGGTCCGCACCTGCGTCGCTGAGACCCAGCCGGCAGTGACCTAGGGCCACGCCATCATCGGAATATGTCCCACTTCGTCCGGTCCCCGATGGACCAGGGTGTCGGACATATTCGGATCAGGCCGAGATCGTCCTTCCCGTAGGTGCCGCAGATGCCGCTCATCTCAACGTTTCCCTAGCAGCTGTTCGTACAGCCGTTCGTGTTCCGAGGCCATCAGCTGCACCGTGAACTTCTTCTCCACGATATCCCGCCCCCTGGCCCCGAACTCCTTGGCCATGGCCGGATCTTCCACCAGTTTGAGGACCGCCTCGGCCAACAGCTCCACCGACCGGGCCGGGACGATGAACCCGGTGACGTTGTCAACGACCACTTCACGATTGCCTCCGACGTCGGTGACGACGCAGGGAAGCGACAGGCGCCATCGCCCCGATGACAGCATTGGAAAGCCTTTCCGTAAGTGAAGATAGGACAAAGATGTCGAACGACCGGGTGACTTCCAGACGGTCACGCGGCGACGTGTTTATCTTTACCCGGTCCTCGATCTTCAGCTCCTTGGCCAACGAGCGGAGGTTCGACTCCTCTGGACCTTCTCCCTGGATCACCAGGTAAACATCCTTTTTTGTTCTTTTCGCGAGCTCGGCGAACGCCTTTATCAGGTATGTATGACCTTTTGTTTCGCGTAGATCTCCAGTGGTACCGATGACCAGAGCGCTTTCTGGTATCCCGAGGGCGGCGGTATAGGAGGACTCTTGGTTTCTTGATCACCGCATCGACCTCGGTCAGGTCGATCCCGGTGTAAATCACGGATATCTTCTTTGCCGGGACCTTCTCGACCACGGTCGTCAGTTCTTTCACTGCCTCCGAGTTCGCTGATAACGCGGTCCGTCAAAGCGTTGCGGATCCGTTCTGGGTTACGGACCTTGTCGGCTTTGATCCAGAAGGGCAGGTTCCGCCTCGATGTCATGAAGACCTTGACCCGGGAACCTTTGCTGACCAACGCATCCATGAAATTGGTGTTGTACTTCAGCGAATGGACGATGTCGAACTTGTTCTTCCTGATGTAACGGATCCCGCCGAGCAATTGATCTGGGCGACCTGGACGCAAGGGACGTTGCACGACGGCGGCCCCTGCTTTCCTTATCTCGTCCCCGGTCGGCCCCCATGCCCCTTCGCACCAGACGGTCACCTGGTAACGATCTTTGTCCAAGTTCTTGATCATGTTGAGTAAGTACTTCTCTGAACCGCCGGTCTTCAGGCAGGCAATGATGTAGAGGATCTTGATCATCTTACGCCTTAGGCTCGAGGTAAAGCGATGGGGATAATAAGATTTTCACCCGTTAATATCTGGTTGTGAACCATCGTAGCCCGTTCTTGGGACGGGATTGTCGAGGCGACTTAGTCGCGCAGGAGCAATTCATCGTACAGCCTTTCATGCGCCGACACCATACCTTCCACGGTGTACTGTCTCATCGACCAGCTCCCTACCCTTGGCGCCGAACTCCTTGGCCAGGGCCGGATCTTCCACCAGTTTAGGATCGCCTGGCCCAGCGGTTCTACGGACCGGACCGGAACGATTATGCCGGAGACGTTGTGCACCACCACCTCGTTGTTCCCCCCGGTATCGCTGGCGATGCATGGCAGGGACATTGCCATGGCGTCCAGGAGCACGTTCGAAAAACCCTCCCCCAGCGAGGGGAGGGCGAATATGTCGAAGGAACCCAAGACCTCGAAACGGTCATGGGGCGATGTGGACAGCCTGACCCGGCCATCAACGCCCAGTTCTTTTGCGGTGAGGGCCAGATGTTCTTCCTCCGGACCTTCGCCTTGTATGACCAGATACAGCTCCTTCGCGGTTCTGCTGGCCGCTTCGGCGAAGGCCTTGATCAGGCACAATTGGCCCTTCTCCTCCTGAAGTTTGGCCAGGTTGCCGATCACGATCGCCCCGGTCGGGATGCCGAGGCTGTCCCTGAAGGGCTTTGACGTTCTATGGATAGCCATGTCGGCCTCTTTTGTGTCCACCCCGTTATAGATGACCGATATCTTGGTCGCGGGGAGATGCTCCGTGACGATGGTCAGCTCTCTGATCGTCTCAGAGCTTGCTATCACATGGTCCGTCATCAAGTTCCTCAGGCGCTCACCGATGTGCAGATTGAGTGGACCGGTTCGGTGCCGTATGCTCCTCCTGGAGGTGATGAAGACCTTGACCCGGGACAATCTGCAGACCAGGGCATCGGTGAAGTTAGGGCCGTAACTGAGCGAATGGACTATGTCGAACCGGCCCTTTCTGATGAAACCTATAGCCCCGAGCACATGGTCAGGTCGATAGGGGCGCATCGGCTTCTGGACCACCTTGGCCCCGGCCTTGCCGATCTCCTCCCCGGCGAGTACCCCAATCCTGATAGAACCAGACAGTGACCTGATACCGCTGCTGGTTCAGGATGTCTGACCAGGTTGAGCACATAGGTCTCGGACCGGGCGGTCTTCGGCCCCGGAATGATGTAGAGGACCTTGGTCATTTGATTTCCAGGGGAGATAGTGGGATGGTGAACGTATTAATGGTTACACCCATGCTCAAGAATTCTCGGTCACGAGCATCACCTGCAAACCCAATCACTGAAGTTTGGCGGCCATGACCATCGCCCTGATGTTAGCCGTCGGCGTTCTGGGCGCCAGGCCGCATCCCGGAGCAAGCACGTCCACCCCCGCGATGAGGCAAGCCCTTGATTCATTACGAACAGCATCCGGTCCTCCGAACAGCAAAATCCGGTCGGGCTAACGTTCCCGACCAATGCCATATTACCGTCCAAGCTCCTTTTCACCTCGACCAGGTCCATGCACTGGTCGACGCTCAGGGCGTTCGCCCCTGACATTCTGATGTGGGGCAGAAGCGGACCGGTATTGCCGCAGATATGGAGGACAGAGCGCGCCCCTCCGGACCTGGCCCTCGATGCCATCCCGGTCTCGTAAGGCAGGGCGTATTCTTCGTACTGCTGGGCGCTCAGGATGTCGCCGGTGGCGGTAGCATCGATCAGGGTTATGACGTCGGCTCCCGCCTCGACAGCCGAGTCGACATACCTCTGATCGAACTGTTCCGCCTTGTGCACCAGCGTGCGGACGAACGAAGGGTCTCTTATGATGTTCATCAAGGCCAGTTCGATCCCTAGAAGCTGGCAGGCGAGCATGAAAGGTGCGACGACACCGCAGATGACCGGTACCCCTTCCGTGCGGGAGGACAGCATTTCCAAGGCCGTCAGCACCGTCTTGGTCGCCTGGGCCGACGAGGGCTCCGCCACCTCCAACCGGTCAAGTCCTTCCCTGCCCTGCAGGGCTGCCACCGCGATCGAGGGCTGGCGGTCCCGAGATTCCCGTCCGGTCCTGGCCCCAAGGGCGCACGCCTCGGCGGTCACGTCGAACGGCACCCGCACCGCTTCCAGACCGGCGATGTCGTGCGCCGCCCGGCTCAGGCAGCACATCTTCGAGGGATCGCGGAACGCCTCGGGCCAATAACATTGGCTGGCCTCCATCAGTTCTACGGTCCCGGTCTGCATCGGGCTGGCACAGGGGACTCGGTCTGGCTCATCCTGGTCCAATGCCCGCATGAGGCGCGTGCCCTCTCGTTCAGTTCCATCTTATCTTGTTTCCCTACATCTTTGGTCGCCATCTTATGATAGCCTTTTGCCCGCCGGACGGTCCGCAGACTCGCAAAACAGTCACCAGGCCACGTTCGTCGGGAATCGAGGTCATTTCTGTTCCAACACTTTCGAGAACCCGGCCGGGTCCGAAGGAGTGATGAGATATTTTTTTCCCGTTCTTGTCCGCTATGAGCAGTCCATCAGTCAAATTCGTTATTATCACTTTGGTCCAGCCGAACGCTGGGATGAAGAACAGTCCCGAATAGAGACCCGCCCCGAACTGAACGCGATCTGATCGGTGCATTCATTGGCATCCGCCAGACGGCCGGTGAAGGCGTTCATGGCCCTTATTCATGGTGATGATACTCCCCAATGATGGATCGATCCAGCAGGGCCATCAATACCGTCCTGATAACTAAACCGGAGGAGCTTTGGTTCTGGGACCGGCAACACAGTCGGTTTCAGGTCCCGTTGAACCATCCGGTACAATGTCTCTCATCCTATGCAGAAGCGGACGCGAGGCTGGCCTGTAATGAGATACAGTTGCTAGAAGGTGGTTGAGATCATCTCGCAGCCAACCTCGCTAACACCGATTGACCAAATATGGTTAAACGCCTTTCGGGATAATTATCATTCAAAGAAGAAATGACGAACAAATGCAAAGGTACACGCCGGCCGAGGTTTAATCGGGATGTATTCTGTGTCGGAAATGCATCTCGCAGCCGGCGTGCCACCTACCATCAACGCATAGCGATAAATCATTTTCGGATGATGAATTCATAATTCGTAGTCCTTCGCTCTTCATAATGGCATAAGTCAATTGATGATCCCCAGTCGTCTGGAGGCATTTTGCGGAACGAAAACAGATCTTGGTTGTGCCGGAGAAAGCACTAAGTCTCCAAGTCCGAAGGTTCTTCAACATCAATTCTTGATCGGATCGCACGACAAGCCATCCGCAGAATCATCCCTTCTCCAAAATCATGACCTCATCCTCGCCGAGCATCGTCCTCAAAGAGGCTTATTGAGCCCCATTCCCAAGTGTAAAACATTTTCTTGTCGATTCACTCTATCATCTGAGGAGTCGTTGAAATGGTGCAACCTGGAAATCGGACGGCGACGTCTCAAGGCACAGCACATTTGCGACGGCAAATACTCGACACCTTTGGAAACGGTCGAATCGCTGGGGGCGGTTCAGGCCCAGGACTATAAGTCCGCATTATGGGCCATCGGACTCCGCACCAAGAACCCCAGCTTTGCCATGGTGGAAAGGTCGTTTGCCGAGCGGGAGGATCGTGCGCTCGACGCTCTTTCGAAATACCCTGCACATTGTTTCCGCGGCAGATATCCGATGGATGCTGAAACTGACCTCTGCACGTTCGCGTGTCTTCATCGACCGTATCGCCCGCTCCAATGGCCTGGACCTCAATGAGGATCTGGTCGAAAGAAGTCAGGATATCATAGCCAGGAGCACTGCATAGGGGCAAGCACATGACCCGCGATGAACTGGGTGCGGCCCTGCATGAAAATGGGATCCCCGTGAAAGGTATTGCCCGTTTGCTGCTGCTCCAACGGGCGCAAGTGGATGGGCTTATCTGCTTTGGACCCCGCCAAGGCCGGCAGCAGGTCTTCGCGTTGGCCGAGGAATGGCTTCCCGGTGTTACTGACCTGGACTATGAAGGGGCATTGGAGCGCCTCTCGCTCCGTTATTTCAAAGGGCATGGCCCGGCGACGGTTCATGACTTCTCCTGGTGGTCGGGACTGGGCGTGACGGAGGCTCGGCGCGGCCTCGCAATGGCCCGATCAGACCTTCATCAAGAACGGATAGGAGATGTGACCTATTGGTCGGATGCCGGTCCGAGAGAGGATGGCGGGAATGGGATGGGGCTTTGGCTATTGCCTAATTATGACGAGTATACGGTCGGATACAAGGACCGGAGCGCCATGTTCGATGAAAGCCATGAATCGAAGGCTATGTCGGCGCGAGGCCACATTCCATTGGAGAATGTGATCGTTCTCAACGGTGAGATAGTCGGTATCTGGAAAAGGAGAATGGAAAAGGAAACGATACGAATCACTGCTCATCCCTTTGGGGAACTTGATTTAGCGCAACAAGAGCTTCTTGAAACTGCCATCGAGGAACAGAAGGCGTTTTTCAACCATTCACCTTCGATTATCTTCTTGACTCGATGCCCCCACTAAGCCGACGTATTCTTGCGGAGAAACGCATCCAGAATGAAACATATAGTAGCAAGAAGGGGACGGCGCATAGACAGTCACCGTTCCGGGATGGTGTCGGTGCGAATTGACCTGACCTTCCTGAAATGCACGGAATGACGGCCGCCTCTGATCCAGAACTATTTTGTCGAGTAGCGCCACATTCCCTTGGGGACCTCGATCTCGAACCGGGCCCCTTTTGAAGGAACACCATTCTCCCGAATCCCTATGCCGGTAATCGCCAGGATCTGTGTGCCCAGGTAGAGGCCCAGACCGGAATCCTTTCCGAAGCCCTTCCGGAATATCATTTTCTTAAGCTCCAGCGCCACTCCGACCCCGTTGTCCTCATACACGATGAGGCATTCTTCGCCGACCTGCTTCGCTGTGAGAGATATTCTGGTGACGTTCAAACCGTGACTGTAAGAGTTATCCAGGAGAATGTAGAACAATCGTTCCAGCATTGGGTCGGCATACACCTCTACCGTTGCCGCGTCCACCATATATTCGATACGTTGTTCCGCGCAAAGGACCTTGGCCTTCTGATATACCCTTGCCACGTTCTGCCATTCCGGTGACTCTACTCCGACCTTCTCGTAGTCCTTGGTAAAATTGATTATGTGCTCGATGGCGGCCGTTGAGTCCATCATTTTTTGTAAATACTCTTGGGAACGGGCAGAGTTCTTGTTGTCGGACAGCAGCTGACCATATCCCCGGATGACATTGGTCCGGTTTAGGATGTCGTGCCGCGTGACCCCGCACATAACGTTCAATTTGTTGTTGGAAGCTGCCAATGCTTCCTCCGATCGCTTTAGGGAGGATACATCCCTAAGGATGAGCAATCGTCCCAAGCACATCTGGGGAGTCCCAATGGTTGGAGATCTGGACCTGTATCCGGAGCGGATCGCCTTCCGGACCGATCATCTCGATAGTCCGCGATCCCTCGATCTCATGCCCAATGGCGGCATGGATGGAAGGAAAGACCTCACCGATCTGCCTTCCCAGGGGATGCGATTTTCCTTTTTGTGATATGCGGCTCGCCATGGGATTCAGATAGGCTATCTGGTCGTCTTGGTTGAGCATGATCGCGCCGTCTTGCATGATGTCGGCTATGGAATTCAGCACCAGGGGGCTGGCGGAGAACAGTCCATACCGGAAAACGCCCAGGTAGAGGAACACACTGCTGAGAATGAACGAAATGATCATCCCGTCCACTAATGAGACCGGGAATGGGAACCCCAAACTGTAGCATGCGATGAAGGCGGTGGGCATTATCCCCGAAAGCAGGATTAGGCCTATCTGGGTGCGCTGAAACCTGGGTGAGCGGACGAATGCAGCGGACACCACTCCGATCGCCATCGCCACCAGTCCCAAAGAGTAGACAAGGTGCATCAAATAGGCGGGACCTTTGATCGAAGAATAGGTCTCGAAAGGGTCCGTGCTCATCTGAACCGACTCGTAGAACAGGTGATGCCAGTCATTTGTCCAGACCATTATCAGACTGAATATCGGTATAGCGGAGAGCAGAAGGATGTTTCTCCGGGTGAGGAGGTCCTCTCTTCCTGCGTATTTGACCACTATCAGGAAGTAGATCAAGGGAAGGCCCACGATGCTGACGTACTCTACGTCGTTCCAGAGAAGTTTCGCAGCTATATCTGAGCTAAACAGTTCGAACATATAACTGACCGCCAGCAAGCACACGAGCAGGGACATCAGGACAAAATGAAGCTTGAATTGCTTCGTTCCCTTTCTCCAGAACAAAATGGCGAGAACGACCGCTAGGACTGCCATTGTCCAATCGAGTAAAATGGGCGTGACCGCAGCGTTCATCCGCTCAAAACAACTAAATCTGGTTACTTAAGGGGAATCTCATTGGTGCTCTGAATTGATAATTGGGCCGACAATCTGGCCGAGCGCTTATGAACGACCTTGACCGGTCGGGACATCGTTCCTTCGCCATTGGCCATTTTTGGAACATGTTGTCAATGCCTTGGCACTATCTATTCCATATCGACCTGCTGAACCAGGGATACTGTGGCCCTTGGGGGAGTTCATGACCGGGCCAGGGTCCTCCCCGTTCAATGATTTCGATCGAATATGGTGCTACCGACCTCTGGAAAAATTGATTCCTTTATCCAGGTCGTTTGCATTCATCCGATAAATTTCGATCCTGAGACTCGTTCCTCATGGACCATGATGGTCAGGACCGGGCCCTTTCACCTAAAGTAAGTGGAAGGAGGGCGTCAGGAGATTGCATTTAAGAGAGCGAAACTCCTATCATTGCCGCATGGCCGATATCGGAAGCATGCTCAACGATCTGTTCCGACCACTCGGGTTGGCGGGCGGACTCCTGGCCCTGTTTCTTATATTGTACATCAATTCGGTCGCCGTTCCCACCCTTCCAGAGGTGTTCCTGGTCATAATTTTCACCACTGGATATGGGATCGACCCGTTGTTGCTGGCCATATTGATATTGATCGTGGCGACCATCAGCGAGGCGTTGGGGCTGCTGACCCTCTATTCTCTGGCGAAACGAATCCGGCTTCCTACGAGGATCGAGGAAGATCTTCAGCACCTATCGAAACTTTCTGTTCGTGCACGATGAACGCATGATCCTGGTGAACCGGGTAGCACCTTTGATCTGGTTCCTGGGAATGTTCGTGGCCTTCGCACACTGGGACCTGAGATTGTCGTTGAAGTATCAGGCCATCGGAGGAATTGTGAGGTACGGTTTCATACTGGCCCTCAGCGGGTTGTTCCTCACGTTCACGCAACAAGGGACGGCGACCTTGGCCACCCTGGTAATAGTGCTCATCGTCCTCGCAATATCGTTCGTAGTAGCCCTTCTCAGACGGATGAGATTCGAAAAAAAAGGCCAGGTTGGTTCAGATTGAGCTGGGAGATCAATGCATGCTGGTCGACGCTTCGATGGTAGACCGGCCTCTCCTTAGACCCTCACCATTCGGCCTTGCCATAGCTCGGATTTCTGAGCGAATGACGCGCCTTTCAAACATAGACGGAACAAGGCGAACTGGTCTGACCTCAATTCAGAACATACCGTTTGCTGAGGCGCTCGATCTCCACCAGTCTGCTGGCCACATCGCGGCCGAAGGGGTCAGGGATATCCTTACCTTGCGCTTCATGTTCCTCATGAGCTCTATCTTGATCATGCCTGCCCTGGCCAGTTCATCGATCCTGCGCTCCAGGGTGGAACGGTTCGCCTTGATCTCCTTTTGCAGGTCCATCAATTTCATGGGAAAATGATCCTTGAGGTTCAATAGGATCTGGATCGAATATGGGTGTTCGAGAAGATCATAGTTGAAGCCTGTCATGGCCAGTAAGCAGTTATCATTCACAATATTAGCCATTTGCCGACCGATTTGTCATCAAATCGCTTTTGCTATCGCTATTTCGTCGGCGGTTGGATGAGATGCTGGCAGCCCTTTCGTCAGATCTGGACTGCCCTCAACCGATTTCAATTGCATTCCGGGTGGATGGAAACCCTCCATCTGCATGATGTTGACTGGGCCCGAACATGTATGGAGAGGCGTCCGGTCCCTCACATTTTGATGTTCTCTTTAGGCTGCAAGAGGCCGTGCATGTTGCCCTCGCTATCCAGGAAATAGGCCAGGGTACCTGCCATGGCCACATCCATCTTCGGCACGATTATCTTCCCGCCCTTCTTTTCTATCTTCCGAATGGCCTCGTCGATCTTGATGACGTTGATGGTATTGACCACCGGCGGGGTCTGCGGTTTTCTGGGCATGATTGCCCCGTTGATCCCCATTTCCTTCTCGTCCCCAGCCGTCGCCAGCCAATAGTCCCCGCCTTCCAGCTTCTGGAATTTCCAGCCGAAGACCTCTTCATAAAAATCCATGGCTCTCTTCGGGTCGTCAGCGCTCATTTCGAACCAAGATACTTTTGACACGATTATCCTCCGATTAAAAGTGGAGGCGGCGTTATTAAAATCTATACTCTGTGCGTGGTTCTGTAGAAACCATGGTCAGATCGCTGGTATGATGCTCGCCCTCCATGCGTTATAAGCGATTCCCCTGATCACCAATTCTTTCCACTGACCGTCCTGGCTGCGGGCCCTGACTGCCTCGCCCATGATCCTTTTCGACACCGAATGCATCGTCTCCACCAGCGAGCGCTGGTGGTAGACATTCTCGTCGAATGTCGAGGACTGGGTCCTCCGATACAGCCCCTTGAGCTCGCCCGCCAATCTACTGGCTTTCCTGGTAGGGATCTGGGTGCCAGCCTTCATCTCCTTGATGATGAACCGGCGGATCTCCTCCGAATCGTACCCCTTGTCGGCCAGGACGGTCCCGATGTTGAACGTGCCGGCCGCCTTGGCCAGCACCGGGACCCCGTCCCGGAAGTCGTTGCACGGACCGTACCGGAAGCTCAGAGCCAGTATCATCTGGCTCTCGACATCGATGACCGCTTGCTGTTTCACGTGGCGGGTCACCGCCCGCTCGATCATCCGATCGCCCTCGGACCGCTTGACCGAGATGGTATGGATGAAGTAATGGCTAGCATAGCCGCAGGAGAACCCGGTGGAATCGACGGCCGCGGTCACGTCGCCGCGCGCATGCCGCCTGGCGATCGTCGCCATGACCGCCTCGAGCCGCTCCAGACCGATCCGGCGGGCGAACTTCTGCAGGGTCGTGAAATGAGGAAGATCGTCCAAACCCAGCTCCTTCACCACTCCGTCCATCACTCTCAGCCAGCACAAGAACTCGCGGTAGGATTTGCTCAGGCGCTGCCTGAGCACAAGCAACGCCAGCAGCTGGTGCTGGGTGAACAAATGGTTCGACATTTTGTTCGAGTACTTTGGCCATGCGGTGCGCCGCACCGCGATCTTTACCTCGCGTAGAGCCCGCACAATAATATTGTTGCTTCCAGTTATCCCATCTCTCGACACGAGACCATACCATCCCAGGGGCTTTGTCCTGCAAGACTGTCGACCCTGGATGGAGTCAATTCGTGCCGGGAAATAATTATAATTTACTATTCATAATTAATAGATGGATGGTTTCTACAGAACCCTGTTCGGCATAAGATTTTATAGACTCGGATCACCAATCGCAATCGTGATGGCATGAAGATCAAGCTGACCAGCTTACTCGTTGACGACCAGGAAAAGGCGCTCAAGTTCTACACCGAAAAACTCGGTTTCGTGAAAAAGGCGGACATAAAGGCCAACAACTACAGATGGCTGACCGTTGTTTCGCCAGAGGACAAGGACGGCGCTCAGTTGGTCCTGGAACCGAACGCGAATCCGGTCGCAAAGGCGTACCAGGAAGGCCTTTACAAGGGAGGCATAGTCGCCACCATGTTCTTTGTCGACGACGTGCAAAAAGAGTACGAACGGTTAAAACCCCTTGGTGTGAAGTTCACCATGGAGCCGACGAAGCTGCCGGGAGTCGGCTCGACCATAGCGATATTCGATGACACGTGCGGCAACCTGATACAGATCACACATCTGCAAAACTAGGATCGATCGGCTCGGTCCCGGCCTACATCTGTGTGGCGCGGGGCCGCTCTAAATAGCTACGTCTCTGAAAGCCCCATGATGATTCGAATTAACGATTTTTTCAAAGAAAAGAAACGAATCGGATCGATGTTAAATAGATAATAAACGAACAAATACTCGCATGGATAATCTAATTTATCTGAAAACCCTCTCATTCCAAGAATGATCTGTCCCAAATGCGGATTTACTAACGTTGACGACGCGAGATTCTGTGGCAACTGCGGAGAACAAATAGCACCATCATTTGATAAGAGTTCATCAAACCAGGCTCAAACCGATCAGCCCGTAGAACCTTTTGTAGCATCACCCCCAAACACCTCCGGACCTGGCCCGCAGGATTCATTCGACGTCGCATGACCAACACCGGCGTTCTATGAACAACAAGGATAAAATGATCGTTGTGGGGGCGGTGGTCCTGATGATCGTTCTTTTGATCGCGACGGTCGCGGTTATTGGGGCTACTAACAACAATGCAAACAACTCTACCAATAATGTGATCACGTTGAACGGGTTCAGGTTGGATATCAACTATGATGGTACCTCTTCAGGCTACTTCGGACCAACCATTCAAAACCAGACCATGAATTTTGATGTACGCCCAGGTGAGGAGTTCACGGAAAGGGCTACGTTGACCAATAACGCCACATCGCTGTCCCATTCTGTTATCGGTATAAAGGTATCATCTCCGTTCGCATTAGACTCGATCACCCCGTCCATATCCAGCCCGATCTCCCCTGAAGGTTCGATGACGTACACGCTAGTGATAACCGCACCATCAACGGGTGGGGATCATGTGCTGTCAATAGTGGTCACCACCACTTGACGGATGATGGAGTACAGAACGAATCGATAACTGACCGTCCTTGTACATGACATATTGGTCATCAGCAATTACGACAATCCTTTAGAAAAGATTCAGCGAGGCCGTCACATCACACAATGGAGAACACAGAGAGCCATGAGCTGTTCGGGGTATATGGAAAGGTCAAAGAACGGTTATTGGTGGAGTATAGATTTCACATAACCCAGGAACGGATCAAAGAAGACAAGGCATAAACGATTGACACGTGTTCGTTCCTTCGTTATATACATACGTCGAGGAAAATCCTTTTGGAATCCGGATATTTTAATTAACGAAATTCCAAAGAATGATCGACAATGGAACCACTATATGAGAATAGTGGCAAAAAAATTTTCCGTAACTATACCCAACGTCATAAATAGTTGCGAATGTTATCTACCCTAATCGGTGAGGGTGGATTGAAGAATCTGACCATTCCAGATGCGCCATTGATCATAATGGGTTTGCAAGACGAGATCCACAGGAACAAGGACGCCAGATATGATCATCGCCTGCACGCTGTACTTCTGGTTGCCAGAGGGAACAGTTGCAAGCAGGTCGCCGAGTATCTTGGCGACTCGCTCAGGACCGTCCAGTCCTGGGTGAACGCGTTCAACAAAGACGGTCTTGAAGGACTGATGGAGGCCGAACATTCGGGCAGGCCAGCGCGTTTGACCGATGATCAGATGGACCTGATCTCGGCAGCCCTGCGAAGATCACCCATCGATTTTGGACTGCCTGGCGATATCTGGGACGGTAAGACGCTTTCCGCCTTCATCCAGGAAAGATTCCAATTGACCATCGGCGTCAGGCAATGCCAGCGCCTGTTCCAGAGCTGGGTTTCCGGTACCGTAAACCCCGCCCGATGATCCTCGGCTCCTCGGCCGAGGCGAAGGAAGACTTCAAAAAAACATTCGACGATTGAGGTCCGACCCAGATATGGAAATATGGGCGATGGATGGGGCACTTTTTCAGCTCCATGGTTCGACCTGCCACATGTGGATCCCACCGGAAGTGAAGCAGCCGATCGCCTTTATGCAGCCCAACCGCAAGGCGGTCGGTTATTTCGGTGCGATCAATATCGACACTGGCCGGTTCATATATTGTCGGCCTGAAGGGACCTTCAATGCCGCGACGACCTGGCAGTTCTTTAAGCAAATTGAATCGTTGCCTCTGAATAAAGATAAGGTCCGGATCGTCATTCTGGATAATGCCAGATACCATCACGCCCTACTGCATCAGCAATGGAGAGCGGAGGTGGAGGACCACCTCCGCTTCGTGTTCCTTCCGCCATACAGCCCTGAACTCAACCCATGCGAAAGGATTTGGAAGCTGACTAGGCGATTGTGCACCCACAATCGCCTTTATCCAGATCTGGATAGCCTTGAGGAAGTCATCTCTCAGCAGTACAATTGTTGGAATGATGAGAATGATTCGCTCAGGAAATTATGCGCAATCAATTAAGTCGTTGAGTATAGTAACACGGAATGGGCGGGGGAATCACGCATCAGTTGCATCCCCCTGCTCGATCCCTAACGAAACTAGTCGTCACCCTTTAGTGGATTCTTAGACCTCAAAAATTTTAGAAGGGTCCGACCATCCACCAATTGGTCGTCTTTTACCACCTTAACCGGGCACTTGGAATCTCTGGCGACCTTTTCTGCAACACTTCCCAAAATCATTTGGGGCAATCCGTGGAGACCCCGGGTACCCATGATTATCAGATCGTAGTTACCGGACAATTCGTTTATTATTATTGCAGGGTCTCCCGTCCTGACCTGTGTGTCCGCCTTTACGCCTCTTTTCTTAGCCATCGCTATTGCTTCTCCAATCACGGCATCTGACGATATGGCCATGGAAGAAGCCTGTGGTGTGGACGATAGTACCTGGGGCGTCCAGGCCAGCTTCGTGATGTCTATTACGTTCAATAGTGTGACCTCAGCGTTCGATTTACGGCAACTTCTGAGTGCATGTTCGACCGCTGACCGGCTGTATTTGCTCCCGTCAGTAGGGATTAATATTCTCTTGTAAACGTTCTTTGACGCTATCGCACTGGGTTCTTTCTCATGATACTCATCAGGTGTCTTCAGCGGCACGCTTTTTACGAACAAGCTGGCAAGGATTGCGCACAACACGATCACGCCCGCTATCAGGAACATATAGGTCATGCTGTTGCTCAACGAAAGCCGGATGGCTTCCAATATGGGAACCGGTATCTGTGCTGCAGCGATCGGATTTAGCAACAGTCCACCGAGGGTGTTGACGTCGGTAGCTGGCAGTACGGCAGCTGCTCCTGCAGGCAGGTTCTTTCCCAGCTCCACGGCCATCTGTCGGTTAATGACCGAGCCGAGGAAAGCCACCCCCATCGCCGACCCCAGGCTTCGGAACAGCGTCAATGACGAAGTCACCACACCCATGTCCTTCTTAGACGTGACATTCCTTGTGTCGCAACCATGAAGTTCGACATGACCATTCCAATGCCCATGCCAATTATTAGAGTATAAATTATCGCTTCGGTCTGGGAACTGTTGGCATTGAGTGTCGACAGCAGATATAGACCAACTGCGGATACCGGGCGGTCCGGCCACCAGCCAGACCTTGTACCCGGTGCGCTTTAGCAAGAACCCGCTGATCACCACGGTGAACATCAGACCGATCATCAACGGTATCAGCGTCCCCCGCTGTTGGTGGGGCTCATCCCGACGACCGCCTGTAGGAACATCTGGTAGGAACGAAATTACCCGAACAGCCCCACACCTACTATCATCAGGCCTGCGCTGCTCAAAGTGAATATTCGCTCATGGAACATACGTAGCGGCAGGATGGGGTCCTCGGCTTTGCGCTCAATCGTTATGAACGCTATCAGTGCTACCACCGACAGAAGACTAAGACCGATTATCTCCAGACTTGTCCATGAATAAGTTGTCTCTCCCAAGTTAGGACCAGGAGGAAAGTAGAAAGTGAGGTAGCAAGAGCGGCGATGCCCAGGAAGTCCATGCGCTTCGTAGTTTCTTTTACATGTTTGGGGAACATCGTAGCCGTCAGCGCAATCGCTAGGATGCCCACTGGCAGGTTGACATAGAACACCCAGCGCCAGCTCATGTTCTCGACGATGAAACCACCAAGGAACGGACCTATGACGCTGGCCACGGCGAATACGGCTCCCAACAGGCCCTGCATGCGGCCAAGTTCGGATGGAGCATACAGATCTGCCACGGTAGCCATGGCCACTGGCATGATGACACCTGCTCCAATGCCCTGCACGAACCGGCAGGCGATCAGCATTTCCATGGAGTTGGACATGCTCTCCGCCACGATCGAACCGACAAGGAACAGCCCGATACCGACCAGGAAAACGGACCTCCGGCCAAAGCGATCCGACATCTTTCCGGCCATGGGGTATGGCACTGCCTCGGCGAGGATATAGGCAGTGAACAACCAGGAGAACAGGCTCATTCCGCCAATTCCTCCCACGATCTTGGGTAAACTAGTGCCCACAACCGGTCCCGGGTCCAGGTCTTGCCAGCAACATGCCCAGCGCCAGCCCGATCATGATGAGGGAGCGAGTACGGTTCTTCGAGCCCTCCTCGGGCGCCAATGGACCCCCGTCTTCCTTTGCTTCTTTTTTCTTTCCGAACAGCGTAACACTTCCTTTGATATGATCAGTTCAATTGCCAGTTTCCATTCTGTGGCACTTCAATTCTTTTAGGAACTCGGAGAATGTTCCTTCTTTAGCTCCCAGGAGGTTTCGCTAGGAATGCGATGATCTTAGCGGTCCTTCATGTCCTCGCAATAATCGGTACCGGTTTGGGTATGATCCATCACTCCCTCAATACCGAATAGTGCGATGGCACTTTCCCTAGGGTAGGGGGTGTTAAACACACCTTCAATGACGCCCTGTTCGATTATCGCCTCCATTGCTGGAACAAGGAACTTCATAGTGCGGACCTCGAGCTGGAGATGTAACGCCTGGTTTCGCTCCTCACGGAAGTAATTCATAAGCTTTCCTGACCGGAGCCGTATCGCTTCAGAGGATGTGGACATCTCCTTTAGACGCTGCATGGCGGTCAGGCCTTCTTTCCTAGTTGCTTCTATGACCACCTTTTCCATCTCATCGAGGATCCGATCAACGATGGCGGCTAGGAGCTCCTCCCTCGATTTGAAATAATAATAGAACAGCCCCTTCGCGACATCGACACGCTGGACTATGTCGTCGATGGAGGTGTTCTCGAATCCCTTCTCATTGAACAGAGCCTCGGCCGCGTTGATGAACTCGAGACGGCGTTCGGATGCGGCTTTTTTTGACCGGGGCATTTGAAAACCTTAGACTGACGGTCAGTCAGATTCAATTGGCTATATCAATTAACGCATCAAAAATACAGAGGCCCAATTCAATTCTTTTTCAATCTATTCTATAACCTAATTGACAGCTGATCCACTGTATCTGAATGACAATGTCAGGATGAATTCCAGAAAATAATTGGCACCATCGTTACGATTAGTTATAAGGGAACCGATTATGTGGTCATTATCCACGTCCAGGGCCAAACAACTTTCTTTATATCTTGGGAATCACAATGGAACGATACGATCGAGGGCAAAATAAAATGGCGAACCTTGGAGTAAAGGGCCAAAGGGAATCGTCGGAAGATCGGGAGGGGATCATTCCGACCCACAGGCCCGATTTCGTTACCGCGGCACAACGCGTCCAAATCGGCAGAGTGATTCGTGAGAATGTGCCGAGGACCGATCATGCTTGCTGGGAACCGTCCTCGAACCGCCCGGACCCGATAGATATCATGCTGGAAACGGAGAGGTCCGGTTGCCGGAGCTGCTCCCCATACGTCACGGTCGGATGGCCCAGAGCCCCTTTAATTATCTCAGGGGGGCGGGGGCGATGATGGCCTATGATCTCTCCGCAACTCCGATCACTGGTATCCATGTTCAGGCGGGTGGGGACTGTCACATCGCCAACTTTGGATTCTCTGCCACACCAGAAGGGAATGTCGTGTTCGATATCGATGATTTCGATGAAACGATTCGAGCACCATGGGAATGGGACCTGAAGAGGCTAGCGGCCAGTCTCTACGTCTCCGGGATGGAAAGACGGCTATCGGAACGAAATTGCCTGGAACTTGCGGTCATCTGCGGCAAGAATTATCGTGAGTTTATGAGCGTGCTAGCGAAGATGCACGTAATGGAAATGTGGTTCTTCCAGCCGGATCTTCACATGGGTTTGTCCGTAGACAAAGACCAAGGCTCATTGAAGGCCATGAAAAAAGCCAAGAAGACCGAGAGGTGGCGGCTCACCCCTCGCTCATACCCGAAGATATCCAATTCCGTGGAAGGACACATGCATTTGATCGACCAACCGCCCCTAATCTGCCATTTGAAGGAAGATAATGCATGGCCGGATATCGATGAGATCTTCAGAAAGTATCGCCATTCCCTAAGCGCGTCCCCCCGCATATTATTCGACCGATACCACCTTGAGGACTTTGCCATAAAGGTAGTAGGCGTTGGGAGCATAGGGACCCAGTGGGCCTTGCCCCTTCTTGCCGAGGCCAAAGATCCTTTGTTCTTGCAGATAAAGGAAGCAGCCCATTCAGTGTACGAACCTTATGTCGCTAAGAGCGAATACTCACATCAGGGACAAAGGGTCGTCGAGGGTCAGAGGATGATCCAGGCGGATAGTGACATCATGCTGGGCTGGGTTACGATAAATGAGCGACATTACTACATACGTCAAACTAGGAACATAAATTATCTCTTCAATCATGTCGAGGCCAATTATGAGCTACTGTCAATATACGCTAGGATTTGCAGTATGGCGTTGGCAAAGGCACATGCACGTTCGGGCGATGCAGCGATGATATCGGGATACCTTGGAAAGGGTGATGTTTTCGATAGGTCGCTGGCTTCTTTCGCCCAGCAATATGCCAGGCAGAACCTGAAGGATTACGAAGCGCTATTAGAAGCGGTGAGAACCGGAAGAATTGAAGCTGATGAGGAAAAATCAGTGGCCACCAGGTCTTGCTGATCTAACGTTACCTCTAATTTAAAACGGGTCAGGCTTGCCGATAATTTAACCACAACAATGCATATGATCCTATGATCGCTCGCGACGGAGAAACGATGATTGATCCGATATCAAAGTGTCCATTGAATTGCGGACTTCTATCCATGAGGATCTGACGATCCAAGAATCTCCAGTTTTGGTAGAAGATAACCCGGATACTTTTCAGAACGGTCATTTTCTATTTCATCTTGGGCGATCTCTTTGATTCGAGCTTTGAGATACGCCGGCTCACATCGGGGAATGCCCTCACTGCCTGCAGTATGACATCGGAACGGTTGCGGAATGCCCCGGCATCCGCTATCTCGTCTAGGATATTCACCAGTTCGATCGGCATCTGGAGACTGACCACGACGGTGTTCTTGCCCCGTCTGTTCCCTTTTCCGATCTTATTGTTAACCACCGGGGAGATCGTTTCCGTTGGTGTAAGAGATCTTATCAAGTGTTCTTGGATCGAGACAGAGCCGTTCCCTTCTTCAGCAGGCGTCAACCGGAGAACGCTCGGTGAATCGCTGATCAAGTGTTCCGTCAGTTCGTTCCTTTCTTCGATCACCTCCTCCACCACCTTCGAACGTTCTTTCTTCTCGCCGTTCTTAGGGATCTTTGTTTTTCCAAAATAATGACCTGTTCTCATAATGATGGGTATAATGTATTACATTAGTAAGACTTTTGTATTACATTTAATAATGATATGATCTATTCTTCCCACTATGTTTTATGGTGGTTAATGGCTTAGGAATATCGTTTTCCAATTCATTTTGGCCTTGTTCAGATCGATATGAATTCTAAAACACGTAAATTCTCGAAAAACACGGTTTTATTGATGAGGAACTGATAGACCCGGTTCCATTCCAGTATTGAGCAGGTGAAAATAACGTATCATCTCCAAATATTGACCCGGGATCAATTCACTTCCCGAGATCATTACAACTGAATTACCTTTTTTTCCAGTAGAGTGTTGTGGAACTTCCTGAAGGGTGATCTTTAGTTCAGTAAGGGGTTGACCCGAATCCCAGCATAGAATTTCATTCTCATTTCCGCCCGATCGGAGAACCAAGCCCCTTTCCCGGTGGTGTCTTGATGAAAAACGGAATACCCTGTCGATCCAATTTCCTATGGGGCCATCAAAAATGGAAACGGAGGACCTAATATGATACTATTTTCCCCAGAACCAATCGAGGATCAATCCTTCAAGATACATCGGCCGATTGTATTGTTAAGAAATACGTCAATTATTAAACAAAATGGTTATCGACCCTTTTTATGGCAAATACCGCCAGAATACTCTAATATATAATAGGCGTGGTCGTTTTCTTTCACTGTATTTCAGAGTCTGGGGCACAATATAGGGATAATTATGATGAATGCCGTGGAAAGAAATAAGTTGACTGGAATGAAGAAAATGGCCAAAATTTACAGGGGGTTATACTATAGAAACATCGTAGTACGGCCTTTATACTTTATTTTATATCGATTAAACTATATTTACTTGCGACTCTCCTATTAAGGGGGGTTTTAGGAGGAAGTTGTAACCCTTGCGGTAGCGCCCGTCCTAATTCGATCATCAAGCCGAAAATTGACCGGGACCAAAAAGATCGGGAGATATCGTGAAGAGTTCATAATGGGCCGTCAGAGGAAGAATTTAGAACGAAGAGTTAACAACGCCTCGGAAGATGACACTATAGAACAGAGTAAGAAGGGCCCCGATATCGTCAAGCCTGTCCAATCGTTTCAAAGAACTTGAAACCGTATGATTGGAACGGTAACTTCCGCTAACCTGTTGCGCTCGGGAAAGAAAACAAGGAGTATAGAGGAAAGAACAAGAACTGAGCGCAGGCGTTGCCAGAGGTCTATGGATCTGTCATGATGACATTTCCTAAAGCGAGTGGAGATCATGTTGTGAAACGTTGATTTCCAATTTGCCCTTAAAACAGGAACACCCGGGAATATCTGGAAAAGAGGACGAATGAAGTACGCCCCGAGGTCCCTCCACAACGATATTGTCGGTGGCTAGATTCAATGAACCGTCATTATGAAGAAGGATTCGACGTTCGGCCGGTCTTTGATACATCAAGGTCTCGTCACCAGAGAGATGGAAGCTGCGCTAAGAATGATAATGAGCTCTCCGCGCCGTTGTGCGTCGAAGAACCGAGTTGCCTCAACGCCAAACTGTCTCGCTGCCCAAAAAGGGCAGCCAGGTCACTCTGTACCGCCGTCGTACCAGAACAGGAAGATAGGGTAAACGCTGGCAAATGTAGTGGGCCCAAGGAGATTTGAACTCCCGATCTAAAACGCGTATCTTTGTAATTCCAGTATGAATAGATGCTGATTATTTATCGGGACGCCGCTCGGAACTGATTATCCACTGCCAAGGCCTTGATTGAATTCTTGCGGAACAGATCCAAGGTCAATGCAGGAATTATGGACTCAGAGCCTTCGCATAAGCTAGACCATATCTTCTCATCATTACGCGCTTTGCATATCCATCATCCGTGAATCAACTACTATCCCCTTGATGCCGCCCTCAACGGAGTTTTCTTCGAGTGTGTACACGAACCATAATGGGCCGGACATCACAGCCTAAGGAATGAAGAGACAGAGCCTAAGCTATCGATCACTACGACGTTGCCCCGTCTTGAGCTCACGCCGGCCATCTCAAGAAGTCCGCTTACTTGTTCTCTGAGCTTGTCCCTTTTGATTTTGCCAGTCTCGCAGATGTAGCTTACAGTTACATGCAACCGGGATTACCCGGGACGACCGTCACTGTAGCAGATAGTATGAGGGCAAAACGAATTCTGGTTGCAAAGAGGCCGGTCGTCCAGGCGGCGGAACCGAAAGGGTCCCGATGCAAGTGCATGACGGACCGATGACGGACTGCTGTTCGATTGCCGCGGCTGCCCCCGGGGCATGGACCTGAACGACATCGTTTGCCTGAGGGGAGTGATCCTGGCCCTAGCCGAGCAGACTGAAGTAAGAGAGGTCGTGCTCTCAGGCGACTGGGAATCGCTTTACCGGGAAGGGTGCGTCCGGGTGCTCAACGCCTACGCAGAACTGGTCCGCGCCTGCCGCTCCAGCAACCTGAACGTTCCTGCCGGGGAGCAATGCCGGTCCTGCCCGAACGACCCCCGGAAGCTGGTCGCGGCCATCGCAGAACGTGCTCCTATGCCCTGGGAGGACCTGCGCCGCCGGGCGGTCACCGCCAGCATCCGTCCGGGATGCTATACCTGTGCCGCGTCCACCGCCCAGGTAATGGCCAGGCTGGAAACGCTGGCCAAGGGCATCGATCGGACCGTGGCCAAAGAGGCGTTCCGCATTGTGGGGGTCTCGGAATGATGCCCCGGATCATAGTCGATCCGGCAGCAGTCCGCCAGAACGAGGTCCCCAGGTCCCTGCTTAAGCTCCTGAACCGGGACCGCATGAAACGCCCCCGGTTCTCCCAGTGCTGGACCTTGCCCGCTCAGGCGAACGGGGCGACGGTGGCGGAGGATTATTCGGTCTCGGACTCCAGGGTGCAGATACTATCGAAGGGGACCCAGACCTACTACCATGTCACGCCCTGGGAATACAACATCCCGAAGGAGTGGTCGCTGGCTGTCCAGGAGACCATCGAATCCGTTTCCAACCGGCCCCCGGCGGACTTGTCCCGTTCCTACGACGAGCTACGCCGCTACGTGAAGGAGACCGCTGAAGGCAGCATCCGGCGTATCGTCCTGCGGGACCACATCGCTCTCGGTCCCGACGAGAAGGAAAGGTCCGCGACGGTGGAGAAGCTTGCCCAGGTAACCGCGCGCTACACCATAGGGCTCGGCCTGTTCGAGGTCCTGCTCGGTGATGACCGCATCGAGGATGTCTACGTCGACGCCCCCAGCCAGGACAATCCCATCCACGTCACCGTGGGCGGCATCAGGGGGACCGGGACGGTGGTCCGCTGCCAGACCAACATCGTCGCGTCCCCACGCGAGATCGAGGACTCGGTCTCGCGTTTCCGGCAATACAGCCGGAGGCCGTTCTCGGAGGCCTTCCCGGTGCTGGAAACGGACGTGGCGGGTTTCGATGCCCGGGCCACGTTCATTGGGAAGCCGCTCTCGCCGAACGGCACGGCGCTGGCGCTCAGAAGGCATTCGCGCAGCGTGTGGACGCTGCCTCGGTTCATGTTCAACGGGACCATGGACGCTGTGACCGCCGGACTCATATCGTTCCTCATCGACGGCCGGAGCACCATCCTGTTCTGCGGGGCCCGCGGTTCCGGCAAGTCGTCGCTGCTCTCCGCCTCCCTTTTCGAGTTCCCGGTAAGCCAGCGGATCCTGACCATCGAGGACACTATGGAGCTTCCGTGCCGCCAGATGCAGCGTCTCGGCTTCAATGTGCAGTCGATGCTGGTGGAGAACCGGATGGGACAGGACCGGGAGGACCGGACGGACGAGGCGCTGCGGGTCTCGCTGCGGCTGGGCGAGTCGGCCATCGTCCTCGGCGAGGTGCGGGGCAAGGAGGCGATGACCCTCTACGAGAGCATGCGCACCGGCAAGGCCGGTTCCTCGGTGCTGGGGACCATTCACGGCGACTCGGCAAGGTCTGTGTTCGAACGGGTGGTCCATGACCTGGGCATTTCCGGGGAGGCGTTCAGCGCCACCGATATGGTGATCACCCTGGGCCTCAACCGGGTCGCCGGAAGCCAACGCCAGGAGCGCAAGGTGGTGGAGATGGCGGAATGCGCCCGGGCCCGGGGGGTGGGCGAGTTCAACCGGCTGGTGGTGTTCGACAACGCGGCCGGCGTCCCGGTGTTCGACCGTTCCCTGCGCTCCGAATGCGTGGCCCGCATCGCCTCCTCCTGGAACATCAGCTACGAGGAGGCCATGCATAACATCGACGCCCGGGCCCGGATGAGGCAGGTCCTGGTCGACGCTGCCGGTGCTGGAAGGATGGAGTGCCTCGGGCCGGAGTGGACCTGCAGGTGCAACGAGTCCCCTGGGCCCGGGTGGATTCGAAGGACGGGACGATGACGCCATCGTCCGGGACTTCTCCCTGATGGTCTCCCGGGGGGATGCGAGATGCCTTCCCCGTTCGTCGCCGGACGCAAAGCTCCCGACTGGTTCGTGTCGGCGTTCAAGAGCAAGCGGACCGCGGCCCACCTGGAATGGATGAAGAGGAACGGGGTGACCGAAGGATCGCTCCGGAGCAGGGCGTACTCGGTCTTCCTTACCGTTGCGGCCATCGGTGCCGCCGTCGTCGTGCTCTCCTCCGTGCTTCTCGGCATCCAGGTACTGGCGTATCTTCTGGTGCCGACCCTGCTAATCCTGGTCATCCTGCCTTCCCGATCTACCGGATCTCCCGCCGCATCCATCAAAGGGAAGGGCTGGACATGCTGCGCGAATCCCCCACCGTGATCGGGGCGATGTCCATGAGCATGCAGCTCCAACCCTCCCTGGACCGGGCGGTGGCGTTCGCCTCCCAGTGCGGGGAAGGTCCGCTCAACCTCCGGCTGCGGACGATCCTGTGGCAGGTCCTGACCCGGGTATCTTCCGACCTGCCCGCCTCCATGATGGAGTTCGCCTCCACCCTGGACGAGGAGAACGAGAGCCTGCGTCAATCGATACACCTGTTCATCTCCGCCACTCATGAGTCCACCAGGGAAGGCATGGACCGGCTGCTGGACAAGGCGAATACGTTGGTCATAGACGGCGTCAAGGACCGGGTCGAACGCTATGTGGCCTCGCTCTCGCTGCCCACCATGGTGTTCTTCGCGTTCGGCATCCTGCTGCCGGTGATGATGTTCTCGCTGGTGCCGCTGCTGACGTTGGGCAGCGTTTCGTCGGTGAGCACGGGGGCGAAGGCCGGACCGGTCGTTTCGGACCTCGAGCTGGCACTGCTGCTATTGCTCGTGTTCCCATCCGCTTCGTTCCTCTATGCCCGTTCCACCCTGTCCCGGAACCCGCTTCAGTCCGTCGGCCGGCCGGTCATTCCCCTGGACCGGAGGTCCTTGGCCACGATCGCCCTCTACGTTGCAACGATGGTCTTCCTGTCCCTCATTCTGGGCGGTTCGTTCCCGGAGCTGGTGCTGATCATAGGGGTGTGCGTGCCTTCGGCCTATTTCTACTGTCGTTACCGGAAGGTCCACGCTGCCGCCCTGAAGGTCCCGGCCGAGGAGAAGGACTTCGTCAACGCCCTGTACCAGATCGGCAACCGGATGACGACCGGGGCCAGCTTCGACCTGGCCTTCGAGGAGGTGGCCCGCACCCGCTCGGTTTCACCGTTCGGGGAGTTCGCCCGGAAGGCCATCTACCGGTCGCTGACCAGCAGACGGGACCTCCGCTCCATCATCGCCGAGGAGGCGATCCTGCAAAGGATGTCCCCCTTGGTGAGGGATGCGCTGCTCACGGTCGCCGAATGCGCCGCTTCCGATCCGGAGGCCGCGGGCAAGGTGGCGCTCAATCTGGCCCAGTACCTTTCCGACCTGCGCTCCTGCCAGTCCAAGGTCCGGGAGAAGCTGCAGAGCGTGGTCGATATGATGTCATCCACCAGCGCCATCTTCGCACCGATCGTGCTGGGCATCACCGGCAGCCTGTTCGCCCTGGTCGGGACGGTCTCTCCCGGTTCCGGTTCGGTGCAGAACATGACTCTGATAGGCGGCATCTACGTGGTCGAGCTGACGTTCATCGTCTCTTTCTTCACCGTGTTCCTGCTGGGCGGAAAGAGCTGGACCGAGGTCGCCTACCGGTTCTTCACCAAGGCGCCGGTGGCGCTGATCGTGTTCATTTCAGTTTCACTAGCCGCTCGGGGAGGCCTGACCCAACTTCTGTGACCCAAAAAATGTCCTTCTCGTCGGCGTTCAGGATGTCGACGGAAAGCTGTTCCTCGTTGTGCTTGGTCATGGTGCCGTCAATTCGGACCCGCTCGGAATCGAGCAGCCGGACCTCCAGGGTCTTCTTCGAGTCGATGAAATGGACCGCCGGAACGTTGCCCTTCCCGGACCACGATGTTGTTCTTCCCCAAGGTGCATCCGGTGGTGAACTGCACCCCGTCGATCAGACAGGACATGGGCGGATGCCTCCCGGCGAAGACGACCGCCGTCATCTTGCCATCGAACCTTTCCCGGGCCAGCCTGCCCATCCGGTATCCGATGACCACGTACGGCCCCAGGTGGCCATGGAATCGCTTCAGCGGGACCAGTTCTTCTGGCAATTCGGTCATGATGGATGGTTAAATCCCTAGAGCTAGATGAACATTGCTTTTTTCAATCGCGAACGCCCCGGGATGTTTCGGCGGGGCGGTATCCGTAGACATCGACCTGCCCGGGCCAGGGTTACTTCCGCCCGGTCGGCCCCCGTGCTGGAGCTCATGAAATTCAGAAACATTATCTACCCGGGAGCGACTGCTTGGGAACGCATGAGCAAGCACAGGACCCCGTTCCAGAAGTGGAAGCTGACGGTATTGGCCATATTCGTGGCCTGGTTGGCGGTCCTGCTTATCGCCCCGCTGACGCTGCCCACGGGCAGCGTCAAGGACCTTTCCGGTGCAGTGGGCCGGCTGGACAATCCTGCCCAGGAGGCCAGGATGAACCCGTTCGCCGACGTGGTCTACACCATGGGCGACATCGAATGCCACCAGATCGCCGCGCGGTCCTTCTACCTCAACGGCAACGAGCTCCCGGTCTGCTCGCGGGACATCGGCCTCTCCATCGGCCTGCTTACTGGGATGCTTGATCGGTGTGCTGTACGTCAGGCGGGTCAACCCGTACCTGCTCGCCCTGGGCCTTATCCCGATCCTCCTGGACGGTGGGCTCCAGTCGGTGTCAAGCTATCAGTCCAATAACACGCTCAGGCTGGTGACCGGCATCATTGGCGGCATCGCAGCCGCCCTGCTCCTGTGCGAGTTCGCGGCGAGATACCTTGATGTGGATGAAGGAAAAGCCAAGGGAAAGAAGCCTGAGACTGGGCCCAGCGGCAAGAGCTGAGCCGACCTGGGACGCTACATGACCGAGCCATTTGGCAAAATCTATATATAGAGAAGTCCCAATTGGAGTCGTGACAGAATTTGTCTGTTCATCCTTTTACCAATTCTGGAAGGTGTAATGTATGGTAGAGGCTACAAAGACGGGTACGACCACCATAGGAATCGTCAACAGTGACGGAGTAGTGCTAGCTTCGGAGCACCGCGCGACAATGGGTAACTTTATCGCTCACAAGGAAACACAGAAAGTTTTCAAGATCGATGATAACCTCGGACTCACCACGGCCGGACTGGTAGGCGACGCACAGGTGCTCGCCCGCTTCGTCAAGGCAGAGGTTGAGCTGTACAAGCTCAGACGCCAGGCCCCGATGTCAGTTAAGGCAGCGGCCACGCTGATGTCCAACATCCTCAGGAGAGGCGGGGGTTCCCAGGGCTTCTTCTATGTCGGGCTGATCATCGGCGGACACGACAGCGAGGGAGGACACGTGTACTCCCTGGACGCCGCAGGCGGCTCCATCCCGGACAACTACATCTCGGTGGGCTCCGGCTCGCCGTACGCGTACGGTGTCCTCGAGGACCACTACAAGAAGGACCTGCCCCTGACCGACGCCATCGACCTGGCCATCCGCGCCCTGAACGCCGCTATGAAGCGGGACTCGGCAAGCGGTGATGGTATGGCGATCATAACCATAACCAAGGACGGGTACGTGGAGGTCTCCGATGAGGAGATCTCGAAGCGGGCTTCGCGCATGGGCATTGTCGTGCCCAAGCCGAACTAAACCCTTTTTCCAAACTCATTCCTGATTGTTAAAACTGTTAATACCAGACAAAGTTGATTTCATGAGCGCTGAGAGAATTCTGGAAGATGCCCGAGAACAGGTACGCAAGATAGTACCTTCTCACATCAATATCACCTCGATCGACTTCGAGGGCCCGGTAGTGGTCATCTACACCAAGGACATGGACGCATTCGCCTCCAACAATGACATCGTGCGCCAGCTGGCCCAAGGCCTCCGGCGACGGGTCGCAATCAGGCCGGACGCGTCATTGCTGGCCGATCCGGACGTAGTGGAGAAGCGGATCCGGGAGATCATTCCGGAAGAGGCGCAGATCACCGACATATTCTTTGAACCGGAGACCGGCGAGGTGACGATCGAGGCGATCGCTCCCGGACTGGTCATCGGAAAGCAGGGCGCGGTGCTCAACGAGATCAAGAAAGAGGTCGGTTGGGCTCCCAAGGTAGTGCGCGCGCCGCCGATCCCGTCCAAGACGGTGTCCGAGATACGCTCCTACCTGCGCCACATCCAGACCGAAAGGAAGGACTTCCTGCGCAAGACCGGGCGGAAACTGGCCCGGCAAAAGTACGAGGGCGAGTCATGGATACGCCTGACCGCGCTGGGCGGGTTCCGTGAGGTGGGACGTTCGGCCTCGCTTCTGTCCACCAGGGACTCCAGACCTAATCGATTGCGGTCTGGACGTGGGTGCGGACGGCGCCACGCCGTATTTCAGCGCCCCGGAGATCCAGCCGCTGGACCAGATCGACTGCGTCGTCATTACGCACGCTCACCTGGACCACTGCGGACTCCTGCCGGCGCTGTACAAGTACGGCTACGACGGACCGGTCTATTGCACCGCCCCCACCAGGGACCTGATGTCCCTGCTGCAGCTGGACTACATCAAGGTCGCAAACTCGGAAGGCAAGAAGAGCCCCTACGAGTCCGCCCAGGTGAGGGACGTGGTCAAGCACTGCATCCCGCTCAAGTACGGCGAGACGACCGACGTGGCCCCGGACATCCGGCTCACGTTCCAGAACGCCGGGCACATCCTGGGCAGCGCCGTCTGCCACTTCCACATTGGGGACGGGCTGTACAACATCGCCTTCACTGGAGATATGAAATTCGAGCGCACCTGGCTGTTCAACGCCACGGTGAACAAGTTCCCCCGCCTGGAGACGCTGATCATCGAATCCACCTACGGCGGCTATCACGACATCCAGCCGAGCCGGGTCGAGGCATCCACCCAGCTCCGGGACATCATCGTCCGGACCCTGGACCGCAAAGGCAAGGTCGTCGTGCCGGTGTTCGCCGTCGGCCGTTCCCAGGAAGTCATGCTGGTGGTGGAGGAACTGGTCCGCACCGGCAAGATCGATAAGCTCCCGGTCTACCTGAACAGAATGATCTGGGAAGCGAGGCGATCCACACCGCCTACCCGGAGTTCCTGAACTCGCAGCTGCGCACCCAGATTTTCCAGATGAACCAGAACCCGTTCCTTTCCGACATATTCAAGCGGGTCGACTCGCAGGACATGCGCGAGAAGATACTGCACGACCCGGACCCGTGCATCGTGCTCGCCACCGGCGGCATGATGAACGGCGGACCCGGTCCTCGAGTACGGTCAAGAACTGGGCGGACGACCCGAACTCCACCCTGGTGTTCGTCGGCTATCAGGCCGAAGGGACCATCGGCATAAATCCAGAGAGGGGTCAAGGACCTCGACCATGATGGAGAAGGGGAAGCCGATCACTCGGTCGGTTCGCAGAAGATGGACTCGGAGACGATCGACGGGTTCTCCGGCCACTCGGACCGGCGCCAGCTCATCAACTACATCGCCACCCTCGAGCCCAAGCCGGAACGCATCATCATCGGCCACGGGGAAGAGTCCAAGTGCCTCGGACCTGGCATCGGCGCTGTACAGAAGTTCAACGTGGCGACGCGCGCCCCCGATGAACCTAGAGACCATCCGGATGAAGTAATCCGGCCCCGATGCTGGGGCTGGACGTTTGGCGTTCAATCATCGGATTCCGGTAGTCGATGTAAGAAAGGATAGCTGCCAGGAGCATTGATGCCGGGATCAGCCCCACCAGGTCCAGCGGGATGTAGTTTCCGTTGTTCAGGCCGCTCAGTTTAAGCCCCTCGGCGTTCATGAACGTCAGTATGGCGATGAACGACAGCAATGACAGCGTGATGAACCTGAAGGGCCGCCCGACCAGTGGTCTGATCTTCATCGGCAGCGGCTCCTTCTTCTTAACCTCCTGAACCGGCCCGCCCGCCGGTTCCTCGGGCGGAAAGGGATGACTGCAGTTAGGGCAGACGTCCACCTCCATCCCGACCATCACCCAACAGTTCTCGCAGCGCTTCCTATCCTCGGTCATGGATTGAGATAAGCGCACCGTGCATTATTTAGACCAATCCGGGTGGCACGATAGTTCTTATGAATTCCCGGAGGACCTGTCGATCCCATCTCCGGTTTGTATCTTTCGGACCTTAAAGAAGCGAACGGAGACCTCGGGCATTTGGCAGGAAATGATCAAAGGGCATCGATCTCGCGCCCCAGTGTCATTTGTCCAGCAACGTCAGGATATTTGATTCGGGATCGACTTCATCTGTTAGGAGATAGGATCAGGATTCAAAATTCTTGGGCCTTGCGGTATTAAAAGATTTTCTGATTCTTATTTTTTCGATTCTGTTGTCAAATATTCGAATCCTCGTATTGTTTAAAATAGCCGCCACTCAAAACAATCTGGCAGTGGCGATGGATATCGTCATGTTGCAGTAAGGTGACAAAAATGGCAGAAGAAAGAGAGAACAAAATGAGAGATTTTCTCCTGAAGGCATCGAGGAACCGGGACCTCAGGGAAGAGTTCCTGAAGGACCCGAAGGCCGTGGGAGAGAAGTATGGGTTCGAAATAACGAACGAACATCTTGAGAAGATCAAGAGGACATCGATGTTCATCGATTCCCTCAACGATATCAGACTACCTCCGGGCCCGATATATTATCCGATCGACACGGTCCTCTCGAGATGGAAGGTAAGCGAGTTAACTCATGTCCTGACCTACCTAAGGGTTGGACCGATCTGGTACCCAGCCGATTTCCGCGTGGCGGGACTGGGAGAAGTAGAACAGGTAGCCGCGAGAACAAGATCGCGCTAAATCCCTTCCCTTAACCTTTTTCCCTTTCTTTACGGAGGAATATTCGTGGTCAATCTACTCATCACCATGCGGTGTAACCGATCCTGCAGCTACTGCTTTGCCAAGGAAAAGATACGGTCATACTCGGACCAGCAGAAGAACAAGGACATGACCTTACCGGACCTGAAAAAGGTCATCAAATTCCTCGGTAAGGGCGAGACGGACACGATCCAGCTTGCCGGCGGGGAACCCACGGTACACCCGGAGTTCGACGAGATCCTGAGGACCTTGCTGGACAGCGGCTTCAACCTCAACGTCCTGAGCAATGCCCTGTGGGACGATTCGAAGAACGATATGTTCACCAAGATATCCCCCACAAAATTGGGGTTCCTGCTGAACATCGACAGCAGGAGGACATATTCGGACAAGGAGTGGGAGAGGATCGAGAGAAACCTCTCGGCTTTGAGCGAAAGGGGAAATGTGACCCTGAGCTTCAATATCTTCGAGAAGGACCCTAACTACGAGTACATCTTCGATCTCGTCTCCAGGAAGAACATAAAGAACCTCAGGCTGAGCTTTTCTATGCCGGTGGTGGTCGGTCAGACGAAGAATTCGCACATTCCTCTGAAGGACTACCATGAATATGCCCCCATGATCATGAAATTCGTGGAGCGTGCGGAAGCCGCCGATGTCTGCGTCAAGCTCGACAACACGGTTCCGATATGCATGTTCACGAAGGAACAGATGGGCGAGCTCATGCTGAAAGAAGTGCTGGACCCCCGTCGCAACTTCGTGTGCTTCCCGGCCCTGGACATCGGACCGGACCTCTCGGTGTGGAGGTGCTTCGGGACGGCGAACATGTTCAACAAGAACATGGACGACTTCCGGTCCTTCAAGGAGGCGTTCGATTTCTTCAATCATGCCTTTGACCAATTCCAGCACAAGGTCTACCCGCTTGCTGAATGCGCGAAGTGCCAGTACGCCAAGGACAAGATATGCCAGGGCGGCTGCATCGGGTTCTCCATCTCCCGCATCCAGGAGCTGGGCATCACCCCCATGAGATGGAAGAAAATGACATCCTGGCCATGAGACTTAGGACCTCCGCCGGTGTGGAAGTCAGGCAGTACGAGGTACCGGACAAGTCGTTCCTGCTTCAGCTGAACAACAGATACATGTTGGAGGTCGAGCCCTCGGTGGTACCCTTGCTGGCCCTGGTGGACGGCAAGAGGACGGTCAGACAGGTGATCGATACCATGATGTCCGATTCCGGGATCCTTGAAGAAAAGAACGACCCGCTGGACGAGTTCTTGGCCGAGGAAACTTCGCGTGAGCTGGTAGCAATGGTCAGGAGATTGTTGGAGAAAGGGTTCTTGACCGAGGCATGAAGCGATCGGCGGTGTGCGAGATCGTCATAAAGCACGCCGAACATCCTCCGCCGGCTGGCACATCGATCATTCCCATACGGTAGCTCCTTCCATACCGACGGGATAATAAACCGGAAGTGGTGGCGGACGATCGGACCAGAGCGTGCGGTGATCAGAGACCGGGGATCTTCGTTTCCTTGCCTTCCTCGCCTAGCAGGATAACCCGGCTCTCGTCCTTCCTCCTGACCACGGACATGCCCAGTTCCTCCGCTACCTTCTCCCCGAACTGGATCACGTCGGCGATGGAGGGCATATTGTCCATGCTCATCCGGCGCCGGGAATCACCCACAAAGACGTATCCCTTGGGCTCCACGTAAAGAGGGTCGGCGATGGCGTCCAGCTTCGCGTACTCCTTCTCCCAGCCGAGGTTCCAGTCCTTGACCAGAGTGTGCCTGATCACGGTCCTCGTGGCCAGCGAAGGGAACAGTTCCAGCGTGCGCATCAGCTTGTCCCAGCCGCCCTCAATGCGCGGCACGCACAGCCTCTTGTACAGCTCCTCGTTGGGCGCCGCCACCGTCAGATAGAGCTGGGTGGGCAGGGAGTCCATTTTCTCTAGTACCTCCGGGAACGTGCCGTTGGTCACCAGGAAGGTGGTCATTCCCCTCCGTTCGCACAGGGCGATGAGATCGCTCAGATAAGGGTACATGGTGGGCTCGCCGGCCAGCGATATGGCCACCTGCTTCGGCTCGCGGCACTCGTCCCACATCTGCTTGGTGCAGCGGGGGTCGCCCTTGAAACCGGAGACCAGCTTGCGCTGCTGCTCTATGAGCGCACCCAGCATCTCCTCCGGTTCCTTCCATTCATGGACCGTCGATTCGAAACCACGCACCCGCCAGCAGAAGAGGCAGTTGTGGGTGCAGTCGTTCACCGCCGGGGTCATCTGCAGGCAGCGGTGCGATCTGATGCCGTAGAAGTCCTGCTTGTAGCACTGCCGTCCGTGAAGCATGGACTCCTTCATCCAGTGACAGAGCTTGACCGCCGCATGACCGCCCACGGTGCGGTATCCCTGCTTGTCCAGGATGGACCGGAGGTCGTCCTTCATGGTCAGCCCTCGAAATCGAACAACGATTTCTGTCTGGTCTTCTCTTCCGCCGGCGGCTCTGTCTTCTCCGGTTCAGGTTCCTTTTTCGGCTCCTCTTTCGGCACCGGACTCGGCTCCGGCCGGGGCTCGGATGCCTGCTCCACCGTTTCCAGCAGCGGCTCGGAGGATTTCTTACGGCCGCGTTTCTTCTTCTCCGCCGACTTGGGCCGGCTGCTGTCCTCTTCCCGGGCGATGCCGGCGGAGGCGTCCCTGATTACCGCCAGCTCCTGCATCAGGTGTTTGACGGAAGCCGCATCGACCTTCTGGTCCAGCAGGTACGCCGCTTCCTCCTGCTGCACGTCCAGACGTATGGACATGCTCAGACGGAACTCCTTGTTCGCCTTGTACAGGGTTTGGAAATAGGGAAGGATGTCGCTCTGGGTCTGGGCCTTGGAGGCGTGGCACTCGCGACCGATCTTGAGGATGACGTCCCCCTCCACGCCGCGCGCGTTCTTCGAGGATGCCAGCCTCATGATGGTGAACGGGAACCGGTACTGCACCCAGGAATGGTACAGCTTTTTCTTGGCCACCGTCACTCCCAGGGCCATGTTGTCGGTGGCATAGGACCAGAACCCATAGTACTGGCGGCGCTGCACCCGGCCCAGGAATATGTCCGCCCGGGACAGCCGTTCGAATGCCCTCTCCAGGTCCCCGTGGTCCTTGTACTCGAGCGGGATGTTCTCGTCCAGCCACTTGAGCACGAAATCTGGCGATTCGCCGATGTCCATCATGGTCCGTTTCGCCTTCTGGGCGTTGCTGCTGTGCAGGATCTCCCCCATCAGGTCGTACATCGACTTGGTGGACAGCCGGGAATCCATGACGTTCGCGTCGCTGTCACCGACGGTGAGCTCGCCCATCGATACCGCCTGCAGGTCCCGGACCGCCGCCCGCATATCGCCGTTGGCGTTCTCGGCGATATGCTCCAGTGCCTTTTCCGACACCTCCACTCCCTGGTCCTCGGCGATGCGGCGGAGCACTCCCTTCATGGTGTTGACGTTGATCTTGCTGAACGCTATGGCCCTGGCCGATTTGATGGCCGAGCTGCGCCGGCTCAGGGCGTAAAGGTCGTTGACGATCAGGATGACCGGCTGCTTGGTGGTCTGGATTAGCTCGGCGATCGCCGGGATCCCGCCATGGTCCTCCCGGCCGAACACGTTGTCCGCCTCGTCCAGGATGATGAGCTTGTGCCTCCCGTCCTTGCTGGATAGGAACTCGCCGGTGTCGCTGAAGGTCTCCGCCACCGCTCCCCGGATGGCTATCCTCTGGATGGAATCGGCGTTCCGGTGGTCGGAGGCGTTCATCTCTACCACACCCCAGCCCATGTCCCTTGCCAGTGCCAGTGCGGTGCTGGTCTTGCCGATGCCCGGGGGGCCTTTGAGCACCACCGCCCGGTCGGTCGGCCTGCCCTGTTCCCAGGACATCGCCCAATCCCTCAGCTCCTTGACCGCCTTAGGATTCCCTACCACGTCCTTCAGGCCCTTTGGCCGGTAGAGCTCGGTCCAATCGTCACCCATGTCGGCCATAGCTATGTTGAAAATGGATTTATAACTGAGCATGGGGGCCGTGAGGATGATGAAAAATATGGAAAGGGTTGAAGGGGTTTGAAGCCTGCCTCAGTCTTCGCCGCTACTGCTTCCACTTGTTCTTCGGCCTTACCCTGCGCATCATCACGATGACCACGACAGCGATCACCACGATGGCGATGACGCCGGCTATGATGAGCAGCATCAGCGACGAGGAGTCTGCGGTGCTTGAGGTGCTGTACGGGTTCAAGGCGAACTCGTGGGAGGCCACCGACGCGCCCTCCGAGTTCACTGCCACCACTGTGTAGTATTCCGTATTGCCGTTCGTTACGGATGTGTCATCGTACAGCAGCGTGGTGCCGCTCACCTGTCCCAGGTACGTCTCGGTCCCAGGCGATTCCCCGCGATAGATGACGTAGTTGGTCACGGCCGCTCCGCCGTTCGATGTGGGTGTTGCCCAGGACAGCTGAACGAAGTGATCTCCCCTGGTCCCGTTGACGTTCGAGGGACTGGTCGGGGTAGTGATAGACACCGCATAGAGCAGGTCCTGGGTCGCTGTGCCATAGTAGACGACGTGATATCTGTCGTACTTGTCGACCGCCGCAGACACCGACGCACCGATACTGGAGGTGTCCGCATCGGAGCTCATCCATACCCCTCCGACCTTCTCCATCACCCTGAGGGAGTTGTTCGTCTGGCCGATGGCGGAGATGGCGATCCTAGGCTCTCCGTTGGAGTCGAGCATCAGGGAGGTGCCGGCGACGGCCACCCCGGATTGTACCGTGTCCTTGGAGGACCATGCGCTGCCATCGTAGGTCCGGTAGACCAGTTCGTTCGTGCCGATTATGTAATAGTCCGCTTGGATATCGTTGTGGGAATCCATCAGCACCGAAAGACCGGAGACCACCCGGGCATCCACTATCGAGGTCAACCAGGTCCCCTGCTTGTTCGTTACCATCTTAAGGCCCTGGGAGGTGGTGTAGACCACGTACACCTTGTTGTTGGAGTCCAAGAGCAGGGTCATGTTGGAGTTGGTTATGTGGTCGGTATCCCGGGCGTTGATCCCCACCCGAGTATCGTTAGCATATTCTGCCACGAACAGGTTCGAAGAACTGTCCGCACGGTAGGCGATGAACATGGTGCCGTTATTGCCCAGGGCGATCGAGCTTACCGATCCGACGTTCCCGGAGTCCACGATGTTCTCGACCCAGGCGCCGTTCGCGTTCGTAGCGTACCTGAGGGTCTGACTGCTGCTGTTGTTCATGTAACTGACGTACACCTTGCCGCTGGAGCTCAACGCCATCGACGGTGCTGTGGCATGGTTCGCGATCAGTTCATCCTGCCATGAACCACTGATGTCCGTGAGGTACATCAGCTCGGGATTCGAGGCGTTGGTGCGGTCTATGTACACGATGTGCGTGTATCCGGAGCTGTCCACCGCAACCAGGCTCTGTGAGCCCACGTCGCCCACTGTTTCCAAGGGGGACAGAGACCACCTTGAGCCGTTCGATGTGATGTACATCAGGTGGCTCGCCGCGCTCATGTATGCGACGTCGACCCGGTCATAGGAATCGAGCTTGATCGAAAGGACCCCGTTCGAGTAGGCCCCGGTATCGATGGTCTGCGATTGCCAGGTCCCATTCACGAACATGGCGTATTTCAAGGCCCCGTTGACCTTATCATAGTAGGCAACGTGCTCTCCCATTTTCGAGTCCGCCGCTACCGAGGAGAATGGCGCTCCGACGATCGAGTCGATCGTCATCGGGGGCGACCATGATCCGCTCGATCCGAAAATGCTCTTCAATGATTGGTGGGTCTGGTCATAGTAAACGATCATGACATGTGCTGTCGAATCGTTCATGGCTATGGAAGTGAAAGGGGCCACTAATCCGGTGTTTGCGACCTGCTCGTTCACCCAGGTTCCGTTGACATTGGTGGCGAATCTGAGCTGCGAATTGATGCTCTCATAGTAGCTTATGTAGCTCTTACCGAACGAATCTACAGCAAGCGATATCCCTTGCCCTGAGATGCCCGTGTTATCCACGACGACCGGCGAGCTCCAGGACCCTGCGGTGTTGTCCGCGTACATTACCTTCTGGCTATTGGAATCCTGATATGCCACATGGACGCTTCCCGCCGAGTCGACCGCTAAGGAAACGTATTTGCCGCCTGCATCGATCATCTTGGGCGAGGACCAGGAACCGCCATAATTATTGATGTAGTACAGCTTGTTGTTGGCGCTGTCATAGTATGCCAGATGAATGGTTCCGTTCTTATCCGATGCGATCGAATTGAACATGCCGTCGTTGGTTCCGGCGATCTGTGTGGTCTTCCATGATCCCCCTGAATTGGTCGCATACATCAGGACCGACAAGCTCGAGTCGAAATAGCTAATGTGTAGAATCCAGACGGGTCCACCGGCTTCGGACAACCACTGTTGGGTCGTACTCTTATTGTCTATCGTTCCCTTAAGCCAGGAAACATCTGGCAATTGGGCTCCTGTTGCAGCTTGCGCCGGCGTGACCAGAGAACCCAAACAAAATCGGGAGATGAGTACTGCCACTACGGCCGCTATCTTTGCCTTCATCTTCGTATCCCATCTCCTTCGCACCTGAGGTGCAGACTTGGCTCAATAAATCACATTATGGATATTTATATTGTGGCTCACCACTACTTTTGTTCGAAGAGAAGGCGACGATTGTTTCGGTCCAGCACCTCCCTGAAGATCGTGACGGGACTTGAGCTCGTCACCCGGATTAAATTGAATATCCCGCCGATCGAAGCAGATCTCCACAATTATCGGTCCGACCGAAACGAGCCGGCCTGCCCACAATTGCATGGGAGAAAATGGGCAGAATTGCGGCGTATTGAGAATGAGAACTGAGAGCAACAGGACTTATTTTTAGGACAAAAATGGACACGAAAAGAACTAGATTTTGACGAATGCAACGCCGGGAACAGACCTTAAGGCCCGATCGGCCGGGATTTGTCCGCCAATGAAATCCGAGGGTTCGGAATCGAGCTGCTTCCAAAATGTTGACCCGGTCCGGAGTTTGGGTTCGAATATAGCTGTCACCTTAAACCGAATACGCACTGTTTGCAGTGAAACGTGACGCCCGTGACACTGAGCAACGTGGCAGGTCGCCCAATTCCTGTTTTAGATTTTCCATTTCTGATTTTATAATGTTGTGATAACTATTTATGTCATTATAATATAATAATAACATACTCTTATTAATATATGTTTCATTAGTATCTAATGTTTAAATCATTATATTTATATAAAATATAATATTAAAAGCACTATTTACAGTTTTGATGCCAGGAGATTATCTCAAGTCTGTTAGACACAAGCACATGACCATATATTTCTTTATGGAGGTCATTAGCAAATAATGCCCGATTGCAGGAGACTCTTGTAGGCTAGATAATAAATGGTATCCTAATATATTATTAGTAAATACTCCCATCATGTACGGAATAATGTAATATTATATTCTCTATAATATAAGATTATCTACTAATTATATAATAACATAAATCCTCATAATAACAAAAAATAGTAGTCGATATTCCTCATAATAAGCAAATAGCCGCAAAACTCTAGAAGATAGAAATTCTATATCACAGGTCCGAGTTATCCTGAGTTTGTGCACCTGAGCATCGTCTGCGACTTTGACGGAACGATCATCACCGTAGATACGGCCGAATTGGCGCTTAGAAAATTCGCAGCCGGAAAATGGGAGGTTTTTGACGTCTTGTTGGGAGAAGGCAAGATGACACTCGAGGACTGCATGATCAATCAGTTCAAATTGATCAAAGCTCCCAAGGATGACATCATCCGAATGTCTTGATGCGGCAGTGGGCCTAAGACACGGGATCGCCGAGCTGATAGAATTCTGCAAGGCGAAGGAGATCGAGTTCACCATAGTGAAGGCCGGTCTGGATTTCTACATCGATCACACCATCGCCAAGTCCGGATGGACCAACGTCAGAAGAGTATCCGGAACCAGAAGCGTGACCATGGGATCTCGATAGAATTTCCGAAACACATGTTTGCGGAAACTTCTCGAAGACCTTCAAAGAAGATTATGTGAATGTCCTGAAGGAAATGAAAAAAGATGTCTGGTATTTCGGAGATGGCACCTCAGATCGCGAGGGCGCACTGGCAGCGGATATCGGTGTTTTCCGTGACCGGTTCCAAATTGTCCAGGATAATGGATGAAAAAGAAGGAAAGATCCACAGGGATTTCCAGGACTTTTCCGAGGTTCTGACCATACTGAAGAATTCCTTGGCCTGACATTGGTTTTTTAGATACATCGCTTATGACGACCAATGCATTACGGTTCTATCCATTTCTGATCACGTTGTTTAGTAAGTGAATAATAGAATATCATGTATCGATATTGCTGTTAACAATAACGGTTTAACATTAACTACCGGTCGATTGGCACATCAAGAACATCGAATGTTGCTCATCCTCGCCATAGGATGGACCTGACCTGAGGCATGAACTCGTTATCAGGAATGCTATTCTGACAAATCCTCTTCTTATAATTACAAAGGTCTCGGATAGTTCGGTAACGATTTTGGGATTTCGAATAGATGACAACAAAATGGTTCTTGTATCTTCGATCGTGATCTTGGTAGTGATCCTGTCGGCAATCGGTTACGGCTGGATAGCCGCGCAGGAGTCCCGGACCGGAGGCATGGGAGAAAAGCTGGGAGATGCCGGTGACTCAAAGCTATGAACCCCAGATGGACCTGATCATGTCGGATGGAATCCGGCCATATTCACCGATACCGAGCACCACCTCATCTCTCTGGTCAATGGGGACGGAGCAAGTCATGGTCTCACGAATTCGACCCAAATTCCAGTGGCCCACAGGTCTTCGATGGTTCTGTTTATTTTACCAACATTTCAGCAAGTGGCAATTACTACCTTAACTGCATCAGCCTGGACGGTCGCGGGTATGTCCTCGACCCCGTGCCCTCCGATCCAGAGCTTCTTCGTGGGCGACGATGGCCGAACATACGGTCAGTGGTCCGAGCGAAATGTCTCTTGCTCTTCTATATACAGTATAGAAGGAGGATCGGTCATTTGGAACCTCACCGAGAACGGATCATTTTAAGTTATCAAGGTTGGGAAAACGGCGAAGTGCTGCTCATGCATGCCATTAGCCATTATGTTATCACCAGTTTTTCCCAGGTGACGTGTTCGATTCCGAGGAATTGTTGATGATCAGCCCCAATGGCTCTTTGGAATGGAAAATGCCATGCAAGGAGGACGGCCCCTATCCCGATACCAGCGCGAAAATCGCCAGAACGGAACGATCGTCCTTGATCGTTATGTCTCGGACATAATCTCCACCGATGGATATGACATGTCTGGTCATCTGATGTGGACACTCTGCGGATCGTACGATTCATACGCTCAGTCCCCTTCATTTTTCGAATGCCAAGCCTGCGGAACCGTCGGCCAGCATCAAAATGTGGAATCGGTCTTCAAGGTGGACCCATCTAATAGCTCCAGCTGGACGACCTTTCTCAATGATACCTGGGGAGGATCCCTTTACGAACTGAACGGAACCGAGATGTTCGTGTCATCGGACGGCCAGGGATTGCCTTGGATTCGAACGGCACCCTTCTCTGCATACCGACACCGGTGTCACCGGAACCGCCAGGAGCTACGTCGACCCCGAGTCGGGCGTACTTGTTCAATCGGATGACGCAGTCACCGAGATCGGAAAGGATGGATCTTTCTGGACCTACGGAGGGATCGATTCTCCCATCGTCGCCAGCAAAATGGGGTCCAACGACACCGTCTACGCCCAACGACAAGTTCATCGTGCTCTACAAACCGAC